>JBAYHN010000025.1:0-17763 GCA_041666125.1 Candidatus Altimarinota bacterium | reverse complement strand
GAAGTTAAAGTGGTAAAAGAAGCATACGATCGAGATATACCAACCGTAGTTTATGAATTTGTGCAGGGTATGGTGGATTTTGGCCGCAAACACAATCCACCACCAAGAATAACTATTGAATATGAAAGTGGAAGAAAAGTGGAATTTGATGGACGAGCATTCCCAATATCTGACGACGACAAAATCAAGGCGATAGAATTTACAAATACCAATCCGGAAAAAGGTTTATCTACATCGGACCTTGTTTTATTCCGCCACAGCGGAGGAGATGGAACTCTTGGTATGCACGGAAGAGGCACGACTTGTTCCTTAACGTTTTTGGCAAGTTTGGGAGTAAGCACCGAAATAAAATCTCATCAAAATGGACAGGCTTATACTGCAAGAACTTCTCTTGCGACAGTCGATACTGAGCACGCTGAAGTTGAAGTTCAAGACGAACAAACTAGAATTATTACAAGAAAACACGTTACCAAAGACGTAAAAGCCTTACACATAGACGGAGCGTGGGAGGGAGCAAAGCGCAATTTTACAACTTTTAGAATAGAAAATCCTCCTAAAAAATTCTGCGAAATGGTAGGCGGAATAGGTTCGCACTTTTTATATGCAAATCCTTTTTTCCCGGACGCCGTGGTTGTGCAAAAAGCCGCAAACGCAGCAACCCCACAAAGAATTCCGGTAGATTGCGGCGAAGTAATGTGTATGAACGAAGTTTTGGGTTATTGCGGAGAACCAATTTCTCACGCTTTTGTAGATGGACTTAAATTGCCAATCCCCGGATGGTCTAAAAAAAGTATTTTGCCATGGTCTGTAATTGGCCTTGGGGAAGCAGAGAATTATAATTTTCGCGTAAAGAGATCTCATGATTCCAGCACAATAGAAGGATACGGACTTGCAAACGCAGTATCTTTTGCCGTGCACCACTTAAAAGACGAAGGAATTTTAAAGAGATTAATATCTACCGCCGTAGAGACTAATTCAAATGATAGTTACTTGGAGTTTAATAGCAGCGGGCAGGAAGATAATATAATGGACGCCGAGACAGCACGACTTGTAAAAGGCATATGGGAAAGAGATTACGACAATGCTCTTATTGCAAAATCCCCAACAGAAGCCCAAATGGGGCAAAGAGATTGCGGAGGAACAAGAAGCGTTAAGCAGGTTTCGGATCACGTATATGCGTTTTTAAAAATGGCAGGCGTAAAAACAGTGGCTCAAGAAGTTAACGTAAAAAGCACCGTAGACCTTAGCCATTCTTTGCGTGTCATAAAAGTGCCATCCGCATATGCAGAAAACAGCTTGGAGCAATTAATGGAAAAACTCGCAAAAGAAGACGTTGATGTTGAGCTGGTTTCCGTAAATGGAAAAAAATATTTACGAATAAGATTCCAATCGGTAATTAAAGACGCGGAAGAATTTGGTGGAGATACGGAAAATCCTGCCGGAAAACTTATAAGAATCGCCACAATAATCGCGCATGTTGCCGGAATTGACTTTAAAGTCTTTGGCATAGATAAAAACGCTTTTCACAGAATTAACGTTGAACCAAGAGTAAGCGACTGGAACAGGGAACTATTTTACACCCCAATAGTTATAGACACATTTAACCGCGATAGATTCCCGGAGTTTGCAGATTACGACGAGAATTCAACATACTTGATGCTTTCCGGCGATCAAATAAATTCAATTCAGACTCCAAATAGATTAGATAAATTAATTGAAATATTTAACGAATTATATTTGAGATTAAGGAGAAAATTGGGAGGACGTTCAAAATTAAAAATGGGAAAAACTAATGCAGATGAAGGCGAAGGCGACGAGCACCCAAATGGCCCACAAAAGAAAGTTCAATATACAACTATTGGACAAAATCCACTTAAGCCAAAAACACCGGCGCGTGAAGTTAGCGAAGGAGAATGTGAGCCAAGAAGTAATAGAAGCGCCAGATTAGAACAACGAAGAGAAGGCGCAGAAAGTATTATGCCCGTTGGATATTATGTATCAACGGTTGGAACTGATTTCATTTTTGATGGCAATAACAGACGCGGAGCCTGGGCTTCTACAATGAAATGGGAATTCGTTGATGTGCCAAGAAGAACTCCAAGAAAAGCATCTTCGGCAATTGTTCACCAAAATCTTAATGGAGAAGTTAGTTTAAATGTTTTGGTGGGACACAAAATTACCGCTTACAGAACTGTGCCAAGAAATGCGGATGTGGAATTTTATAGAGATGCCCGAACAGGCGTTTATTGTGTAAAGGGTTTGGCGGACCAGCTTATTTATTACACCGGACTGGATCAAGAAGGCCAACATGCATGGAATCCACCACTGCCGGAAGAAAGAACGGACGTAATGCATCACCACATGCTACCTCCGGAAGTTCATGATTTTATTCGAAGTATAAATAGTAATCCGGCACTAACAGTTGCCGCAAAGGTAAGACTTGCCCTTCAAAAATGGGACGAATTGTTTGTTTATAATGATGATGATGCTTTACACGAGCAAGTGGAAGGGAATTCGGTACAAGAAGTTGCAGCCAGGATGTTCCATACAAGAAGTGGAATATGCAACATATCGGCAACGGCATTTGCACTCTTGCTGCGCGCAATAAAAGTCCCGACTCGTGTTTATGGCGGATATTGGGAACAAGGTGAAGGACATGGAGGGACTCACCTTTGGCCGGCATTTTGGGATAATAAACGCTGGGTATCTGTAGAATCCCTGGAAGGCGTACAAACTGCATCTGCAACGCCTAGAAGGCCAATGAAGGATATCGAAATAAGTGAAGCAGACAGTGAATATGAAACTTCTCCAAAGAGAGTTTCTGGAATTAGAAAAGTCGCTTACGCAGCTATAATTGCATTACTCGGCTCACTTGCAGTAAGTGAATATGGACCAAGCGTAGCTGCAAAAATTCGCGAAATGGGCTTATTTTCTCCAAATGGAGCAAATAGCGAATCCGTTAAAGATCCGTTAAAGTGTGAATGTCCGGATCGTTAATAAAATATATCCCATTGCTTTATCTGCACTAGAAGCATAAACTTTGGCTCACTAACGCCTTAATCAAGAAATATATGACTTACAACAGAGACGGAAAAGCTGGAGGAAACAGCAACAAAAAGTATGCAAGAAGAGCTCCGGGTGGAAGAAGCTTTGGTGACAAACCAGAAATGCACAGAGCAATTTGCAGCGAATGCGACAAAGAATGCGAAGTTCCTTTTAAACCAAGTGGCGACAAACCTGTATTCTGCCGAACTTGCTTTAAAGGCAAAGAAGATTCCGGCCCAAGAGAATCATTCGGCGGAAAAAGAGATTTTGGTGGAGAAAGAAGCTTTAGCGATCGCAAAATGCACAAAACTGTGTGCTCTGCTTGCGGCAAAACATGCGAAGTTCCTTTTAGACCTTCCGGCGAAAAACCTATTTATTGCAACAACTGCTTTGGCGCGAATTATGGAAAAGTTCCTGGAAAGGCTCCTAGCACAACAAGTGCGCACAGCACCGGTGGCAGCAGCATGACAAAGGAACAATTCGAAATATTAAATTCCAAACTTGATAAGATTCTCAAAGCAATAGAAGAGTAATATGAGCAACGACACAGGCACAATCGTCAGTTTTGACCATGTAACTTTTGGATTTAAAGAAAACAAACCACTTCTGGATGATGTGAGTTTTTCTGTAAGAAAGGGATCTAAGATTACAATAATGGGGCAAAATGGTGCTGGGAAAAGCACTATTTTGAGGCTCATGACAGGCACACACAAGCCAAAAACCGGGGCGGTTAATATTTTCCCGGGCGTAACCGTGGCAACTGCGCATCAGGTAATTCCACATGCAGATCGCGAACTCACAATCACGGATTTCTTTATGAAATCTTATGGCGAGCACACTTACGACATTGGCCGCCGCATTGATGAAGTTTTGGAAGTTGTAAATTTTCACGCACCGCACGACAGAATTGTTAAATCTTTTTCCGGAGGGCAGCAGGCAAGATTACTACTAGCGTCCGCTTTAATTGCGGATCCGGATCTTTTGCTTTTGGATGAGCCAACAAACAATTTGGATAACGACGGCATAAATCATTTAACAGGTTTTCTTTTGGGTTATGAAAAAACCTGCATCGTAATTTCGCATGATGCGGACTTTTTAAATGCTTTTACCGATGGCGTTTTGTATTTGGATGTTCACACAAAAAAAGTGGAGCAGTATGAGGGAAATTATTTTGACGTGCAGGCAGACATTGCAGACCGAATTGAAAAAGAAAATATGAAAAATGCGCGACTTGCAAAAGAGGCAATCGCGAACAAAGAGCAAGCAAACGTATTTGCACACAAAGGAGGCAAGCTTCGTCTTGTTGCAAAGAAGATGAGAGAAAAGGCTGCAGAAATGGAAGAGAATCAGGTAGAAGTTCGCAAAGAAGACAAAACAATTAGAGAATTCACCATTCCGATTCAACAAGGAATGGCGGGAGAAATTTTCAAAATCACTTCTTTTTCGATGATAAAAAACCACAAAGCGACGACAAAGAAATGCAAAATCTCTCTTAATAAGAAACAACATTTATTGCTAGTTGGCCCAAATGGAATTGGAAAAAGCACACTCTTGGAATCACTCGCAAATGGCACCGCAAAAGGCGCATCCATAACCCCCGGAATCGAGGTTGGCTATTACCGCCAAGACTTCTCTACTCTGAATTTTGAAGACACGGTTTATGATTCACTTTTTGCCGTGGCAAAAGACAATACCGAGCAGAATATTCGCAGTATAGCTGCTGGTTTTCTAATTACAGGCGACGTTGTTCACAATAAAATTGGAAGCCTATCCGAAGGCCAAAAAGGCTTGGTTTCATTTGCCAGACTTGTACTTCAGGAGCCAGGTCTCCTAATTCTGGACGAGCCAACAAATCACATGAACTTCCGCCACATTCCGGTTATTGCCCGTGCGTTGGACGCCTACGAAGGCGCCATGATCCTCGTCTCTCACGTTCCGGAATTCGTAGCTCAAATCAGAATAGACCAAATTTTGGATTTGGAAAAATAAACATAGATTGCGGTACACTTTGTATTTGTTTATCATGCTTATATGAATCCACAAGATTTAATTTCCACTCTAAAAGCACAACACCGCTCACTTAAAGCCGAATTAGCTTTGGCTTTAAGTAACCTTGAATCAGGGGAAGAAGATAAAATCCCCTCAAATTTGGCAAAATTTAAAAATGATCTGGAAGAACATTTAAAACTGGAAAACGTAGAATTTTATCCGGATTATTTAAATAAAAAGGCCAAAAGAAGAGAAAGCTTAACGAGCACAAAAGAATTTATTTACCAAATGGAAGTTATAGGCAAAGCAGTTATGAGTTTTATAGATAAATACACAATTCCAGGTGCAATAGATGCCCATCTTTTAGATTTCACAGATGAATTATCCAAAATCACCCAAGCTTTAAATGTAAGAATCGAAACGGAAGAAGAAGGTGTTTTCGATATATATCTTTCGATGTGAGATTGAAATGCTTATTTGTAATACTCTTTAACCTGGAAGAGTAAATAAAGCCCAATAATTCCGCCCACAATTCCGCCTATACTAAAGAAAAGTATATTTTCCACGACGGTTATAAGTGATGCGTACATAAGTAATTTCCATGAAATTTTCTTGCGTTTAAAAAGACCAGGCATGGCAAGAATCTCGAGTGCTAAAACGGCGAACAAAACGATATTTACAATCCCCCATCCGCTATATACTCCACCATACATATGAGCTCCCATCATTGGTGAACCCATCATTCCCCATGGAAAACTAAAAAATGCGAAATTTAGCCCCAAGAGTACAAGCAAAAGCGGTATAGAAATAACGATCAAGAAAAGATCAATCCATGGAGCAGCAGCAACTATTTTTTCTCTCGCATGGGCAGGTATGGTATAAGGCGCTTTTTTTACCAAATAAAGGGCGAGAAAATCTTCCAGTTTCTGAATTGGATTTTTTGCACCGGATGAATGTTGATTCATAAATTTTATTTTTTATAGAATTACTAATACCATTCTAACATAACTTCAGATTAGCCACTAGTCAAAATGTGCATTTCGTGGTATAATTATACTGTTAACTAAAACAAAAATGCCCAAATTCTCTTTACCAATTAAATTCACCGTGTCGGCGGTTTTAGTGTGCCTCATTATTTTAGTGGGAGTGGCGCAGGCGGCCAGCACTGTGAAAAATAAAACCGAATGCACAGGTTCAAAAGTTCAAAGTTCCGGATTTATAAAATCATATAATTTTAAAGATTCTAATATTGCAAATGGCCTCTCTTTAACTTCGGACGGAGGCTACGTTTTGACCGGCGGAGCAATAATAAATAAATACATGAGCGACGATGACGCGTTCATTATGAAAGTTAATTCCGAAGGCAAAAAGCAGTGGGCAAATTTAATACAGACTAAAAACGATATTACGATTGATCCTTTGGCAGATAAAGCAGGCAACGACAGAGGCCACACCATCACACAACTAAGCGATGGCAGCTATATTTTGGCCGGTGAAACAAACGGTTTTTTGAATGATGAATTATTTGAGAAACAGGAATTCTCAGGCGATATTTTACTTTCCAAATTTGATGCGAGCGGCAAAAATATTTGGACAGAAACTTTAATGGGGATGAGTTTGGATATTCCCGTAAACATTATCCCAAACTCGGATGGCAGTTTTTTTCTTTCGGCAGCGGTTGCAGAAGTTGGATATGAAGGAGCGGATTTTCGCCATCATTTTGTAATTTGGAAATTTGATAGTTCAGGCAAAAAACTGTGGGCAAAGAAAACCAATCTACTTTCATGGGATCCTATTATTTCTAGCACAAAATTAAATCAAAGTTTCTTAAAAGACAGTGACGGGAATCTCCTTTTAACAGGTATGATTCCCGTTCCAAACGAAAATGCAGAGAGAAACGATGACGCTGCAGTTAAAAATGCGAATAATCTGGCCGTTATCGTAAAATTGGACGGCAACGGCAAAACAATTTGGATAAAAAGTCTGGAAGGTATTCCGGCCAGAAATAAGAATGAAAAAGGTAGTGTACGCGCCGGATCTTTTTATGCGATAGAGCAGACGGAAGACAAAGGTTATGCAATATTTGGGCTTCTTAATCCTATTATTGCTGGTGGTCCACGAGCAAAAGTTGCAGACCCTGAATATATTACCGCTATAAAATTAGATAAAGATGGAAATTACAAATGGACAAAAACCGTAGGCATTGGCGCACCATTTACGGGTTTCTTTAGCGCAAAAACAAAGGATAACGGTTTTGTTTTTATTAAGAATTACAACGCTTGGAATAACAAAGCCGACGAAGATTACAATAATTATGTAAAAAAACAAAAGACTGCGCCAAAAAAATCACAAGAGGAAGAATTGGCAGCCGGTGTAGATGTGGAAAAACAAACCATTGATTTTACGGAAAAAGCGGACGTGAAATTAAATAAAATTATGGCGATAAAAACGGATGGTGATTTTAATGTTCAGTGGGCAAAAAAGATTGGTGTTGGCAAAGAATTCCTTGGCTTTGATGTAAAAGGCACAGCGGACAAAGGCGCGGTTATTGCAGGCCTGCAGCGAAATTCCACAGTTAGAGAGGTTACAAATGGACAAACTTTTACTTATGATGACGCCCTTTTAATTAAACTGGATGTTAACGGGAATGCCGGTACAAATTGCGGTTTAATATCGGATTACTCGGCAATTTCGGCAGAAGACATAAGCTCATATATAAAAGTTGCGGACTTTACATTGGAAATAAAAAATGACAACGAACTGACAACTAACAAACAAAATCCAAACATATCCCAAGCGGACACAAAAACTAAAAATTTATGTGCACTCAAAAATTATAAAACGCCAATTTGTCTTCAGGAATTTCAACCGAATACATGGGCGGAGTTAAATTTTGAAAACACAAAAGAAATTGATTCTCTGGCAAAAGGAAAGAGTGAAGAAGTAAACGACGAAATACTTCCAATCTTAAAACGCGTATTTAAAAACGTAAAAGTTATAGACAATATCGGCGGATTTTCCATGGAATACACCTTGAGCCGCCTTGTCACTCAAAAAGATATAGACGCAGTACAAAAAGAACTTGAAGCATTGGGATATACAACATACGAAAAAGATACAGACCAATTGATAATGAAAAAAATCGGCAGAATGCTAGTGGTTGGATTTTCCACAAATGATCGATTGCGCGGAATCATTACGGTATCATTTTAAAAAGAACCCACTCTGTACATATCAGAAATGGGCTCTTTCTCATTACAAATTGACTTTTTAGCTAGTAATATCGCCGTTATACCAAATGCGCACATTCACCAATTTAGAATACGCATCAACACTAATATCTACGCTTGCCTCAATATTTGCGGAATCTTTTGCTTTATAAGAAGCCCCACCAGATTCACTCGATTGAGATGTTAATTTCCAAGTAGGTTGCGCAAATAAAGTCTTATAAAATTCTTTTACTGTCTTAATGTCCTCCGTTGTTTTTATTGTAATCTCCTTATTTATGTAGCTTTCGTCACCATCGTCGGAAGATTCCGTGATTTTCCCTTTGCTATATATAAGCGCTGAAGGAAAGTTGCTTGGAGGATCCACCGCTTCCGCCTTTTCAAATTCCTGAAGTTCCATTTGAGCTCCAAGATTGGCATAAGTCTCCATTACCTTGGCTGCAGATGCAGGATCATTTGGATCAAGGTTGCCCAGTTTCTGTTGAGCGACAGTCAAATCAGTTAAAGCTTTCACAGCATCCTTACTTGCTGTTTCTGCCGGAGTTTCTTTGCCACAACCGGCAAAAAGAGTAGCAGCAAGCGCTACAACCATTAACGCCGCGAATTTCTTTTTCATATTTTACTTATTAAATAATAAAAACACTCTATAAATTGTATTACCGTCGCGAAATATACACAACAAATTATTTGCAATTTCGTTGCAATAATAGGAAGATTATCAGTTAGATAACCGAAAACTTAATATTATTCACATGCATAAGAAAATCTACATTCCAATAGTTGCGGTGGCAGTAATTTCTATGGCTGCACTTTTGCTATATATTCCCAACACACGAAACTACCTTGGAAGCGTTATCTCTGCGATAAAAGACAAGTGCCAAACTGTGCAAACAACAACTTTTATAAAATCATATCGCCTAAAAGAACTTGCGGACGGTTACGCAATAACACAGGCAAAAGATGGCGGATTTGCCATAACCGGACACACCGTTAATCCGAGCGAATTGTGCGGTTATAGCATGTTTTGGATTAAATCCAACAGCACCGGAGATAAAGAATGGAGCAAACTTTATAACAGTTGCGCTTCGGATGGCTATGCTATTACTCAATTAACAGATGGGAATTATGTCGCGGCCGGAGAAATTAGTGGTGAATGGATAACGGATGAGGATCAGGAAGAACTCGAGGGACAAGGAGATAATCTCGTAGTAAAAATTGACGGTAAAGGAAATCCAATCTGGACAAGAACGGTAAGCGAAAAAAGCATAGACACCCCGGCTAAACTTATAGCAAAAAAAGATGGTGGATTTGTTATGTCTGGAATGACAGGGCAATTAGTCGGAAAGCCAGACGTCGCCGACGTAATGCACATAATGTTTCTGGGTGATTTTAACGCCAATGGCGAAACCAATTGGCTTAAAGAAATTGACGCCGACGAACAATACCCCCTCAAGAATGCGCAGCAAACAAAAGACGGTGGTTATATTTTGATTGGAAATATAAAACTTGTAGACGAAGACGGCCAGGATGTGCCGGCACTCGTGAAATTAAATAAAAGGGGGAACTATGAATGGGCAACAGGACTCGAAAGTGTGCCGCTAGAAATTCCAAATTTGACATTAAATCCGGACGGTAAAACTCTCAACGTTGGAACTCCAAAGAAAATGCACTTACAATTCGGAAATTTCTTTACAGCTGAGCAAACCAATGATGGCGGATACATGGCCCTGGGGACTTTTTACACCCCAAGCTTAGCGGCAGACGAAATTTCGAACTTGGTAAAAAATGCCGGCAAAGAATTAAGCTTCGTAGCAGTAAAAACCGATAAGAAAGGTAAGTTTTTATGGGCAAGAGCTATCAAACTCAAAAAATATCTGGAAGATTCTGTAATTAAAAAAACAAAAGACGGCGGATATATAATAATGGGAAATAATCTTGTTGGAGGATGGTACAGCGACGATAGTGCAAAAAGAGGAAAAGAATACGACGAGATGATGAATAAATATTACAAGAAATATCCTATGGGAACACCGGAAACACCGGCATCCAAAAGGGACATGGAAAAAATTGCCGACACTATAGAAAATACCGAATCCCCTTTTAGAGCCAGAAATATTGTATTGGTAAAAACGGACGCAAATTTTAAATATCAATGGGGCAAGACAATTGGTGGAACAAAAGACTTGGACGGCTATGACATAATTCAGGCTGCCGATTCCGGGTACGCAATAGCCGGAACATGGCACACCGGAATTAAAAAGAAAGTCCTTGGCTCATGGACAGAAGCCACCGAGGCAATGATTATGAAATTGGATGCCAACGGGAATTTGGGCAATAACAACGACCTTGTTGCAAATTTCACCGACACGGAAAGCAGCGATGTTAGTGCTTATATAGTCGCCAACAAATTAAATTCTCCAAAATTGTTACAGTCATATCCAATGAAAAATATTGTTAGAGATATAAAGGTTGGCGATAAAAACGGCGTAAATACAACTGCTTCGGAAGCCAAAACATACAATGCAAAGTTTTGCAGCGTAACACCTAAAGATGATGCTACGGGCGGAGCAACTGCGGTAACAAAAACGCGCGCTCAAATGCAATATGAAGCAACCAAAGAAATAGAAGCTGCGACTAAAAAAGGGATAGTGGTTAACGACGAAGTAATGCCAATTCTAAAAACCGTTTTTGTAGATGTAAAATTGTGGGATGACGATGCTGCCGGATGGGTTGCATACAGATTTAACAGACTTGTAACAAAAGATGATATAAGTAAGGTGAGGGCTGCACTGGAAAAGATTGGCTACAAAATCGACGAGAACGATAACAAAGATTTTGTCGCAACGAAAATTGGCCAAACATTAAATTTCCATTTTTATCTCGGCGACACGAACACAGGGCGAGTGGATATAATGTATTAAAACTCAACCTCTACCTAAAATATGACTCCGGTGGAAGCTCACTTGCTTGGCATTTCCTTAAGCTATCCCCCATTGTCCAGAACCATTTGTTTGACTCTTCTCCAATGGCAGCTGCTGTTCTTTGCGCTGTTGGCACATATTCCATGGTGAAATCCAAAGGCGAGTCCGTAGGCTTATTTGTACGCGGATCAACACACTGTGGCACTTCGTCCGTTATGGAAATACACGCTCTCCCAATACTAGCCACACCTCCTCCATTTGGGATCCCATAATAACTTACATATGCCGGTTTTCCACTGGCATCAACCCATTCCATTTTTCCATCCAGATGTAGTTCTAGCACTCCATCCTGATCACGCTTTTTGGTTACAGCACACGTAAATCTCAAACGATCAACCTTTACTTCCTGTTTCTCTTCTTTTTTAGGAGTTGTCGGTGGAGTAACAAGCGGCTGCTGTGGAATTATGTCTTCTACCGGTTGTTTTGGAATAACATCTTTAACGGGAGTTTTTGGTGGCAACTCATCTTTTACAGGCTGTTTTGTAGCAGTGTCTTCAATAGGAGTCTTTGGTAAATCGTCTTCAATCTTTTGCTTTGCCACATCAATTATTTTTTTAAACCAATCATCTCCCGTATATCCAGGCTGAGAGAAATCATAAACACTTACATATGGATCTCTTTGTTGACGATCACAACTGCAACAGTAAGTTCTCACTGGAACAGAGCGTCCGAACTGTGGATCATTGTACGATGTATCGCTATTAAAACTAAGTTTGCAATTTCGCACTTTCTTCAACGTACTTGTACCATCCGCACGTTTAACATAATCATAAGCACGATCCTTACATTCTGTATTTGCCGTATCGAAGGCAATCGTTTTATCTTTCAAAGTCAAATCTTTAACTTCGTTCTTGCTGTAAAATGGATGATAAATAGGATTTTTGCATTGAGTTCTTTCGGCTTCTGCCTGCTCCAATTTGGGACACTTATAAGATGCGCATGTAAATGCACACGCAATTTGAGATGAAGTACCCTTCTCATTCACAAAATCGTAATCGCTTCTCATTTTCGTATTAACAATGCTTTCTATTTTAGTTCTTTCAATTTGTCCTGCATCACCAATGCATGATCCGCCATATTCCGCATACTGCCTGGAATAAATTGGTTGCTGCACATCTCCTGTCCATTTATGTTCGGAACACATTGCAAGAAAAACCCAATTTTCATCTCCAGGCTGCGGACAATTTGATTTAACCGCATTAAAATCATTTTGCATTTGATTTATATATTCGGCACGCGTTAAGCCACTGCGAAGAGGTGAGATGGAATCAGCTTGAGCAACAAGTTGAGACTCCAAAGAATTTACCTGCAACATTTTAGATATTTCCGCAGAAGTTTTCTTTGCAGCACCCCTTGGAAGCGTGGAAAAAATAAGTTGAGTGGTAAGATACTTTGCCATTTCTGTCGGTGCATTGCTGTCGTTTACATCACTCAAAATTACAAACAGCTCATCTATTTTTGCAGTATCCTTTGCGCGCACAGTATTGTATTTTTTATCGCAAACAGTTGCAATTGGCCCATCAATCTTAAGATCGCAAATATTTTTTCGCGATTGTTTTTGAGAAACAAACGGAACCATTTTGAAAGGTGAAAGTGAATACGTTTTTGACTGCACCTTTTCTATATTATCTTCCGAAACTGGCAACGTGGCCTTTACATTCTGCGAAAACAACAAGGCTCCAACACCAATAGCCACAACCACAGCAACTACATATACATATTTTGGTATTTTTTTCATATTAATATTTTTATATTATTATTGCACCGAAAAAGTATTGGTAACGCAGTTATTGGTTTCATCGGTTTCCCATACTTCGTCCGCGCCATCCGCACAAATTTGATATTTGTGATTTCCGCGAACTGCAGGCCAAAGGCCAAAACTTTTCAAGGCAATATGATCTTGATATATGGCTGGAGTATATGTTGTTTTTAATACATCCCACGTACCATCATTGCCCAAATCTATCCTTAAATATGCATCCGAATCGCCATCTCCTACTCTGCCACTATTTGGGCGAGTAAGCTGGCCTGTTGGACCAGTGCCAACATTTTGCACCGTAGCCCAGAACTTTAGCTCAAGCCCTGCCGTTGCCGGAGTAGGCCTAAAATAAACAGATCCAGGCAAAAGAATTAAATCTGAATTTGACTGCCAGCGAGTTGCCGGTGGGGTAGACCCGGTACCATCACTTTGATCACTCTGTTGCTGATTACTTGGAATTCCTGATTCGTCCGGCTGTTGCGCGCCTTGACCGCTTGGCTGTGCGCCACTTTGATCAGCAGGCTGATTATTTGTATCAGCCGCAGGCTCGCTGTCTTCCGGAATGGTCGATGCATTATCTCCCTCCTCTCCATCAAAAGTGGAACATTCGGAAGTTTCCGGATTACATGGAGTTGTGTATTCCTCATCGCTCAGTTCTTCCACCCAAATATTATTTATCTCACTTTTTTCCATAACTCTTTCCTCCGCATCTGCCTGAATAATTAATTGCACCGCTCCTGCAGGCTCTCCCTGATAATTGCGAACTCCATTGGTCCATTCAATTTTCTGAGAATCTCCGGCCGCAACACTCGAAATTTTCTCACTTAACTTACTGCCAACTTCATTCCCATCTTCATCCAACCACCAATGCGCCAATTTCGCGATTCCAACTTCATATTTTCTTCCAGCTCTAACTTGCCCCTGGTTCTTAACAAAAACCGTTATTTTCTGAGATGAAGTATCATACGTTACAGTCTCAACAACAAAATCGGGCTTTTCTATATCCCCTTCCCAAATATTATTATTTTCAAATTCTTCTTTAATAAGATTGGTTGAATCAAGTGTAACCGTAAGGCTATTAGATCTATTTAAAGGCCTTAAACGAGCAGCGGAAGCTGTTGGAAATTTAATTTTAACGCTTGCTCCTTTTGCCACAGTAGCAACCCAAGATTCCACTTTTTGCTGCTCGGAATATTCACTTAGCCAAGAATACATAACTTTAAAAGCTCTTTGTTTTCTTTTTGCGCCAGCATCCGCACGACCAACATTTTTTACCGTAACAATTGGATTTCCGGTATTCGCATCAAAAATAACGGATGTAATTCTTAAATCCGCTAAAGGTGTTTCATCAGAAATACGAGCATGTATATCGGCGGCGTTAGCAATGCCAAAAACGGCTGCACCTGCAACTAAAACAAGCCCTAAAACTAAAAGTGAATACTTATTCATATTGGTTTTTGTTAGTTTTTATTTTTACCTTCTCTTATATATATTAACACAAAACAGGCCAATAGTCAAAGTAGCCACCTCAGCAGATGTAATTCTCGCAATATTGTGCAAGAATAAGGTTAATGAATTTCCCAGTTGATCTTCCTCCCCCATTTTTGCAAAAAGCTGCTGCGCTGAATATTTTTCCGCAGGATATTGAAGAGCAGTTTGTGCGTGGAAGTGGCAAAGGCGGGCAAAAAATGAACAAAACCTCTTCTACCGTCACTTTGCGACATTTGCCGACAGGAACAGATGTAAGATGCCAAAAACACCGAGAACAAAGCAACAATAGGATTTCGGCATACAAACTTTTAATTCTAAAAATTGAAGATAAAGTGAGAGGTGCTCAGTCGCAGCGCGCACAAAAAATCTTTAAATTAATTAAGCAAAAACGAAAAAGATCAAAGCGTGCGCAGCAAAAAGTTTTGGAAGCAAAAAAACATCGTGGCGAAATAAAAGAGACTCGCGGAACCGTTAGAGATTTTTAGAAAAAATCATGTATTACATCTACATTCTCAAATGCGCCGACAAAACGCTATATACCGGCGTTACTACCGACTTGGCCCGCAGAATTGAGGAACACAACACCTCAAAACTTGGCGCAAAATACACAAAAGCTCGCAGGCCGGTAAAACTCGTTTATTCAAAAAAGTTCGCAAATCGTTCAAAAGCCCAAAAAGAAGAGTGTAGAATAAAGGACTTATCGCGCACGGAAAAATTAAAATTAATCCGCAATGCAGGAAATTAAAATAGACAAAATAATCCGATCCAGAAGAAGGAGTATTGCGCTTCACATAGCCGAAGATGCCACGCTCACCGTGCGCGCACCAATGATGACAACTTTGGGATATATAAAAAGATTAGTCTTCGCAAAAAGAGCGTGGATAATAAAAAAACAAACGCACATTTTAAAAAATGGCGGTGGGAACAAACCAAAAGAATTTATAAATGATGAAGAGTTTTTTTATTTGGGCAAAATCTACAAGCTAAAAACCGAGAATTACGAAGGCGTTAGTTTGGCTAAGCGCAGAGCAAAAATGATTGAATGGTACCAAGCGCAGGCGCTCCCCAAAATCACCGAAAGAGCAAATTTTTACAGCGAAAAAATGGGCTGGAAGTTCAAATCAATTTCCATAACAAAAGCGGAGAGGCGATGGGGATCATGCTCCCACAACAACGCAATTCACTTTAGCTGGAAATTAATTATGGCTCCGCTGGACGTGGTTGATTATGTTGTTGTGCACGAACTTGCGCATATCCCGGAAAAGAATCACTCAAAAAAGTTTTGGGATAAAGTTGCCACTATTTTGCCGGATTACAAAGCACGACGAAAATGGCTAAGGGAAAACGGGATTAAATTCAAAATATAAAATCAGCTCTGGCTGCGTGCAACTTTTAATGCACTCACCCACCAAATAAGCTGAGTAAGAAAACCATCCGCGCTCTTCTGCAAAGATTCGGTTTTTAATTTCCCGCTTTCATCTGTAAGTGTCCAAAAGGCAGGAATATGCACAGAAGCCCGAATTGGAGCCATTTGAAGGCCTATAGCCACCTGTTTTAGCTGTTCAATTGAACGAGATCCACTCACACTACCATAACTCACAAAACCAACCGCCTTGTTATTCCATTCATGAAAAATATGATCCATTATATTTTTTAAAACTGCAGGATAACCGTAATTATATTCCGGAGTGACAATTATAAAACCATCAGCTTCATCTATTTTTTTTGCCAACTTTGCAACCATTTCATTAGCAAATTCACCTTTCTTTGCCATAGATGGAGAAATTGGTTCGTCAAAAAATGGAAGCGGATAATCCCTTAAATCCAAAAGTTCCGCTTCAATGCCTTCGCGCTTTTTTGCTTCCTCAAAAATCCACTGAGCCGGCTTTTCACTAAACCTTTTTTGGCGGGTGCTGCCCACAATAACCTTAATTTTCAACGTTGATGATGTTTGCATATTTTTTGTTTGTTATATGTACTTGTACATAAATGTAGCAAAAATACCTCATAATAAGTACTATTAAGACACAATACACATTTACAGCTAAGTAAAATCACATGAAAAAAACAGAATACACAATTGGAGAGTCAAAAATAGCAAATGGCAAGGTTGTTTACCTAACACTAATCCCAAAAAACAAGAAAGATTCCATATATTTTCGTCCGGGGCAATATGCCCTTTTATCTTTCTTGAGAGGCAGTACTTTATCTCAAGAAAGGCCTTTTTCGTTTGCCAGCTCACCTGAAAACGAAGATCACCTACAATTTGGATTTAAGATTTTTGGACAATTTACAGGCGAATTTGCCGGATTAAAAAAAGGAGACAGCGTTTTTGTGCGTGGTCCATATGGCGCATTTATTTTCGATGAAAAAAAGAACAAAGATGTCGTCTTTTTGGCAGCCGGAATAGGCATAACTCCTTTTATGAGTGCATTCCACTATGCGACAAGAAAAGAACTATCAAACAAACTAACTTTGATTTTTAGCAACAGAACAATTCCGGAAATTTCTTTTTACGAGGAAATTAAAAATATTGAAACGCACAACAAAAACTTCAAAGCTATATTTGCCATTACAAATAGTGGCGATGACCTTCCAAAAGGATTCGTTGCCGGCAGAATAAACGAAGGAATGATTTTGGATAACGCCAGGGACAACCTTTACGGCAAAGTTTTTTTTATTTGTGGGCCGCAACCCTTTACCGATGCAGCTATTTTTATTTTAAAAAGACTCGGAGTTAAAGAAAAAAATATTAGGACGGAAGGTTTTACACTAAGCCCAAAATCATTTTTCGAAAAAGGATCATGGGCTTTTCCCGCTATTGCAAGCGCTTCGGCGTTATTAATGCTAGTGGGGCTTTATTCTATAAATCAAACAGAAACAAATAAGGCGATTGCAAAAGCAGAAAAAATAAATACAAATATCACAGAGAGACTTGGGCAGATAACAACACTTGATCAAAAAATAATTGATCGGAAAAACGCCTTATTAAAAGAACAAGCGGCAAACACTAAAACTGTAGTAAAAAGAGTTAGCGTACCAATCACAACAGTTATACCACCACAAAAAACTCCGGTAGTTACAAAACCTACCCCAACTCCAACGGTGCCGGTTTATGTTCCACCAAAACCAACAACCCCACGCACAACAGTATCATAATTATATTTTATGAAAAAAAAGTTAATATTCATTTCAACAGTTATTGCAATTATCTTACTTTGGACCGCTCAGGCTGCTTATGTTCACGCAGAAAGAGAAGATGACGAGGAAG
>JBAYHN010000024.1:0-18349 GCA_041666125.1 Candidatus Altimarinota bacterium | reverse complement strand
TTAGTCCGCCTTCGGTATTATTTGTAAAACTTGTTGCATTCGGTCCGCATGATGGAGTTGAGAATGTATATGTAGAGGAATAATCCGACCACTCTGCATTTGTAACGCCACTATTGTCTTTATATCTAAATCTCCAAGAATAAGTTGTTCCGCAGGCTAAATCTGTTTGCCCTGCGCGATTGCCGGCAAAAGTTCCATCCGTTGTATTTACCGTAACTGTGGTTACATTTGTTTTTGAATCGCTCCATTCCGGTGTTACAAACGTACCTTCTTCATCAACTTGCCACTCACTGTCTGTAAACGTATCTGCCGGCGAATCGCTGGCATCGGCAAAAGTGGATCCGGTAAGCGTCAAATTTTGCGATTGATCTGTTGAACCGCTTGCAGGCAATCTGCTTAAGTCACTTACAGTAGGTTTAAATTTAATGTCGTATGTAAGCTCGTTTGAAACATAACTAGTATTTGAAAGCACCGTCATTGCTCCATCGGTTGCGCCGGCAGGAATAACTATTGAAGGCACGCTTGTATTTGCCCAAGTTGAGGAACCGGAAGTTACGTCCGCGCTGGTAAAGCTAACTTTATCTGCAGCGCTAAATGCAGTTGGACATGATCCTGACTGACAAAAATGATTACCAGCAATTGCAATTGTGTCTCCCCTCGCACCTTTTAAATTAAAAGGAGTGGAAGATGCGATGCGCGGCAAAACTCTAAATCCTGCATAACTATTTTGATGACCGCTTGCAGTGCGTGTTACTACAAGGTCGCCAGTATATCCGCTGCCTCCAATCGCCGGCATTTCTATTGTTGCGCATGTAGCGCTGTATGAGCTTGCGCATGGTCCGCCGGCAACAGTAACCTGTGAAGCTAAATTGCCCATTACTGTAATGGTTCCAGCTGCACCAAGATGATTTCCATTAACAACAACATGCCCATCTTTTAAATTGTTTGGGCATGCAGTATCGGTTGCATCATATATTCTGGCGGCATTTGTAGGCCAAGAAGGAGTTGTTGTTTTATTACATACCGTGGTTCCTGTAATTTGCGGATATATATAGAAGGTGGAATAACTGTTTGAAACTCCTGAAGTTTGAGGATTTGTAACTGTGATGGAGCCTGAATCCGTACCTGCATTTGGAATGTCTACTAAAGTGATGGACGTGGCGCTCCAAACTCCAATTGAGCTTGGAGTAGATCCATTAACAGATGTATTTGCAGCCACGCCGCCTGTTCCAAAATGATTTCCATTTATTGTAAGTGTGCCATCTTGAAAACCTCCATCCGGATAAGTTGCACCGGAAAAACTTGTTATTTGCGGATATATATAAAAATTACCATAAGCGTTAGAAGCCTTGGAATCACTAAAACGCGTTACCGTTATTGTTCCGGAATCTGTGCCTGTATCTGGAATATCTATATTGGAAATGGAAGTCGAGGACCACGTTGGTGTCGTTGCCGAAGGAGCTACTCCATTAATCAACAAATTGGAATTTCCACCTGAGCTCCCCAAATGATCACCGGTTATTGTAAATGTTCCATCTTGGTATCCACCATCGGCAAAACTTGCGGCACTAATTCCGGTAACGTGCGGATAAATATAATAGGTAAGTTTTGCAGTAGATGCCTGGTTTGCAGCACGTATTTCCACCGCGCCAACACCACCGTCACTTGCAAGGGTGGCAGATATATTAAATCTAATCTGCGTGTTGCTCCATGATGCAAAATCTCCAGATGCAACGTTTGTTGTGCCACCCACTATAAATTTTACGCATCCATAGTTAATCGTGGCGGTCGTGCAATCTGCGCGATTAGCGCCTACAGCAACGCCAAAACCATAACCGCTAACCACGGCCTCACCACCACCATTTCTACCACCATCTCCACCAACATCATAAGTTACGCCCGTTGCATTTGGCAAAACGGTTTGCGTGCCGGTTAAAGTCTGCGGCGCGCCTGTTTTTGTGGGTGAGCCAGTAGTACCTACATCATTGCCTGCGTTAATGCTCCAACTAACAGTTTCTCCTCCCGCCGGATAACTTGGAGCGGAACTGTCCAAATCATATTTTAAATATAAATAATACGTATTACCCGATGTCATACTAAGCGTTCCGGGAATATATGCAGTTTCTACCCCATTATTAGTCCCCTGACCAAACAATGTTTCTGCCCCTGCATCCGCCCAATTCCCATCAGTATCATAATATACGGCAACGTGACTTAACGTGTTTTGAGCCGATGCAGTCCCGACTTCTGTGAATGTAAGAGTATTCACAGTTTCCGAGCCAGATGAAAGGGAAAGAGTAAATGCAGCGCATGTTGCAGCGCTTGTGCACGTTTCATCATGCACGGACTGTGCAGTTGCGCCGCTATTTCTCGTGGCATATACCGAGCCGGCCGTTTTGCTGATTGTTAAAGTTGGACCAGCGGAGGCTCCAGCTCTCCACCTAATACTCATAAAAGCAAAATCCAAGTCCACTGGCGTTGCAGCTGCAGCCGTTAATGTAGTCGCCGCCGTACGCAATCTCATCTGCACCCTGTGATTTGTAGTGTCAATTTTATTCCATGGATTCTCTGTCAAAACTCCATCCGAATAAATCAATGCAGAAGTTGCGAGTGTTCCAACGTCAACAAATCCTCCCAATACATTTGTTTGCGGAAGCTGTGGTGCACTAACTGCAGACAACGAACCAACCGAAGATGCTCCGCCATAATCTCTAATCCCGGGCAGAACCGTTATCGTCGTGAGTGAGCTACTGTTTGATCGATATCTACTAGCATATCTAATTCCGGTAATCGTAGAATTGGCCGGAGGCGTAAGTGGCATAGATACATTCATTGCCGCACCCGCCGCTGTGGTAGCACACATGGTTGGTGCAGAAGCACTAACCACACCAACGCAGTCATAGCCATAAGAATTTACTAAATTTGCTTGCGTCGCTAAAACTTCATTCACCTGATAAAGTGCTCCGGCCGCGGGCGCCGCAACTGTCGTATCTAGCGTTTGCGTATTTGTAGAAAGACTGCCGCCAACCAACGCGCCAACAGAAACTTCCGAATTGACCGTAGAGTCATTAACAGAACCAACAGTCACGCGAATATAGTTAGTATTAACTGTCCCACCTGCTGTTGTATACGCATTCTTTATTCTCACCCATATTTCACTCGTCCCAGAAATATAACTGCCAATCGTCGCAGAATATTTGGAGAAATTATGCGTAGTCAATGTTGTACTGGGATCCCATCCTGCCGTATCTAGCTGTTCCCATTTCGCCGATGCACCACCAGGACAATCTCCCGCAGGAGCCGTCGCAAAATTACATATATAAATGTTATTCACCGGCAACCCAGATGCAGAATGGTTACCTGCATAATTTATCAATATCGCATTTGCATCCGTATACGTTGCAGCATTTTTAAATTTATAATAAAAATCTGCTCCACCTGTTGTGGTTGTAATATTGTGATATAGCGCCGTCGGCTCCATGGCCTGAGTATTACCATAATTATTTGTAGCAGCACTTGCCTCACTGCCCGTAGTAATGACACGCGCATACGCCAGCAAACTCGTATCCACTGCAGGCTCAACAGCAAGATAGTCCCATGTAAATCCCAAACTAGCTGTCGCAACTGTCGAATACACCCTAACTTTTACATTCCCAGCAGATACAAAGTTTGTAAGTGGCGTTGATATTGCAACTCCTGTCGATGCATCTGCAAAATATCCATCGTACACCTCAAATGAGGGCTGTGAATTTGTTCCCGCATTCGCTGTAGTTGGCTGTGCGCTCGGACCACCTATTTTGTTCGGCGTCCCATGTCCAGCCGTGGTTGCAAATCTATGGTTCCAATACATAGCACCGGCTGCAGGTGTTATTATTTGTTTTCCAAAATTCAATGTTCGCCAACCACCAGGATTTCCAACTCCGGCACACTCGGCATCTGCCGCCGCATTAACTCCGGTCAATGAAACTGTGTCACAAATTTGAAAATATATTGGCGTTAACGTTGCAGCAGACGCTTGCCATCGAGTATTCACTAAAAGTTTATTTGTCCCAGTTCCACTCACGTCAACGTTCGGCACCGTCATATTTATATTCAATCCAGTACCGGTTGTATTCACCACCCATCCTCTTGTAGTTGTGGCAGCTACTGCCAAACCAACGTTGTCCGGCATTATGGCTTGCTTCCAGCTGTGAAAAGCATTCGTGCCATTTACAATAGCGCCGGCATTGGGAGTTGTAATTGTCGTTGTTTGTGCCGAAGCCGTCGCCCTCCATCTAATACTCATAAATGCAAAATCCAAATCGGTTGGCGTTGCAGCGGCGGCGGTTAACGTACTTGCAGCGGTGCGCAGTCTCATTTGCACACGGTTGTTTGATGTATCAATTTTATTCTGGGGATTTTCGGTTACAACTCCATCGGAATAAATCATTGTGGAAGTTGCAAGTGTACCAACGTCAACAAATCCTCCAAGGTTACCTGCCTGCGGAAGCTGAGGAGCAGTCGGTGCGGACAGTGAACCCACCGATGAAGCGCCACCATAATCACGAATACCTGGGAGAACAGTTATTGTCGTCACGCTGGCATTTGAACGATAACGCATCGCATATCTCACACCCGTAATCGTGGAAGTGGCTGGTTGTGTAAGGGGCATAGAAACACTCATCGCCGCGCCAGCCGCAGTGGTGGCGCATATGGTTGGAGCGCTTGCCGAAGCCACACCAACGCAATCATAAGCGTAAGAATTTAAGAGATTTGCTTGTGTGGCCAGCACCTGATTTACTTGATACAGAGACCCCGCCGCGGGGGTCGCCACCGTAGTATCCATTGTTTGCGTATTGGTGGAAAGACTGCCCGAAACCAGCGCACCCAAAGTAACTTCCGAATTGCCTGTGGAGTCATTCACGGAACCAACTGTCGCACGAATATAATTTGTATTAACAGTTCCGCCGGCGGTCGTATAGGCATTTTTTATTCTCACCCAAATTTCACTGCTACCCGAAATATAGTTGCCAATCGTAGCGGAATATTTGGAAAAATTATGTGGCGTGAGGGTTGTGCCAGGATCCCATCCGGCAGTATCTAGCTGTTCCCATTTAGCTGACGTTCCACCAGGGCAATCCCCAGTGGGAGCCGTTGCAAAATTACATATAAAAATATTATTTACCGGCAAACCAGTTGCAGAGTGATTACCAGCGTAGTTCACCAATACCGCATTGGCTCCGATATATGTATTGGCATTTTTAAATTTATAATAAAAATCAGCGCCGCTCGTTGTTGTTGTTATACTGTTATTCATTCCAGTGGTTAATTCATTGGCAAATGTGTTCGAATAATTGTTCGTAGAAGGAGTTGATTCCGAGCCAGTGGTAATTACACGAGAATACGCCAGCAAACTTGTATCCACAGCAGGCTCCACAGAAAGATAGTCCCAGGCAAAACCCAAGCTCGCTGTGGCAACTGTCGAAAAGACCCTCACTTTAACACTGCCGGAAGAAACAAAGTTGGTGAGTGGCGTTGAAATGGCGGTGCCGGTCGACGCATCGGAAAAATAGCCATCAAAGACTTCAAACGATGGCTGGGAATTTGTTCCAGAATTAGCGGTCGTGGAGTTTGCGCTCGGGCCACCGATTTTGTTTGGCGTTCCATGCCCAGCGGTGGTCGCGAATTTATGATTCCAATACATGGTACCAGCGACGGGAGTTATATCTTGTTTGCCAAAATTCAGTGTTCGCCAACCTCCGGTACTACATGCCGCATCGGCGACCGCATTAACGCCGGTTGCAGAAACCC
This sequence comes from Candidatus Altimarinota bacterium, assembly GCA_041666125.1. Lineage (GTDB taxonomy): Bacteria > Patescibacteriota > Gracilibacteria > UBA1369 > UM-FILTER-53-11 > JBAYHN01. Next base: position 12,559 of record JBAYHN010000024.1, on the reverse strand, counting down.
AATCGCAAATTTGAAAACGTATCGGCGTGAGCGACGCCGAAGATGTTTGCCATCTCGTATTGACGAGGAGCTTGTTTGTGCCTGTGCCGGAAACGTCAACGTTGGGAACAGTAAGATTGACATTTAAACCGGAGGCAGTAGTGTTTATTGCCCATGATCTTAACGTAGTAGCAAAAGTGGCAAGACCAACGTTATCTGGCATTAATGTCTGACGCCAGCCGTTAAAAGCATCGGTACCTACTACAATTTGGCCGGTGCTTGGAGTAAAAGCAGTATTGGCTTCAGCTTTTTGTACGCCAAAATTATCAACAACTCTCGAAACTTGCTTTGCTAAAAAAAGTTTATCCACAATTCTGTGAGGAAAGATCAATTCAGATAGATTTTTCCCAACAATATCTGCAGGCAAATTACCAACAACCAAGAGCAACATCAAAAAACCTATAATAATGCGTTTAATAAATACCCTTCTATTCTTCATACGACGAAACATAGTCATACGTCTTTTTAGATATTAATTTCATTAAATATTCCATTTGGTTTTTATCTCTCTCCTCCATCATGACTGTCAAAATATATGGGCGGTTCGGCACAAACACAATGCCAGAATCTGCATATATATTTTTTGGCTCATTCACTCCTATTTTGTGAGTAAATTTAACATTTTTCGGCAATCCAAGCGCGAGATAGTTTTCAAACGGCGTTTCCGTAAGTATTTCCAATAGTTTCTGCGAATGCTCCGGCGACAAATAACTGGCCGAAAAAAGCGCTCGCCAGAAAACAGAGTAGCGCTTGGAATTCACTTCTTGGTTTTCATTTATAACATCCTCTATACCCAAGTGGTCAACAACATTAAATCTTTCTTCTCCTCCCAAATTCCTCATAAAGATTGTTCTTGCCGTATTATCAGAATTAATCAGCATTTCTTCCAAAAGTTTTTCTATTGTGTACCGCGTGCCAACCGGCTCTTTATATAGTTCTCCAAAATCTGGACTTACATCTTCTTCCAAAAGCACCAGCTCATCATCCAGCCTCCATTCCCCTTTTTCAATTTTCTTCATTACGGCCATGGCAATCGGCATTTTCATCAAACTTCCAGGCCAAAGAGTCAATTCTTTATTGACTGCAATATTTGCGCCTGTATTTAAAAACTCAAAATAAATTGTTAATCTGCGATTTTTCCCCAACTTCGTAAGTTCTTCTCTTAGAGATTGGATATCAACTATCATGTCTTTTTTTTCGTAAAAACTTTGAGCCGGATTTAAGAATGGATATCTATTTTTTACGGCCTCCACCAGAGTGGTGATATTTTTATTACAACTTGGCGAATATGAGGCGAATATCCACACGTTGAATATGGAGACACATAAAATCACTATCACAGCAATAATTATTATTTGTTTTTTTGTATATCGCGTTTTTTTCTCTTCAAAATATTTATGCATATTAAAGTTCAAGTGAAGTAATACCTAAATTTGTTGCAACCGCATATCTCCATTTTTTACCATCCGTGTCGTAGGCAAAACCGATTGCATAAATGGTGCAATCTTCAAATTGCGGCATTTCTGCAAGTCTCTTTAGAGCTTCGCCGGAATCAAACCAAGTTCCCGGTAATTCTTCTCCCACCGCATTGCCGGAAACCGCCTTTGCGGAAACTATTTTATCTTCCTGAATTATAATTTCGTAACTTTTGCTGGAACCTTTTGGAATAAAAAATACGGCTTGCCACTGCGAACTTTTGCCCTCCAGGGTTACTGTGCCAAGAGATTTTATAAAAGACAACTCGGCACCTGCGCTCCACGAAAGAGCTTTTTTGTTCGCAAGTTCATATGCGCCTTTAATTGTAAGTTTTGCCTGCGGCACAACCACTTCGTCTCCGGCATCCAGCGGCACAAGAGGAACTTCCACTTTATTTTCTATTGGCGCAAAACTTCTTCCCTCTATTTCTATTATTTTTTGCGTATCGGGAATTAAAAGCTGCTCATTAATCACGCGCGGCTTCGTTAATTCCTTAAATTTTCCTCTACCTATTGGACGCTTCGCAGAATCGCCAAAATAGTTAACAGTCAAAATCACCAAACCAATAAGCGCAAAAATCGCCACCAGCACGATAAAGATTTTTGGAAGCAATGAGTTCTGCGGACGTTTTAATTTTGGTGTACTAACTTTTTTCATATTAATTTTATTGCTGAAGCGTTATGTCTGTGCCAAGTACAAGATTTCCATCGGTACTTGAATATGAACTATTGTAATTTGCATCAAACCCACTTGCTGGGTTTGTTTCTTGTCCCGCACTCCCGCTCCAGTCTGTCTGGCTAAGAGTTGTATTGCGATCCCGACCGAAATAACGAGTGTAAACCAAATTTGGTAAACCGGAGGCTGTAACGTTGACAGTGACTTTTTGTGTTGACGGGTCGTCTGTGCCACTTGGCACTATATTGTCGCTCCCATCTCTTTGAACATTATCAATAATTACCCACCTCGAATATGCCACTCCATCCAAAGTGATTGTCTTATCTGCGATGTCTGTTGTGAGAGTCCACGCTCCGGTATTAATTTTTGGATAATATTCTTGCGACCCCTTTGTTTTATCATAAATATTGCGCCAATCCGCTGTAACAAGCGCTTCCGCGGCTTCCAATGCTTCCTGAGCCAAACCGTTCATCACGCTTTGTTGGCCAGTAGCTTTAGTGGAACGAAAGGTCGTTACGCTCATTTGTGTGATTAAAATCGCCGCTACAGCCAAAACTACAATACCAATTAGAATTTCTATCAAAATCATGCCTTTTTTGTTAAAAAAACCGGCAAAAACTCTACTTGACAGACTTTTCATATGTGTGGATTTCACTAAATTTAACCAATGCTATTTACTAAAAATATGATATAATATTTAATAACAAACAGACAATAGTTTTTATAACTTTACGTGTACAAAAATATGAAAAGGTTAATTCTTATCAACACAAATAACAATAACAGGCAAATGGGGACAGGGTTTACACTTGTAGAGTTACTTATTGTGCTTACTATAGTCGCGATTTTGGCTGTTGCCACGGTACTTATTCTGAACCCTGCCGAAATCCTCAAAAAATCACGTGATACACAGAGAATGTCTGATGTTGGCTCCATGAAGTCTGCAATCGGACTTTACCTATCCACTGCGACCGCACCTATATTGGGCGGAGTTTTGGATGACGGATGTGCCGATGATGGCACGGCTGCCGAAAGAAATATTTGGTTATCATATCCAAGCGATACTGAATTAGTAACAGACGCAACTCCTCCGGCAACGTGGGGTGACGCAGGGGCAAACGCATGGACTCAAGTTACAAAAGCAAATGCCGGACTTATAAGTGGCGCCGGCTGGATTCCGGTAAATCTTACCGGAACAAGCGGAGGTGCTTCCATTTCCAATTGGCCACTTGACCCTAATTCAAATGTGGCCGCAGTGGGCGCCGTAACAAATGCAGACCGCATGTACAGATATGCTTGCTATAGTTCAGCATACGCAACCGCTCCAAGCACTTTCGAAATAGATGCAAATCTGGAAAGTAGTTATTATGCCGGATCCGGCGTTGCCACCAATGCAGAAACTTCCGATGGCGGAGACAATGCAAACCTTTACGAAGTGGGCACGAATTTAACTATTTTGCCTGGCACGGATACTTTTTAAATTTATTTAATTTAATATTTAAGATATGAAAAGGCTAATACTTATTGGAACTAAAAATGATGAGAATGCGAAAAAGCGATCCGGGTTTACCCTCGTCGAATTGCTTATCGTTCTCACTATAGTTGCGGTTTTGGCCGTGGCCACAGTTTTGATTTTGAATCCTGCTGAAATTTTAAAGAAATCACGCGACACTCAGAGAATGTCCGATCTTGGCTCCATTAAATCGGCGATTGCTCTTTATTTGGCAACTGTAAGCACTCCATATGTTGGCGGAGTCGCGGATGACAACTACTGCCTTAACGTAGGAGCAAGTGAAAGTATTGCTGTTTCATATCCTGTTTCTACTGACTTTGCCGATACCACGCCACCGGCCTCTTGGGATCAAGATGCTACTGGTTGGCTGCAAGCCGCAGGTGCGGAAGCCGGTGAAGTTGATGGGACCGGATGGATTCCAGTAAAAATTTCCGATACTACCGGTGGCGCTGCAATTTCCAATTACCCAATAGACCCAAATCATAGTGCAACTACCGAAGTTGATGGATTAAATGAAATTACAAACGCTATAAGAATGTACAGATATTCATGTCGCGCCGCTGCCGGTACCCCTCCGAGCACTTTCGAATTAGATGCAAATCTGGAAAGCAGCTACTACACAAGCGGAACTACTAATGCAGAAGCCAATGATGGCGGTGATAATGCTAGTTTGTATGAAGTTGGAACGGATCTTTCAATCCTTCCAAGCACCAATGACTTTTAATCTTTCCGCTTAATTTCTTAAAACTAAAATATGAAAAGACTGATACTTATTGGCACTAAAAATAATTGTAACGAGCAAAAGCGTGCCGGTTTCACTCTCGTAGAGTTGCTCATCGTGCTAACAATAGTCGCAGTCTTGGCTGTTGCTACTGTTTTGATTTTAAATCCTGCTGAAATTCTAAAAAAATCTCGCGACACTCAAAGAATGTCCGATCTTTCTTCTATTAAATCTGCGATTGCTCTCTATTTATCGACTGTAAGTACTCCATATTTGGGTGGGGCTGCAACCGATGCAGGTTGCGTTGATTCGGCAGTATCGGCAAATAGCCGTTTATATGTATCGATAGCGGAGGCTACTACAGATATTACCGACGCAACTCCACCAGCTGATCCGGATGGAGCTGCAGTTGGAGTTGGCTGGACTCAATTGGCCGCATCTTGGGGACAGGTTGCCACTGTAGCAGAACTTGGCGAAGTTGATGGAACAGGCTGGATTCCGGTAAAAATTTCGGATACAACCGGTGGCGCTGCAATTTCCAACTTCCCAATAGATCCAAATCAAAGCGTAACAGCGGCTGGCGTTACTAATGCAGACAGGACATATAGATATGCTTGTCGTCCTTCAACTGCCACATTGACCTCACCTCCAAGCACCTTTGAATTGGATGCAAACCTAGAAAGCAGCTACTACACAAGTGGCACTACTAATTCAGAAGCCAATGATGGCGGAAACAATGCAATTCTGTATGAAGTTGGAACGGATCTTTCAATTCTTCCTGCGAGTGATGATTTTTAAATATTTCACTTAATCATTAAAAATTAAAATATGAAAAGACTGATACTTATTGGCACTAAAAATAATGGTAGCGAGAAAGTGCGCGCAGGTTTCACTCTCGTAGAGTTGCTCATCGTGCTAACAATAGTCGCAGTCTTGGCTGTTGCCACTGTTTTGATTTTAAATCCTGCTGAAATTCTAAAAAAATCTCGTGATACGCAAAGAATGTCGGATTTGGCTTCCATAAAATCCGCTATAGCGCTTTATTTATCGACCGTGAGCACACCATATGTTGGAGGAGCCGCAGATGATCTTTACTGCTTAGACAAAGCAAGCGAAAGCATCGCAGTTTCATATCCAAGTGATACCGCTGATTTTATAGATACAACTACAGCCACTGGTTGGGGCGGAGCAGCTGCTACTTGGATTCAAACAACTGCAGCAGGTGCAGGTGACGTTGACGGAACAGGCTGGATTCCGGTAAAAATTTCGGATACAACCGGTGGCGCAGCTATTTCCAACTTTCCTATAGATCCAAACCATAGTCCTGCTGCGGATGTTGATGGAATTAATGAACTTACAAATGCGGACAGATATTACAGGTATGTTTGCCGTGATGCTGCAGCCACACCTCCAAGCACTTTTGAGATAGATGCAAATTTGGAAAGCAGTTATTACACCAGCGGCACTACTAATGCGGAAGCAAATGATGGCGGCAATAATGCAAGTTTGTATGAAACCGGAACGGACCTCACTATTCTTCCAAATGAGGACACTTATTAAAAAGATCAAAAAAAACAAACATCAAAAAATTCTATGAATTACTATGAAATCTTAAATTGGACACACCTGATTGCAATATGGGGATGCGCCGTGCTCCTGCTTGTGCTCGATTTTAGAGGAATGCTTTCTACTAAAACGCTAAAGTTTGTGATTATAGTTTTACTGGCCTATTTGCTTTTGAATGCAATATTGATGGTTCCTCTGCAGTGGTACGCGTGGAAAGCAAGCCCTGCAACACGAAATCTTCTTGGGGCTTATAACCCTGCAAATGCCGGGTATTTTTCTTTCTACGTTTTTAAGAAATTCTTTGTGCCGGTGATTCTTGCCTTTGGCTCGGCTTTTGTTTTTGGCGGAGTCCTTTTTGCAGTCGAAAAATATTCCAAAGCGCGCTGGATTTGCCGCGAAGAAGTTTTACTTGGAGCCATTGCTGCTCTTTTGGTCGGTTGGCCAAGTGCAGTTCTGTTAATCTCATTTTCATTCTGTTTAACCGCAGTAGCAAGCCTTGTAATGTTTATTATGCGAAGAAAAGACAGACTGCCAATAGCGCCTTTCATTTACATTTCACTTTTAACTCTGCTCATTTGGGGAAATCAATTTATAACAATCTTTGGGCTGAATGTTATAAGAAATGCGTAAATTAAAAATTAAGGAAAATTCAAAAATTAAAATAAAAATATGCATATCCCGGAATCAAAATTAAAAGAAATCGTAATAAAAGACGGCTTGGTGACCGAAGCTGTTTATGCGAAGGCAAAAGAAGAAAGCATACGTCTTAATACGACCATAGAAAACGTTTTGATTGGCCAAAGCGGTATGAACGAGCGTTTCTTTTTTGACGCGCTGGCACAGTACTTAAAATTGCAAATTTTGCATGTGACTCCAGGAATGCAAGGCAATGCCGCGGAATATGGCCTAATTCCCGAAGCAACTTCCAAAGCCAGAGGAATATTTGTGGTTTCTGCCACGGAAAACCTCATAACGCTGGCTATGACCGATCCAAATGATTTGGCCACTATAAATTATGTGGAACAAAAACTTGGCAAATACGTGAATCCGATGGTGGTTTCTATAGAAGATTTTTCCGAGCTTACTAAGCTTTATAAACGTAGTATCGGAAAAGAATTCCAGAGAATTATCGACGAGAACGCAAAGAAACTTGCGGTTTCCAAAGGAAAAGATAAAACGCTTGCCACGGAGCTGCCGGTCATTACTATGTTTGACACTATTTTGGAACATGCGGCCTCTAGCAGGGCATCCGACATACATATAGAGTCATCTCAGGACACTCTTGTAATAAGATATAGAATTGATGGAATTTTGCATGACATCGTGGAGTTGCCGGCGGTAATTCAACCAGCGCTTATTGCACGTATTAAAATCATGTCCAATTTACAAATTGATGAACACCGCGTTCCGCAAGATGGACGTTTCCGCTTTAGTTTTGAAGATGAACAAATCGCGGTTCGTGTGTCTATTATGCCGACATTGCATGGAGAGAAAGCCGTTTTGAGGCTTTTGGCAGGCAGCCGCAGACCTTTAAATATCGACAGTCTTGGCGCCACAAAGAGAAATCATGATTTGCTGCTGGATTGTATTAAGCGTTCAAATGGACTCATTCTAGTAACTGGTCCAACCGGTTCCGGTAAAACTACAACTCTTTACACGCTTATTACGATTTTAAATAAGCCGGAAGTTAGCATTGCAACTATCGAAGATCCTATTGAGTATGACATGAAACGCGTAAATCAAACTCAGGTAAATGAAAAAACGGGATTAACATTTGCAGAAGGGTTGCGCTCATTCTTGCGTCAAAATCCGGATATTATGATGGTGGGAGAAATTCGTGACTCCGAAACTGCGGAGCTTTCTATTCACGCCTCGCTAACTGGTCATCTTGTTCTTACAACTCTCCATACGGACGATGCTGCAACTGCCATTCCACGTATGATTGACCTTAATGCAGAGCCTTTCCTTTTGGCTTCCACTCTACGTACTGTGGTTGCCCAGCGTCTTGTGCGCAAGCTTTGCCCGGATTGCACGGAAAGCAAGCCAGTAGATGAAAATCTAAAGGCCCTTATTCTTGATCAAGCGGCGCGTTCGAATAAATTTAGAACTAATTTGGAAGTTCCTGCTCAGCTTTATTATGGTCGCGGATGCCCAAAATGCGGCGGCACAGGCTACCGCGGGCAAATAGGAATTTTTGAAGTACTCGATGCGTCTCCGGAAATTACAGATTTGATTTTGAAGAAAGAATCGGCTGAGATGGTAAAAAGCGTAGCGCTACAACAGGGAATGATAACCATGTTCGAAGACGGACTGGAAAAAGCAGAAAGTGGAATTACCAGCATAGATGAAGTCTTCCGCGTAATTCGTGCTTAATTTTATATGGCAATATATCGTTACAAAGCAGTAAATAAAAAAGGAGAAATTGACCCCGGCGAAGTTGAAGCATCAAACCGAGAGGATCTTATTGCGTATTTAACGAAACGCGGCCTTACCCTTTTGGAACTTGATGAGAAAAAAGGATTTGGAGGAGGGAAATCTACAAAATTTGGTGGAGGCGTAAGTCTTTCCCTACTGGACAGATACATGCTTTTTGAAAATTTGCATACCATGGTTTCTGCTGGACTTCCTATTGCGGATTCAATAAGAATTTTGATTGAAGATACGGATAATTCATCAATTAAAAGGCTTCTTTCGGACTTCCAGTTCACAATAGAAAAGGGCTCTCCCCTTTCCACTTCATTGGAACACTACCCCATGCTTTTCCCGGATGTTGTAACCAATCTTATAAAAGCCGGTGAAGCTTCCGGAAATCTGGAAAAATCATTAAAAACAATTGCGACACAGTTTAATAAAGACAATGCTCTGAAAAACAAAATTGTGGGCGCCATGATTTATCCGGCGATTCTTATGAGCTTAAGCGTTTTTGTAATTATATTCATGTTTATTTTCGTAATTCCAAAGTTAAGCACGTTTTTTGCCCAGTCGGACATGAAACTGCCTGCTTTTACACAAATAATTGTTAGTACAGGAAATCTTGTAAGCTCAAATTATTTGGCGGATGCCATAATTCTTGGCTTATTAATAGGATTTTTAATATTTCTCGCCAAAACTCTTATCGGCAGAAGTATTGTATCGGGGTTTATTGCAAGATTTCCGCTCACGCGAAAATTGTTTAAACAATTAAATATTTACCGCTACTGTTGGACAATGGGAATTCTGCTATCCAGTGGCATAAGTATTCTGGACAGTCTTGATATAACCGGCAAGATTCTTTCCGGCAAAATATATAAACAAGGAATTGAAAGAATAAAGGAGGATGTGGCTAAGGGAGTTCCTCTAGGCAGTACACTAAAAGATCAAAAAAATCTTTTTCCACAGATTGTCTCCGGAATGACTACCGTTGGCGAACAAACCGGTGATCTTGAAAATATTTATATTACGCTCGCCAAATTCTACCAGCGCAATTTTGAACAAACATTAAAAGCGCTTATGACTCTTTTGGAGCCACTAATGTTGCTTGGAATGGGTCTTATAATCGGAGGAATTGCACTAGCCATAATACTTCCTATATATCAATTCGTTGCTGGTGGCGTAAGATAAATGAGATATGAAGAAAGCATTCACCTTAATTGAAGTAATAATTGTGACGGTCCTTTTGGCCACTATGGCCGTTATTGGGACTATATCAATATCAAACTATCAGCGCGATACGGCGCTTGGAACAACGGCAGCAAGCCTTGTTTCCCAGTTACGTTATGCACAGGGAAGGGCAATTTCCGGTGAAGGCACAACTACGTGGGGAATACATTTCGATACAACCGAACAGTTTTATGCGATTTACCAGGGCTTGAACTGGGGAGCCGCAACAGACATAGTAAAAACTTATCTTATGCATGGCGTGCTACTTTATAACCCGACTTTAAATGGCGCAGGAACCGATGTTTTATTTAGCAGGCTAACGGGTATAACGAGCCAATATGGCACAGGTGCCGGGTCGGCCGCCATTTGCATCACAAATACTTCCGCACCAACCACGTGCAAAAAGACTATTACAATTACCGCTAATGGGAAAATAAGCTGGCAGTAAAGTGCGAGAAAACCGTTCCGTAGCGAAGCGGTCGCGAATTTAGCGACCGTGAAGCGTAGGACGCCGAATCATAAAAATGCGCTTTAATTTGCAAAAAATTAGAAAGCATTTTTATGAGTGAGGCGAGGTTTTCCCTCTTGAGATTATTATGCCTTTGGTAAAGCTACAAAGAACGTAGCTCCCTTGTTTTCCGTAGATTCAAACCACACTCTGCCACCAAGTCCTTTTATTATATTATTGACTATAAAAAGTCCAAGGCCGGTGCCCACATTCCTTTTTACAATCGCATTTTTGGCCCTAAAGAACTGTCCAAAAATTAGTTTCTTATCATCTTCCGGAATTCCTATTCCGTCGTCTGTAAATTCAATTATAACTTCGCTCCCCTCTTCTTTTAAAGAAACATCCAGCTTGGAATTTGAATAAATTCCGGCGTTGTCGAAAAGGTAAGAAAGCGCTTTTTTGATTACAGTTGCGTTTGCAGTAGCTTTTCCCGGAGTGCCCACTTTTTTGTAATTATAAGCAATATTTTTATCTTTAAATATTTTTTCAAATGAAGCGGCCACCTCAACTAAAATAGGATCCAAATCAACAGGCTCTTTTTGTTTTTCCTCATATCCAAGGCCAAATTCCGAAACTGCCAGCAAATCATTAACAATTTCATTAAGATTTTGCATGCCGGCGTGGGAACTCTGCAAAACCTTTCCAAGCTCCGGCTTTAGCTGCTGGGCCTGCGGAATTGCGCTTTCTATTCCCCATAAAATAGTCGAAAGCGGCGTGCGCAATTGATGCGATGCATTCCTAATAAATTCGTCTTTATTGTGCGAAAGCTCCTTCTCTTTTTCCAAGCTTTTCTGCAACGCCTCGGCTTTTATTGCCTGCTCTCTCAGCTTTTGAATCATTTCCAAGTCTTGAGCCATGACATTAAAAGATTCACCGAGTTGCTGCAATTCATCATCCGTCTCTATTTGAATTCTGTGTTCAAAATGTCCCGCGCCAATTATAGTTGCGCCTTCTCTCAAAATGGAAATCGGCCTGGCAACTTTTGCGGACACCCAAAAAGTGAGAAGTAAAATAATTAAAAATGCACAAGCCACAACCACATAAAGCTGAAAATTAATTGTGCTAATAACCGCAAACGCATCATCTTTTGGCCATTCCACTATGAGTGCCCACTGTGTTTTATCCAGTTTTATTCCGGCGCCAATTACCGGCACTCCCCATGCACTCGTAAAACGATCACGAGTCTCGAGCCCGCTTCTAAGCTCTCCGCGCAAAACGGAAGCAACCAAATCTTGGCCCGAAAAATCCGCCTGAAGCTTTAATTTCTCAGGCTGTGAATGCGCAATCATCTTCCCGTCCTCGTCCAATATATAAAAATATCCTTCATCCCCAAGCCTGGCAGTACTTGCAATATTTTGCACCGCCGCAAGACTCATTTCTCCAATCAAAACCATTATATTTACTTTATTTTTATTTTTTACCGGCACGGAAATCGTAACCATTGGCCCTTGCGCGGTATAATAAACATTACCTATGTAATCTTGGCCACTCTTGGGAATTGTAAATTTAGAAAGCTCCGAAACATTTAAAAGTTGAATTGCCTCGCCGTTATCAACGTCGCTAAAAAGCTTCTTGGTTTCATGCCCTTGCATGTCCACAAACGCCACTTCTTTTAGATTTTTATTTGTTTCAAAAAGGGCGGTAAGCAAAAATTCCTGATCCTTGTCGCTTATCTCAACATTTTGTTCATAACCAACCTGCACCTGCAAAATTCCAACGGTTTCATCTATAAGTTTTGTAATTTCTTCTTTTTTTTGCCTAAGCAGCTGCAATTCCAAAGAAGAAACGTCTACATTATGAGTCCGCGTAACGCTAAAAATTGCAATCGCGCCCATCACAACAAGAGGGATAACTCCCACCAATAAAAAAATCAGCAAAAATTTATTCTTAATCTGCCTCATGTGAAATCATGTGTGTTTTAATTTCCCCTGATAAATATGTGTATTTTAATGGCTTGTAACGGCCACTTCCCATCAAATCGTCGCTTGTAAAAACAACCTCGGAATCAAGTTCATCTTGCTGCTTGTGTGAAAAATCCGGCATGCCCAGTGCGTGCGCAAATTCGTGAGCCAAAAAAGTAATTCCATATGTTGATTTAATCGGTTCACGAGTCAAAAATTCACGCGCCAACATAAAAGTTTTGGCTTCCCCGCTTCCGGAGGCACCAACTCCTTCATAAATTATGGCTAGCACCGTATTTTCACTTTTCTTAAAAGCCGCATCATACAAATCCCCGCTTTCCGCATAAAGTCTTTGGTTCAACTCTTCTTCTATTTTTAAAAGCCCATTTGGATTGCCCCTGTCTGTATTTTCGCCATTGTAATATAACGTCTCATTCAAGCCAATTACAGGCTTTATATAGATTTTATTTTCAATATTTATAAAATCCCCAAACTGCGTTTCGAAAAATAATTTTAAATCT
>JBAYHN010000023.1:0-18511 GCA_041666125.1 Candidatus Altimarinota bacterium | reverse complement strand
TCCCAGGCATTGGCCGCAAAACCGCAGAGCGCATTATTGTTGATCTACAAGGCAAAATTAAAGAAGAAATTATAGAAGAAGACAGCGAACCGGGCGCACAAGAAAGGAGCGAAGAAATTATTCAGGCGCTCGTTTCTTTGGGCTACCACAGGCACCACGTTATTCAGGGACTCAAAAAAATTCCCGCAGAAGTTCAAGGCGAAGAATCGGTTATTAAATATTTCCTGCAAAACATTTAAGGTGGCTCCACTATGCTTAATATTAAATTTTCACCGCATCCAAAAGATTTTCTAAATGAGTTTGGAAAATTAAATGTGAGGTTTGAAGAATTCAGAGGTGAGGTTTTAAAAATGCCATTTGTGGATTTGCCTTGGCAGTCTGTTGATTTTCTAAAGAACATCAAAGCCAAATCATTCAAAAACGTTGTAGTTGTAGGAATGGGAGGCTCCAGCCTGGGCTCAAAAGCCGCAGCGCAAGCCCTTGGCAACAAAAAGCTGCTATTTTTAGACAACATTGATCCGGACTTTGTAAAAGAAAAACTCGCGGCAATAAATCTAAAAAAATCCCTGTTCGTTTTAACCAGCAAGTCCGGAGAAACAATAGAAGCTCTCACACTTTCCAAAATTCTTTTCGCAAAGATTAAATCGGCCAAGAATTTTATTGCAATAAGCGACAATCCTACCGGCGAACTCGCAAAATTCGCGCAAAAAAATAAAATTCCGATTATTAATTCCCCAAAAGAAATCTCTGGGAGATTCTCTGTGCTTTCGGTGGTTGGCTTACTTCCACTGGCACTTTGTGGCGTCGACGTAGCAAAAATATTAAAAGGCGCGCAAAAGACTTCGTGGGCTGCAGCCTTTAAACTAGCCATTTATCAATATTTGCACTTTAAAGGTGGCAAAAACATTTCTGTGATATTCCCCTACTGCGAAGCGTTGGAACATTTTTCTGATTGGTGGATTCAGCTTGTTGCAGAAAGTTTGGGCAAGACAAAAAAAATCGGAATAACGCCAACAAAAGCGATGGGAGTAAAAGATCAGCACTCACAATTGCAACTATTTTTGGACGGTCCGGACGACAAATTTTTCCTTTCGATAAAAACTGACAACACGAAATTTGATGAGAAAATCGCGACAGAAAGCTACACATTAAAGGATCTTTTTGACGCGGAATACGAGGGCGTAAGACGTGCATTTTTGAAGAATAAAAAACCATTTGCGGAGATTTTATTTGACCAACTTTCGCCCGAAGTTTTGGGCGAACTTTTCTTCCTTTTTGAGCTTAAAATAGCCTTTTTAGGCCAGTTATTCCAAATCAACGCATTCAACCAACCGGCCGTGGAATTGAGCAAAAAAATCACAAAATCGCTTCTAAAATAAATTGTTATAAATCGCATTGATGTTGTTAGTATTAAACGACTACAATCGTTTTCCTTTTTGCAAAGCCATGCGCAAAGTCCTGCTGCATACGCGTACTGGAATTTGACTATGACACAAGAACTGGTACGATGATTCTAAATATCCATAACCCAAATAAAATATGACGCAAGATATCTCACCGGTCATAGCAACCTTGCCCGAAATAAAGGAATTAATTAACAACCTTTTGATCCTTTTATCTCCAAAGGAAAAACACATTATAGAGAACCGCTATTGCTTAAATGAGAAATCTCACGCGACATTGGAGAAGATTGGAAAGGAATTTGGCGTAACACGCGAACGCATCCGACAAATTGAGAAAAACGCATTAAAGAAGCTTTCCCGCAATGTGGCCAACACAAAACTCCACATTTTTAATCAATACGGCAAAACAATCATTCAAAAATATGAGGGTGTTGCTTTGGAAGACAAGCTGGCAAGCGAAATTTTGAGCTTATTAAATGATCCAAAGAGTGTGGATGTTTCTGCTATCAAGCTTTCATTGGAGCTCGATGCAAGCTTGGAAAAAGTGCCAAACACAATCAATTTCTTCCCATACTTCAAACTAAGAACAATCGAAAAGAAAGAGATTAACAGCTTATGCGAACAGGCAATCAATTATTTACAGGACAAAAAAGAGATTGAACCTGCAGATGCACTTCTTGCCGGACTGGAGACAAAGACTGGCAAAAAATGGAGCAAGCAGTTTGCGCTTTCTTGTATTGAATTGGACCGCAGACTCAAGGTTACAAAGAAAGGTATCGGCCTTGCGAACTGGAGGCACATCAATCCTCGCACTCTCCGCGACAAGATCCTTTTCATCTTGAATGAATTACAAAAACCATTGCACTACGTAGAAATTGCCAACAGAATTACAGAAGGTCGCTTCGACAAAAAAATCATCAATGTTCAAGCTGTTCACAATGAATTAATCCGCGACAATTCCTTCGTTCTAATTGGCCGTGGAATTTATGCTCTACGCAAATGGGGTTATGACGATGGCACAGTTGCCGATGTAATCAGCTCTATTCTAAAAGAAAAAGGCCCACTGGAAAGAGAACAAATCATTGGCGAGGTTCTAAAACGCAGACAGGTAAAGAGAATTACAATTCTTCTAAATCTAAAGAACAAACCTGTTTTCGAAAGAGTTGGCCGCGATGCGTATGGGTTAAAGGCGCAGCAGCCTACGGCGTAAGGGTAAAGGTAAAATAATAAAGTAAATTTAAGACGGCTCCCGTAAGGGGGCCGTTTTTTTTTGGGTAAAGTTATTAACAATAAAAATTTTGACTAAAGTGCCTTTTAAGTTATAGAATACCTGGCGTATGGAAGAAATAATAATACCGGTAAGAAGAATTAGTAGAGTGATGGCACTCCACAACGCTCATAAAATAATGGACGATGGAAAGTTTAAATCTTGCCAAAAGCAAGCTCATACGGAATGTGGACGTTGCTGTAAAGATGGTTCAATCATATTTCCAGAGGAAGAGACCGAAGAAATTCCGGCTGGCATTCAAATAATAAATGGTAGAGTTTTAAATTGCTTAGATCCTAAAAGAGGATGTAGATTTCCTAAAAAGCAAAAACCACTTTTATGCAAAATGTCTCCGATACTTGCGGGAGCAAGGGTAGAGGCATATAAGAGAGAAATAATGTTTATGGATGAATTTAGTCCTGGTGGGTGTCCTGCGAAGATTCCAGATGACTTTCGAGAGAGAGTTCAAATGGCAATATTTCAGCTAATGTTGGGAGGGATTTGGATAGATAATCACGCAATTATGCGCGAGGGTCCAGTTGATGCAGGGATATTAAGGAGAATGCTTTAGTTTTTTAACATCAAAACTGTGAGTCTAGAAGAAGTCGACGACAGCCCAGAACCAAGTAAGTTAAATTTAGCTGAACAAGCGGGATTTGCTCGTGGCGCAAAACTAACAGAAGATTCTTTCAATTTATGGCATTTTAGTTTTTGGTTTCAGTGCAAAGCAGATTGTGCACGACTAGGCATACCATTCACCCTTGGAAAACTTAAACCTGTAGAACATTATGAGGCACATTACAGGAGAGTTAATCCGGGCTCAGCAGATGAACTTATGAAAAGAAGCGACCTTTTGGCAGTTGCCGCCTTTGACTCATTAGCCGATGAATTCAATGAGCATTTAGACGAGATAGAAAATGGTGGAGAAGAAGAGGCTATGAAATACGTTTCCAGAGCAATAGAAATTATATATTCAAAAAGATAAAGAGTGGTTGGTGCTAAGGAATTTGTTCGCCTTAAAAAAGGAACACGCTTATTGAGGGTTTACATAATTATTTTTTACTGTTAAGGTAATCTCTTTGTAACTAAACCATACTTTATGGATCAGGTTAAACAACAATCACTAGCAGAGAAACTAGAAGCACACGCAGAAAAGCTCAGAGAGATTGGCTTCATTGGTGAATCAGGAGATTTAACAAGACCAGTTGTTACTCACTCAGCAAGCTTCATAGACGAGTTAGATGACAGGCTACAGTACGAACCAGACTATGCAGAGATCGGCAATCTTCCAGAAATGTTTTTTTTGAAAGATATTGCTCAACCAGGAGAAGAACCTGTTTATCCTTATCATGGAGAATCAAATGATATTATCCATGCAGTAGATCATTTCTTCCCTGGAAGAAAATTTGATGCAGCCATAGAATGTTTTGCCGGGGCAGGTCATTGTGGAATAAAACTTAGAAATTCAAAGTCATTAAAGCCGGGATCCCCAATTAATGCTGTGGACATTAACCCTAGAGCTATTGCCCTTGCAAAAGCAAATTCATCAATTAACGATTCAGGTGTGCAATATCATCAAGCAGATGTCCTTTGCGATGGTTTTAGAAATTTGCCAGATGAAGCCAAAAAGCCAGGAGAAACTATTTACTTTGGTAACGCACCTTTTGCACTCACAACACCAGCACGCGATTTGGAAGTTTGTCGTGACGGTGGAAGCGACGGCTTGGAAAAAACTATGGCTTTCATACAAGCATCACTAAATCATGCTTCGCCAGGGGATGCCATTGTTGGAGTAGCCTATTCAAGAGTTGGTGAATCTGGAAATTATGAATTTGAAGACCGATTAAAACAACTTCAGAGTAAAGAAAGACAATTCAAATACAAAATTGAATTAGTCCAAGGAGCAAAACTATGGAGAGGATATAACGGAGAAAAAGAGCAAGATAATCCCATGGATTTACGCATGATGACTACCAAAGGCGAGCCTGGCTCAAAAAGATATCAAGAATATGAATCTATGGCAGCAGCTTATAAAGAAGAAGGATGGGATAAACTCTCGTATGTAAGATATTCAGTCGAGATTTTAGCCCCAGCAAGCGAACAAATAGTAGAAACTCATGAAAAAATTGCAGATGCCCTTAAATAAGAATTCTGGTGGGTGCTAAGGGATTCGAACCCCTGGCCTTCTCGGTGTAAACGAGACGCTCTAACCAACTGAGCTAAGCACCCATATTTAACCGTTCAATGTGTCTTTTTTACCATACCGGTACCAAAATGACAATATGATAAAATAACGCCAGATGGCTCTTACATACTCACAAACAATTCCTTTTGGGGCTGCGGCGCCGGATTTTTCGCTTCCGGGCATAGATGGCAAAACCTATTCCCTTGCGGATTTTAAAGGCAAGCGTGCGCTGGTGATTGTTTTTATGTGTAATCATTGCCCTTATGTTCAGGCAATTTGGGACAGATTGATTTCTATGCAAAGTGAATTTTCCGCGGCTGGCGCGGAATTTGTGGGAATAAATTCCAATGATTCTAGTAATTATCCGGAAGATGGATTTGAGAAAATGAAGGAGTATGCGGCAAGTCGTGGCCAAAATTTTCCATATTTGCGCGATGAATCTCAACAAACTGCAAAAGCCTATGGTGCGGTTTGCACTCCGGATATTTTTGTTTATGATTCAGAGCAACGTTTGGCCTATCACGGGCGGATTGATGATAACTGGCAAGAACCCGCAAAAGTTAAAGAGCGCGAACTGGCGCAGGCTGTGGAAGCTCTGCTGCACGGGCAAAAACCATCGCAGACCCAAAAACCTTCCATGGGCTGTTCTATTAAATGGAAATAAATGTGTAATGTATAATGGGCGCGGTTAACCTGCCCTGGTGGCGGAATTGGTATACGCGTACGCTTCAGGAGCGTATTCCGAAAGGATTGCGAGTTCGAGTCTCGCCCAGGGCACCAAAATTTATGAAACGCGGTTCAACGATATTTCTACAGGTAGTAATTGTGCTCATTGGCATTGGCGCTCTTGCCTTTATGCTTTGGGAACCCCACATTGAGGGCAGGAATGTGAATGCCACGCTCTTTGAGATTTACTTCAACGATCCCTTTTTAGCATATGCGTATATAGGGTCTATTCCGTTTTTTGTGGCGCTCTATCAAGCATTTAGGTTACTCGGATATATCGGGCAAAATAAAGTATTCTCACCAAATTCCGTGAAAGCTTTGCGGACTATAAAATACTGCGCGATAGCCCTTGTCGCTTTTGTTGCAGCCGCAGAAGCCTACCTGTTTATAGTTCGGCCCGGCGATGACATTGCGGGCGGTGTTTTTATGGGTCTTTTGATTATGTTTATTTCTGTCGTTATCGGTACCTCCGCGGCTGTGTTTGAAAAAAAATTACAAAGTGCATAAATTCTGATTTGGCAAAATACAAAAGTCTGCACGTGCAGACTTTTTGGTCGATATTTTGGCTCAAGAAAGCCATCTGACTCTCAACAATACAGTACCAAAACAAACACATTGAACAAACTTTTTGTTCACAATTGGCCGATTGCGTTTAGCCTAAGCCCATCTACCCCCTACTCGCAAGCCCCAGGAACTCCACCTGCGCGGATAAAGTCAGGCTTGGATAAGCCCCTCTCACTAAAAATAAATTCAATTATCTGATTTCTACATTTAGCTGGCGTTATAATTCGGGATGTCTGTGAAAATCTAGCCCTAGCTGGCATCTTTTCATCATGTGTATATATTGGCTCCGCATCGAAAACGGTACCACCAAAACATCTCAATATGAGATTACATTCTCTTTTGTCGGCAGGCTCATCAGTGGGGTCATAAAAAGAGTCCGGGATTGTGACATAAAGGAATCCCCCCTTATAATAAGGCAAAGTTCTACTATTTAATCCCGCACCATCAAAAATTTTCGCATTATCAGCCCCTATCCCCATCTCCGGCTTAACGGTATTCCAATACTGCACAACTAGTTCTGTGAATTTTGCGCGAGCCGCTTCTTTGGAAGGAAAAGTATCAGGATTTAAGCTCGCAATCGCTTTTATTAAAGATTCAGGTGAATTTTCTTCTGCGGCAGCCGCTGCTTTTAAGGCGGCAGCGGCAGTCTCAGCTTGCTGCTGAGCTACACGAGTTGCTTCTGCCTCTTCAAGAGGCTTCAGTTTAGCAGTGAGCTCCGCCACTTTAGCTTCCAGTGCTGCTACTTGTGCTTTTAGAGCGGCTTCTCTTTCCCCCGCCTCTGCTAATTGTTGCTTTGGAACTAATCCGAACATAATTTAACTGTTTTACTAATAAGAGCCTATTTAAACAGGTTATTTAATAAATGTCAATACCTGATTGGCAAAATAATACTGAATACACAAGAATACAAAAGTCTGCACGTGCAGACTTTTTGGTCGATATTTTGGCTCAAGGAAGCCATCTGGCTCTCAACAATACAGTACCAAAACAAACACATTGAACAAACTTTTTGTTCACAATCAGCCGATTGCGCCTAGATTAAGCCCACCTACCCCCTACTTGCAAGTTCCACGTACTAAACCACCAGCCCTTGCTATTGCAGGTCTGGTCAGATTTAACTGGATCGTAGTTTCAACTACTTTTCTGCTGCATGTAGCCGGAGTTAAAATCTCCTCTAATTGATCATATTGACTCTGATTCGCTGGTCTCTTACTTTCATATATTTCATTGAAATCCGCGGGACAACTATGAAAATCTGGCAGTACGATGACAGAATTCACTCTTGGGTTATCAACCTCACCAGGGGCATAAAAATTATCAGATATTCTTACATAATTGAGTCCAGACGATAAAGGTTGAGAACCCAACCCCTTATCATCAATAGTACCTTTATTCTCTTGCGGCTTAACGGTATTCCAATAGTGCACAATCATTGCTGTAAATGCTTCACGAGCCGCTTCTTTGGAAGGAAAAGTATCAGGGTTTAAGTCTTTAATTTTCTGAATTAAAAATGCAGGCGAATCTTCTTTTTCGGCAGAGGCTGCTTTTAAGGTGGCAGCGGCAGTCTCAGCTTGCTGCCGAGCTACACGAGCTGCTTTTTCCTCTCTAAGAGGAGTAAGTTCATCAGTGAGCTCTTTCACTTGAGCTTCCAGTGCTGATATTCTTTTTTGCATAGCGGCTTCTCTTTCCCCCGCCTCTGCTAATTGTTGCTTTGAGCCAATTCCGAACATATGGGTGATATTAAATAACAATATACATACTTCACTCCCACCTCCACTCATCAATTTCATCCATATCCTTACCATATTTGCGGATGTATTTCTGATGTTTTAGAAGTTTATCTTCCAGAGTTTTTATTAATTTTGGCGCCTTCTTGGCAACTGCTTCATTTACCTCCGCGCCTTTTTGAATCGCATCAATCGCCAAATGAAATCGGCTCGTTTTGTTGCGAACATGCATGTCGAAAGGCGTTGTAGTTGTCCCCTCTTCGCTGTAACCGTGCACCGAGAATCTTTCCGCATGAGGATGCCCAAAAATCAATTTATTAATTACTCCCGGGTAGCCATGAAAATTAAAAATAATCGGCTTGTCCGCGGTAAACATTTTTTCAAAATCCTTATTACCAAGGCCCATCGGGCATCTTTCATCCCCAATTCCCAAACTTGTTAGCTCGGAAACATTTACATAGCGTAAATTTAATTCCGGCACCATTTTTTTGAGAATTGTAATCGCCGCCATTGCCTCCACAGTCATATAATCGCCTGCTGAAGAAATGACAACATCCGGGTCTGCACTTCCTTTATGTGCCCATTCCCAAACGCCTGCACCTTTTTTATTTTGCTTCTTTGCTTCATCCAAAGTTAGCCATTGTGGCAGTGGAGTTTTGCCAACAACCATCACGTTTATGGCATCTTTGCGTTTAAAGCAATCTTCCAGCGTCACCAAAAAGCTGTTTGCATCCGCAGGAAAATAAACGCTAGAAAATTCGCCGTGCTTTTCCAGAACCGCGCTAACAAAACCCGGATTTTGATGAGAAAAACCATTGTGTTCCTGCCTCCAGCCCAAACTGGTCAATAAATAATTAAGGCAAGAAAGAGGTTTTCTCCAAGGCACTTTTGAAGCCTGCTTTATAAATTTGGCATATTGATCCACCATGCTCGCGACAATCATCGCAAAAGCTTCGTAAGTGGCAAACATTCCATGGCGACCTGTCATCAAATATCCCTGCAACCAGCCCTGCAACGTGTGTTCGCTTAGCATTTCCATCACACGGCCATTTGTGGACATAAATTCATCATAAGAATGAAGCGGCCAAACATAAGCGCGACCGGTCTGTTCAAAAAGCGCGCCCATTTTGTTTGAATCGGTTTCATCCGGACACATAAATCTAAAATTTCTATTATCATCATTCTCTTTAAAAATATCTCTAATGAATGCGGCACCGACTGCGGTGTTGCTGGCATATTCCTTGCCACGGTGACCTTTAAGATAAACCTCATAGGCCTTCATGTCTGGGAATTTGAGCGGTTTGCGCACATTTCCACCGATCGCATTCGCATTTTTGCCCATGCGCATATTTCCATCCGGCACAAATTCTAAAACTTCCGGTTTTGGGCAGCCTCTGCTATCTACTAATCCTGCGATGTCATAGCTGCGAAGCCAATGCTCCAAAACTTTCAAATGTTCAGGATTTGTTTTTGGATCTCCCAGCGGAATTCCATGTGCGCGGAAATTTCCCTCAACCTTTTTGCCATCCAGATTTTTTATTCCTCCCCAACCTTTTAAACTGCGCAAAACTATCATTGGCCAATGCGGAGAAAGAACACTTCCTCCACTGCGCGCCTTCTTTTGAATCTTTTTTATTTCACCATATGCCCACTCCATGGCTTCCATCATTTTTACATGCATGTTCGCGCCCTCTACAATTTTTACCTGGTAACCAAAGCCCGTGAAAAGGCTTTCCATTTCGCGATCATTCATCGTGCCATAAATTGTTGGCCCGGAAATTTTGTAACCGTTTACATGAATAATAGGCAAAACCGCGCCGGACTCTTTGGCATTTAGAAACTTATTGCTATGCCACGCTGCAGCAAGTGGCCCGCTTTCCGCTTCGCCGTCGCCAACCACGCATGTGACAATTAAATTAGGATTATCCATCACAGCGCCATATGCGGTCGAAAGGCTGTATCCCAATTCTCCGCCTTCCAAAATTCCACCCGGAGTCATTGGCGTGACGTGACTTGGCAAACCACCCGGCCAGCTAAAATCTTTAATAATTTGGCTCATGCCCTTTAGATTTCTTTGGTATTGCTCGTAAAAATCACCCATCGCGCCTTCTGCAAAGACGTTTGCAAGAACTGCCGGTGCGCCGTGGCCAGGACCCGCAATATAAAGCATGTCGAGCGAGTGTTTTTTGATTAAATAGCTGCAGTGAGCATAAATAAAGCTGAGCCCCGGAACAGTGCCCCAGTGACCCAAAATTCTATCTTTGATGTGATCTTTCGTGAGCGGCCTCTTTAGCAAGAAATTGTCCTTTAGATAAAGCTGCGCCGCGGCAATGTAATCCGTATAGCGCAGATATTTGTCGAACCATGAGAGTGCCTTAGCTTGCTCTGTTTTTTGCGCTGCGGATTTTGAATCTTTATTTGTTGCCATATAAAATTTCATCGGTTATGTAATTGTAATTTTTAACTGTGTAAGTTGCGCCTGCGGCAACCAAAGCCTCCGATTTTAAGGTTGTTTCAAGCGCGATCGAGCGAATTCCGGCTGCATGTGCAGCCTCTATTCCATTTGCCGAATCTTCCAAAATCACACATTCTGTCGGCACACAGTCAATGCGTTTTGCGGCTTCCAAAAAAACATCCGGAAACGGCTTGCCTCTCGCAACTTCGTTTATGGAAATGATTTGAGGGAAATATTCCAAAAGCCCGACTTTTTTTAAAATATCCCTTACAATATCCAAATTGCTATTGCCCGTCGCAATAATCTTTTTTAAACCGGCTTCGTGAATTTTTTTAACGAACTCTTTTACCCCATCCACAACCGTAATTTCGCTTTCTTGAACAATTTTTGTATACAATCCTTTCTTTTTCGCGACGCACTTCTCTATTTCTTCCGGAGAGACCTTGAGTCCCCTAGCCGCAAAAACCGCCTCAAAAGTCTTTGCCGAACCCGAACCGGCATACTTTGTAATCTGTTCTTCAAAAGTATAATCATTTACACCATGTTCTTTAATAACCTCGTTGAACGACTTGTAATGCAACTGCTCGGTGAGCGTGATCGTGCCGTCCATGTCAAAAATTACTCCTTTTAGCATATGTTTTAGGTTTTATTTTTATTGATATATTTTACCATAAAACAGGCCTTTTGAGCAACCACTATCCGGTGCCACAATTTAAAGGTGTTTTTAAGTGCATCCTTGGGTATAATCAGCTCATGCGCGGGTGGCGAAACTGGCAGACGCACTACCTTGAGGTGGTAGCGCCCTTACGGGCATGCAGGTTCAATTCCTGTCCCGCGCACCAACTAACCAGTCATAAGTTTTATAGTTACTCTAACTTTTCCGGCAAAAAATGCACGTAGCAATGACTCAAATTCTAACTTTGCCTGATTCGGGTCTGGTTCAATAGGACGCTTTTCTGATTTATGCTCAGGAGGATTTTCGAGCTCGTATGCCAGCTTCATTTGATCATGAGCAAATTCTGCTTCTAGCCTGTCAATTCTTGCTTTAAAATCTTCTCCGTCAAGAATGCGTGGGAATGCATATTTTCTAAGATTTTTCTCACTAACATCCGGTCTTCGTCGTTTAAAAAAATACGCCCTTCTTTCAGCCTCAAACTCATCGGCTCTATTCGGATATTTTTCTCTTTCGATTCCCCTTCTTTTTTCATCTGCCGCAATTAAATATTCTTGCCGCTCAATGATTGGATAATCCTGCAAAAACTGCCTAAGTAACTGTGCATAAGAATCTCGTGCAGGTAAAACGCCTGTTTCATCGGGAGTTTCGCAATATTCCCGTGTGAGCCTAAGCCTTTCGCGATTTCTAGGACAAAGATTAACGTCTTTCTCAATCGTTGCAGCCAATGCAAACACACCATCATCACTTAGAGAGGTAACTTCTCTATCAAAATTCGGGTTGAAGCTGGTATCAGAATGAGAAAGAGCATCTGGAAAACATCTAAGCAGGCTTGGGTTTATACAATCGGCCTTTAAGTTCTCAAAACCTATCCTGTCAGTAGAGGTTCTAGCTTCTAACATTTGTAATGAGTATAAGATATATTTAAATCGCAATCCCCGGCACCGGGAACTTTTTGCAAAGCTGCGCGACTTCGGATTTCACTCGTGCTAAAACCGCATCGTCGGAATGGTTTTTCACAACTTCATTCATCCACTTTGCGATTTGAATCATTTCCGGTTCTTTCATGCCGCGGGTTGTAACAGCCGGCGTGCCAAAACGAATTCCGCTTGGATCAAAAGGTCCGCGAATGTCATATGGCACCGTGTTTTTATTCAGCGTGATTTCGGCTTTGTCGAAGGCAGTTTGAGCTGCAACTCCCGGAATTCCAAATGGAGTCATGTCGGCGAGTAACAAGTGATTGTCTGTTCCGCCGGTTATAAGTTTCCATCCAAGTTTTGTTAATTCTTCGCCAAGCTTTTTGGCATTTTTAATAATTTGAGCTGCGTATTCTTGAAATTCCGGCGTTAGAGCTTCTCCAAAACAAAGAGCCTTTGCACAAGTGGTGTGGTCATGCGGGCCGCCCTGTAATCCCGGGAAAACGGCCTTATCTATAGCCTTCGCATACTTTTCTTTACACATGATCATCGCACTGCGCGGCCCGCGAAGCGTCTTGTGCGTAGTCGTCGTCACAACATCAAATCCAAAATCAAAAGGATTTTTTAACTGCTTGCCCGCAATCATTCCGGCGATGTGCGAAATATCCGCCATTGCAATTGCACCAACTTCGTCGCAAATTTCGCGGAAAGCCTTCCAATCAATATCGCGAGGATAAGCCGTATAACCAGCCACAATCAACTTTGGTTTGCACTCAAGCGCAATTCGGCGCACCTCTTTCATATCAATTCTGTGTGTTTCTTTGTCTACAAAATAAGGCACAAAATTATAAAATTTTCCGGAAAAACTTATTGGCAGTCCATGAGTGATATGGCCTCCCTGATCCAACTTGAGTCCCATTACCGTGTCCTTATATTCCAGAAGTGCAAAGTAAACCGCGCTGTTTGCCGGGCTTCCGGAATAAGGCTGGACATTCACATGCTCCGCGTTGAACAACTTTTTTGCTCGCTCTATGGCAAGCTGCTCTATTTGATCAACAAATTTCTGTCCTCCATAATAGCGTTTTGCCGGGTATCCTTCCGAATATTTATTTGTAAAAATTGAACCATTTGCCTCCAAAATTGCCGGGCTAACATAGTTTTCCGAAGGAATAAGTTCGATCCCCTCTGCCTGACGATGAGTTTCTCCCATTAGAATTTCATAGACCGCCGGGTCTTGTTTCTGTATGTATGACATAGAAAAATGGGGTTAAAGATATTTTAGAGGTTACATAAAAAGAACCCGGGATTCGGGTTCGGTGCTGCCATCTGTTTGTATGTTTCAATTTTCTTCTTTGGTAGGATCATATTTGCGATTTCGCACACTTGATCACTCTTTTTTCGGTCACAATCCAGTCAACGGCAATATCATATTCGTCGGCCGGAACTTTATCAATAATTTGGAATTCATATGCCAACGCAATTGTGGTGCAGTGTACTTTTTTTAAAAATTTATCAAAATAGCCACCACCAAAACCTATCCTGTTACCACTTTCATCAAAAGCAATTCCGGGAATTAGGGCAATTTCAATCTTTTTAAGTTTATTATTTTTCTTGTAATTAATCGGCTCGCGAATTCCAAACTTTCCTTTTTTAAATTTCGCATTCTCTGGCAATTCAACAGCAAAAATCTCATCTTTTCCCATTACAGGAACCAAAATTCGCCTGTTGTGAACAAATTTATTGATCACAATGTCGGTATTTGGTTCATTATCAAACGATAAATAGGTAAAAACCTCCTTTGATTTCACAAAAAAGGGCAACTCAAAAAGCTGCTCAAAAATTCTCTTATCTTTCTTATTTTTCAGCGCAAGCGACTGGCTTTGTCTGGCCTTTCTTTTAACCTTTCTTATATCTATTTTTTTCACGTAACTATTTTAACATTATTTTGTATATTTCCTTGCAACCGCAGGCAGGATTTCTATAATAATCCTGCAAAATATATTCTTTAATACCTTATTCTATATGTTCAAAGACTTTTTAAATTCAAAAATCCTTGTACCTGTACTCGTGGTTTCTTTGGTTTCAGGCCTTATTGGTGGCACAATTGGCACACAACTCGGAGCTTCAAAGGGCAGCGGATATTCGGCCGACAGCACTCAATCTGTTCCGTCCGACAGACATTATGTGGAGGAATCCGATTCAATTGAGGCAATTAAAAATGTTGCACCGGCAACGCTCAGCATTGTGGCAACAAAAGATTTGCAGGTATTTAAGCAGCAACCATTGGATCCTTTTATGAATGATCCATTTTTCCGTGGTTTTGGATTACAGCTTCCACAACAACAGCAGCAACAAGACCAGACGCCACAATATAAAAGGCAAAAAGTGGCAGGCGGTACCGGTTTTATAATTGGCAATGAAGGCTTGGCCTTAACAAATAAACACGTTGTTGCAGACACAGGCGCGGACTATACGGCCGTAACAAAAGACGGCAAAGAGTTTGACGTGGAAATTATAAGCAAAGATCCTGTAAATGATTTGGCGGTAATTCAATTACATGAGCCAAAAGAAGGAAGCAAAGATCGCAAAACAGGTGAGAAAAAAGATTTCGGCGCAAAACCGGCAGATTTACCGGTCGTAAAACTTGGTGACTCCGGCAGCATTCAGGTTGGGCAAAAAGTTTTGGCAATTGGGAATGCACGCGGAGAATACGAAAATAGCGTCACAGCCGGAATAATAAGTGCAGTTGGACGACAAATTCAGGCCTCCGACCAGCAAGGTGGCGCGAGCGAAACTCTTTCGGGACTCATTCAAACAGATGCTGCAATTAACTTTGGAAATTCCGGAGGACCATTAATCAACCTTGCCGGAGAAGTTATTGGAGTTAACACTGCAATTGACTCTTCTGCAACCGGCGTTGGCTTTGCAATACCGATTAATCAGGTAAAACCTGCCATTACGAGCGTAGAAAAAACCGGAAGAATTGTTCGCCCAATGCTTGGAATTTCGCACATTATATTAGATAAAGCCAAGGCTGAAGAACTTCAGCTAAAAGGCTTGGAATATGGTGCGCTTATCGTTGGAGACAGATCCAAGAAAGAATTTGGCGTTGTGCCAGGCAGCCCTGCAGAAAAAGCAGGCCTGCGAATTGACGATGTAATTTTGGAAGTTGATGGCCAAAAGATCACTCAGGACAACACTTTGCTTGATACTGTTCAAAAACACACTCCCGGAGATAAATTAAAGCTTAAGGTGTGGAGAGCAGGTACTACCCTTGATGTGACTACCGAATTAACAGAAAAAACAGAGAATAGTGCGAGCACCACTCCGGCAAAATAAGCATCTACGCAGTTCTCTTGATTACAACGAGAGTAATATCATCAGCTTGTTCCGCTTTGCCCATAAAAAGCTTAACATCTGCGACCAGTGTGTTTTTTATAGCTTCCGCAGTTGGCAATTCGCCGGCGTCGTTCATTGCTCTCTTAAACCGTTGCATGCCATATTGCTCGCCTCTTTCCGAAAGCCCTTCCGGAATTCCATCCGAATAAAGCACGATGCAGTCGTCTTTCCCAAATGGCACCGTATTCTCACTAATCATTTTAGAAATATCCGGGACCATTCCAAGTGCAATTCCCCCACCCTTTTCTATGTAAACTTTCTTTTGAGCGCCGTTGTAATGCAACATTTCCGGATGCCCGGCGCTAACATAACTTAAAACGCCTTTCTTGTAACGCGCCATAAGTATTGTCATAAACATATTTTTTGCAGTCTTCTCTCGCATTACTTTGTTTGCATTGATTAAAATATCCGACAAATTCGGCGAATTCGAATAACTAAAAATAATTGCATTCGCAATCGAAACAACTATGCCTGCAGGAATGCCGTGGCCGGTAACATCACTCAAATAAAACAAGTGATTGTCCGGTTCAATTTCAATAAAATCATAAGTATCTCCGCCAATTTCGTTGGCAGGAATAATTGCCGCAGCAATATCCAGCCCTGGAATTTTTGGAGTTTTTTCCGGCAAAATCTGCTTTTGGATTTTGGCCGCAAGCTCCAACTCTTTTGCCATTCTTTCCTTATAAACAAGCGCTTTTGTGGAAACCTCAAGCTCACCCGCCATCGTATTAAAAGTCTCTGCCAAAACTCCAACTTCGTCTTTGCTTTCCACTTTTACTCGCGCGGTAAAATCTCCTTTTGCAAGAACCATGGCGCCGCCTTTTAATTTTTCAATCGGGCCAGTAATGCGAGAAGAAAAATACCAACCAAATCCAAGTCCAAGCAAAACACCAAACACAAGGAGCAGGATAATTCGCTTTGTCATAGCCGAAACTCGTTCCTGCAATTTTGCATAACTTACATCAAACTGCACAATAAATTTTCCATCGAGTGGCGAAATAATATTTATAATTCTATCCGTGTCGCCAATAGGTGCGATTTCTTTTTCATTTTGATTTACATAAAAATAAACACCATCGGAATCTTTTTTTAAAAAAACCGTGCGACCATTTGCCAATGCATAACTCGGCAAATTTGTTTTAACTCGCGCGGCCAAATCCGGGTCGGAAATTTTGCGCGTTTCGCCTTCGTACGGCCTTTCGCGCTCTATGTCCGAATCATACAAAATATCACCCGAGAAACTGTAAAGTTTAATCTGTGAAACATCTTCATTCTTGCTAAAAATATCCTTCATTTCCCGATTAAAAATAAAGAAACTTTTCTCCGCCAAAAGTGTTTTGTACAAGTCCACAATCTTTGGGGTGGTGAGCTCGCTAAAACTGCGCGCCTTGGAATAAATATCCAGCGAAAGTTCTTTTTGTTTTTCATCAATCAGCAAAAACGCCGTAATCGAAAAGAGGAAAATTACGAGAACGCTTATTGCAACGATGAGTTTTGTTTTTATTGAATGCATTTTTTAGGGCCTTTTGGCCCATTTTTTAATCTTATTATTTTATCACAATTTGACCTCTTGGGCTAGCACATAACCATCAACACGCGGTTGCCATCTTAAATCGCCCGAAACCGCATATAACACTTCCGGGGAAAAAAGTGGCACTCCAATGATGTCTTTTACGGTAATCGTACTCATTACTTTTCGAAGTTCATCCAAACGTTCACCTGATTTTAACGTTTTCTGACTTTTTTCTATGAGTTCATCCACCTCTGTATTTTTATAATTTGCGCCGTTAAACTGGCCAAAATTTCCGGTTGAGCTATGAACCACCGCAGTCAAAAAATCCGAAGCGTCGCCAAGATCATTTTTCCATCCGAAGAAGAAAAACTCACTCTGCTTGCCAACAATTTTCTTACCAAGCTCTGCCGGCGTTAAAAAATTTAGCTGCAAATCAATTCCTATTTGGTTCATTTGTGTTTTTATGTGATTGCCAAAAACCTCCAAACCTTTTGGCAAATCCAAAGTTACTTTTACAGTCGATTGTCCGGACGCAGCCACAAACTCTGTTACTTTTTTCTTGGCAAGATCCGCATCAAATTCCCTTTTTGGAATTGATGGATCATAACCAAAAATTCCATTGCCAACAAACTGGTCTGTAGGGCTAGAAAAGCCTTGTGCAAGCCGCGCAAGTTGATCCGTCCTAAGTGCCAACTTAACAGCTTCACGGAGTTCACGCGCCTTAAAAATCCCATCAAAATTAAACATTAAAAAATTCACCTCCAAACTTGGAAGCGATTTTAAATCAAATCCTTTAAATGCAAATTCCGTGGCTAAATCCGCCGGCAAATTTGCCAAAATATCAACGGATTCATTTTGCAACGCGGAAATTTTTTCCTGCTTGCTCAAAACAGTTTTAAGCACCACTTTTGCAAACGTAGGCTTTATTCCCCAATAGTCACTAAACCGCTCCAATTGGAGCGAATCGGCTTCATATTTAATAAATTTATAAGGCCCAGTACCGATGATTTTGCTTTCCTCATTTTGTTTTGGAAAAATCATCATCATGGAAAGTTTTTGCAGCAAAAGCGGATCGGCCGAAGTTGTAATTATGTGAAAAATACTTTCATCAATTTTCACTATTTCTTTTATTGTTGAAGCCAAATCTTTTACCCCCGATTTTGGATTTTGTGCCGCTTCATTAAGCGAAAATATCACATCGTCGACAGTTAAATTTGAACCATTGTGGAATTTAACATCGGGACGCAGCCTAAATTCCCAGGTTGTATCGTTTAGCGCGCCATAAGAAATTGCGAGCGCCGCCTCTATTTGCAAATCTTTAGTTAAACGCACAAGTGGCTCATATATATGCAAAAGCCGCGGTTTGGAAGAAGAATCATTTGCAAGCGGACTTAACGAAACCAGCGGATCGGAATATCCAATCACAATTCCCTGCTCCTCATCTTTCACGCTTCCAAATATGCGCCAAAATGCCGCATCGAATTGCTTTTCAAAAAACAGCATTCCAATAACAAGGGAAAGTAACAAAAAGTAGAGCCCAAAGGTACTGATTTTCGCTACGGTTTTTAATTCCATAATATCGTGTTATTATAACACTTTTTGGGTGAATTATCCATCTGATGGCTTCAGATAATGAAAATACAGGTTAGAATAACATTGACATAAGGGCAATATATTGATAT
>JBAYHN010000022.1:0-18531 GCA_041666125.1 Candidatus Altimarinota bacterium | reverse complement strand
TTATAACGCCCCGCTAAGCGGGGCAACAACTATTTATGAAAAAACGCATTTTGTCTGCAGTCGCTATTCTTTTGGCGGTCCTTATTGTGGGAGGAACGCTTTTTCATATTAGCCCGCCGGTTATTCGCGCCAGCAATATAGAATCTTTTCATAATAAAATTTCTTCGAATGCGCCTATAATAATTAGTTTTAATCAATTGATGAATAGAAGTTCGGCAGAAGCCGGATTTAAGATTGAGCCGACTGTTAGTGGACATTTTGAATGGTCTTTAAATAAGATGATTTTTGTGCCGGATGAAAAATTAAAAATTTCGGAAACTTATAAGGTGACGGTTTCCGGCGATGTAAAAAATATGTTGGGTCGCAAATTGGGCAACGACAAAGTTTTGATTTTTACGGTTGTTAATCCTCCAAAAGTTTCATTGGCAGTTCCAAATGGAGAAACTGTGACAGATTCAAAAATCACGGTTATGTTTGATCGCCCTTTGACTTCCTTAACAACTTACGATGAGTCCGAAAGTAAGGATTTTCCCTTACAAATAAGCCCGCAGTTAGATGGTAGATTTAAATGGATTGGCACGGCGGCTTTTCAATATATTCCAAAAGAAAGGTTTGCAAATTCCACAACATATACGGTCACCATTCCTGCAAATGTGGTTTCCCTTGACGGTGGGAAAATGGAGGAAGCATTTACGTTTACATTTAGCACTCCGCGCATAGCGGTAGTTGGTAAGAAAGTTTACGAAACGTTGGGTAAAGATCCATATCTGGTTCGTTTTAATCAAGATGTTAATTTGGAAAGTGTTTTAAAAAATGTAAAAGTTTCCAAAATTGGTGGCGAAGAGGTGGTGCTAAAAGCGGCTTATCAAAAGCGAAACGAGATCACCTATAAAAACGGGAAAAAGATAGAAAAAGAAATTGAAGATAAAAAAGTTGCGGCACTTTTGCCTCCGGAAAAAGACTGGGGTTATGACAATGAATATGAAATCAGAATTGCGAAAGGAATTGCAGGAGTGGAGGGAAATTTAATGTCGGAAAGCGAAAGTGTAACCAAATTTAGAACAAAAGCGTTTTTGGCCAACTATTTTCCAAGTACTGGTGAAGAGCACGTTAATCCTTTTGTTGGCATAACACTTTATTTTGATCAGGAAGTTAATCTTGGAGAGGTGCAAGATCACTTTAGTATAGAGCCAAAAGTAGAGCTAAATGCTGCTTATGGTAAGAAATGTGATCCTAACTGGGATGAAGTTAAATCTTCGGAAGAAACGTGTCCGGAAATTAAAGATTCAAATGTCGTTATTTTTACGCCAAAGAATAAACTGCAAAATCTTTCTAAATACATGGTAAAGCTGGATAAAGAAATGAAAACTTCGACAGGCGTTTCTTATCTTAAAGAAGATATTTTTTGGTCTTTTAAAACTGCGGATGTTCTAAAAGTTTTGCGCACTACTCCTGCTGCTGGCGGCACTGGCTCATATAAGCAAATCTGCGTTTATACAAGTAATCAAATTGATGAAAAAGATGTAGCGAAACAAATAATATTTGAACCAGCAGGGAAATCAAAAATTCAGGCAACTTCTTATCGGTTTGATGGGAAAGGAGGTGATTATTATGATGATAATGGCTACTTAGATTGCAAAAAACCGGCTAAGGAAAATTCGCCGGAACGTTTTGCGCTTGATATTCGCATATTGCTGGATCCATCAACGCAGCAAACTTTTACCTTAAAAGGTGCTATAAAAGACACTTTTGGGCAAACATTGGGCGCCGACTTTGTTGCTAAATTTAAAACGGAGGCACTAAAAGATACAGACACCAATTTGGAAATATTGCAGAAAGATTTTCTTGCGGTAGCAACGATTGATCAGCATGCCAAGCCGGTATTTGCAGCTCGCAATCTTAATAATTTTGATTTGGAAGTTTGCAAACTCTCCGCAGAAAAAGTTATTGAAATAGAAACAGAATATGCGCGTGTAAGTGAAGGTGGCGGATATCAAGCATATGCTAACTATGGCTGGAATGCATTTACTCCATCCGAAGAGAATTGTCTTGAATACAAACGCATAAATGAAAAAGTAAAAAATGTTTATTGGGAAAAACAATACATAGAAGTGGATTTGGAGAAAGATTTGGGCCACGGTTTGCAGGCTGGATCTTACTATATTAGGGCTTCTTCTCCACAAGTTTATAGAATTCAAAATGATTATAAATATGATGAATTAACAGGTCAAAGCGTGAATATTGGAACTAAGAAAGTCATTGTTCATCCGGACCAGATTTTGGCTTTAACCAATTTGCATTTGGCTGTTAAAAAATCAGCTAAAAATGTTTTGTTCTGGGTTACGGATATTAAAACCGGTCAGCCGGTTAGTGGCGCAGAAATAAAACTATTCACCAGGACTGGAGCGCCGCTGGAAGGTTCTTCTTCAACCGGTAAAGATGGCATTGCAAAGCGTGATCTGAATGGATTGCCATTTACTTATGCCACTGCGGAGAAAAATGGCGAGAAGATTGTATTGAATAGTGATGTGAGCGATGGAATATCTCCATGGGATTATAATTTGAGTTATTCCGAACTCAGGCGTTACACTCAGGGTTATATTTATACCGAGCGCCCGCTTTACCAGCCAACGCATCAAGTTTTCTTTAAAGGAATTTTGCGTGATGATAACGATGCGGTTCTAAAATTGCCGGAGGCAAAAAATATTGATGTGGAAATTACCGACAGCCGTGGCACAAGTATTTATAAAAAGAATTTGCCGGTAACTGCTGCCGGAACTTTTGCGGATTCGCTAAAGCTTGATGAAAAGGCTTCGCTTGGCCGTTATTCGATTGCTACTTGCCTACGAAGTGATCCTAAATATGGAGATTGCTTGGATGGCAATTTTTATAATTCATTCTTTGTGGAAGAATATCGCAAGCCGGAATATGAAATGAAAGTTTCGTTTTCTAAAGATAATTATGTTAATAAAGAAGAAATAAATGCGACGCTTGATGCGAAATATTTCTTTGGCGCGCCGGTTCCAAATGCAAAAGTTTCTTGGAGTTTGAAGGCACAAAATTATTATTTTGATGCATATAACGAAGAGTGGTTTAGCTTTACCAATAACGAAACTTTTAGGAAATGTTATTTTGGTTGTCCTTATAATGATTCCTATTTAGCTACAAAAGAAGGCGTGCTTAATGACAATGGTCAGCTAACGGTTAATCATAAAATTGATCTTTCCGAAAAAGATCAGCAGGGAAAACCAAAGCCACCGGATTCAAGTAAAATATATACTTTGGAGGCCACAGTTTCGGATGCAAATAATCAAAGTGTGACAGGCAGAAAAGAAGTAATTGTAAATCGCGGAGAATTTTATGTTGGTGTTAAGAATGAAGAATATATCGTTAGTGCAGGCCAAAAAATGCCTATAAAGGTTATTGCTGTTGATTACAAAGGCACGCCGCTTTCCGGCAAATCAATAGACTTGGAACTTGCAAAGGTTGATTGGAAATATGTTAAAAAGAAGAATTTGGATGGGACTTATTATTGGGATAATGAGCTGAATCAAAAGGTAGTTTCCAATACAAGCGTAACAACCGGAGGAGATGGCAAAGAAACTTATAAATTTTCTGTGGATGAAGGTGGAGAATATTTGGTGACGGCAACAGGTCACGATTCGCTGGGCAATGTGTTTAGCTCGACGGTGGATTTTTATGCAACCACTAGCGAAGTTGTTAACTGGAAGCAGGAAAATAATAATCGCATGGAATTGAAGCTAGATAAGATGGATTATAAAGTGGGGGACACAGCAAAACTGTTTGTTAAATCGCCATATGCAAAGGTAAAAGCGTTGCTTACTTTTGAAAGAGGAAATATTTTTGAATCGAAAGTTGTTGATATTGAGTCCAATGCCCACGTTATAGAAATTCCAATTACGGAAAAGATGATTCCTAATTTTTATGTTTCCGTGTTGGAGGCAAAAGCGGGAAATAAAACCGATCCGCCAGACTTTAAACTTGGATATGCAAATGTTGTGGTTGATGCCAAGGCCAAGGCGCTTAACATTTCGGTAAAACCGGACAAAGAAAGGTATCAGCCTCGGGATACTGTAAATCTCGAAATTACGACGACCAATGCAGATGGTAAACCTGTTGCTGCAGACCTTTCTATAGCTGCGGTGGATGCCAGTTTGCTCGCATTAAAAGGCAACCCGGTGCGCAATTTGATTGGGCTTTTTTATAGCAGCAAGCCGCTTGGAATTACAACGGCAGATAACTTAACCAGCCTTTTGGAGCGCATAAATATATCGGATTTGAAGGGTTCAAAGGGAGGAGCTGGGAAAGGTGCCGATGAGCTTGCAAAGCCACGTGGAGAATTTGAAGATACGGCTTATTGGAAGAGTGCGCTTGTAACTAATGCCAATGGAAAAGTTACTGCGAGCTTTAAGTTGCCGGATAATTTAACAACTTGGAATATTGAAGTTATTGGCTCGACGACAAATTCATTATTCGGTTCGGTCAACAAAGAAGTGACGAGTGCAAAGGCACTTATGGTTCGTCCTGTATTGCCTCGTTTTGCTCTATTTAAAGACAAGATCAAGCTTGGCGCGATTGTTCATAATTTTACGGATTCAAACAGCAACGTAACTCTAACTTTGGATGTTAAGAATTTGGAAGTTAGTGGTAGCAAAGAAAAGAGCGTTAATATTTCAAAAGGAGGAAGCGCAAAAATTTTGTGGGAAGTTTCTACTCCAAAAGTTGAAAATGGAACTTTGGCGGAAATAACGTTTAGCGCCAAAGGAAATGGAGCTTCGGATTCGGTGATTCAATCATTTCCGATTTATTCTTATTCAACGCCAGAAACCGTTGCTCTTAGCTCATTTACCGATGACCTATCTTTCACGGAAAAAGTGTTGCTCCCGGATTCTATAGACCCGGAACTTGGTGAATTGAAAATTACAACCGGTGCAACATTGGCGACATATATTTCAAGTTCATTAAATTATCTTTTGACTTATCCATACGGCTGCACGGAGCAATTGCTCAGCTCGCTTTTGCCAAACGTGGTTCTAAAAAATGCTGTGGCATTGCCTGGTCTTTCGGATAAATTAAAACTTACTCCAATCCGCGATGTGAAAAATAATATAATTAGTTTCGACACACTTGTTTCCAAAACACTGCAAAGGCTTTATGCTTTCCAAAGGGACGATGGTGGCTTTGGCTATTTCCAGGGAGTAGACAGCAAGAGCTATCCATATCTAACCGCATATTTTGTATTTGGTGCTAATCAAGTCAAAAAAGCGGGCTATTCGGTGGATGGCACTTCTCTAAGTCGCGCCGTTTCTTATTTGCAAAACTACATGCGAAGCGACAAAGATTTGGAATTAGATAGTAAAGGTAAAAAAACCAAGAAAAATACTTACTGGGCAAATAATCGCGCTTACATGCTATTTGTAATGTCGGAAATTGGACAGGCTGATGTTGGCTTAACAAACAGCTTATATGGAGATCGCGCTCTGCTTTCGAATGGTGGAAAAGCATACTTGGCAATGACTCTAAATAAAATTTCCGCCGGTAGCGCAAATGTAAAAGAACTTATAAAGAGTTTGGAAAATCAGGCGCGCATTGATGCTCGTGGCACGTATGTTCGCAACGACATTGGGAGTTCTTTTGACATGATGACTCATACCAAAGTAACTGCGCTTACGGTGCAGGCATTAACCAGAATTGATCCAACTCATCCACTGTTGCCAAAGATGATTTCTTGGCTTATTAAGGTCAGAAAAGACGGCAGGTGGGAAACTACACAGGATAACGTAACTGCTTTAATTGCGCTTGCGGAATATTTAAAACAGACAAAAGAAACCGAGGCCAATTATTCTGCAACTATAAATATAGATGGCAGCATAGAAAAACAATATGCGGTGAATAATAGTACTATTTTGGATACTCAAGAAGTTGTTAAGGCAATTAGCGAATTGAAACTTGGCGGAGATGGCACGGAGATTAATTTTTCCAAAGAGGGGAATGGCAGAATTTATTACGACATGGTGCTTAAATATTTCTTGCCAATTGAAAAGATTGCTCCACGCAGTGAAGGCTTTAATATTGAACGTAAATATTACAGCGCAACCGATACAAAGATGGAGAATCCGCTAAAGGAAGCCAAAGTTGGCGAAACTCTGCATGGCAGAATTACGGTTGTTGTTCCGGAGGAACGCAACTTTGTAGCGATAGAAGATTTCTTGCCGGCCGGATTTGAATTGGTAAATTTTGAATTCGAAAATACAAAACGCTCACTGCAGGATACGAATTATGAGAGCGACATAAGGGATATGTATGTGAATGATGAAGTGGAAATAAATGACGGTTATTATTTTGGATACTCTCCGTGGAATTATAAAGAAATTCGCGCAGATCGTTTGTTCTTATTCGCCGATAGGTTGAGCAAAGGCGTTTATGAATATGATTATTACGTCCAAGTAACAAGTGAAGGGCAGTTCCACAATCCGCCGACTGTTGTTTCGGAAATGTATTTCCCGGAAAACTTTGGTAGAACGGAAGGCGATTGGATGAATGTGAAGGAGTAGAAGCCAAAATCGCTCACAATCAATAAACCTCTGGAGGATTTAAACGGTAATCTTTCGGAGGTTTTTTTGTTAGGAAACTCTGCCAAGTGCAGAGTAATAAGGTTCTTGTGCTCTCAGTTCGGGTTGCTTAGAAACAATATATTGAGCGATTTTTTGCATAATATTTCTTGGTTGCTGCGGCCTGTCTTTAGGATTCTCCGATAACAATTCAGAGATTAATCCTCTAAAAAATGGGGATGCATCATTCATTTCTCTCATTTGCTCACCGGGAACTCTAGGTTGTCTTTTGCCACCAAACGGAGTTCTTCTACTTTCGCACATATAATATAATAAAACACCAAAAGCATATAAATCGGTTAGTCTGTCGTAGATAATTTTATCTGAACTAAGACATTCTGGCGCCATATAATTAGGCGTACCGCATTTAAACCTTGGAGGCATTGATTTTTCTGATCGCATTGTTTTAGCTAGACCAAAATCTGTAAGCTTAATTGTTTCTATTTCCCCATTGGAGTCATTATCCAGTAAGACGTTTTCTGGTTTTAAGTCCCTATAAATTACACCACATGCATGTAATTTCTCTAAGGCAGAGAGTATAGATATTGCAATCTGAGCAATTTCTTCCTCGTTAAGCGGCCTTTCTAGTTTTTCCATGTAATCGGATAAATCTCCACCTTTAATATATTCCATGATGATTGCCATAATATCGCCATTTGTTTTTCTTATAATTTTTATAATGTGAGGGAATTGGTTTGGGAATCTTTCTCCCATTGTTATTGACACTTCAGCCTCTGTTTCAAACGTTACAAGTAATAATTTATGTAAGATTATTCTGATTGCATTCATTACTTTTTCTTGCTCATTCATTAGGAGGCCCATTCTCCTAAAATCATCAAAGCTGCTGGATGCTCCCATTGAATGTGATAACTCTTCTATCTGAGTTGATAAATCATCAGCCATTTTCTTTAGTTCCTCTGTGCCCAGAGTAGCTAAAGTCTGTTCTTCTTCGCTAAAAGTAGATTCATCGTCAAATTTTGATAATTTTAAAATGACATTTTCTGGT
This sequence comes from Candidatus Altimarinota bacterium, assembly GCA_041666125.1. Lineage (GTDB taxonomy): Bacteria > Patescibacteriota > Gracilibacteria > UBA1369 > UM-FILTER-53-11 > JBAYHN01. The sequence continues at coordinate 10,893 of JBAYHN010000022.1, read as the reverse complement.
ACTTTGCCATCTGGAATTGGATTGGTAGGCTGCATTAAAAATATATGAGACATGGATGTTTCATATAGCTCTCTCGCCACAGAAAGGTTGCCATCAAAAACGTCGCCTTCTTGTAGATCCATAAGGGGGCAATTTTACGCAATGAGTTGCACTCTGTCAAACTTGTGCAGCTGTCAGGAAAACGGGCTCACTTCGTCCGAGAAAAATTCGCCCCACTCGCCATTACTTTTCATATGTTCAATAATTTTCGGCAGCAAACTTTCATATTCTTCTTTTGTGTATTGTTTGTTTAATATGCAGTATGAATTGCGGTACAAACTCACGCAGCCAAAACAGTTTGTGCATGCGCGGCACAAATGGCAATAATCCAAGTTGCTGGATTTTACCCAGCACGCAGAGCAAAAACGGCAGTTGTAACATTCCGGCGACGCGACACTTTCATACATCAATTCGCAATGCGACGCGCCATTCATGTCTGTGCAGTCTTTGGCTTTTAAGCCATACGTCACATATCTGCAATCTATGGAATCAATTAAATCAAAACATAAAAAACATCGTTTGCAGTTGATTAATGTGTCTCCTGCGCAGTTTTCGCAGCTGCTATTGTGTATGGCCATAACCGGTTCGCGATCACGCAATTCTTTTAAACGCGCTTCAAGTTCGCCACGGTTTTTTAAGAAATATGCTTTTTTACTTTCATATTCTTCGCGCGTGAGCTGTTTATTTAAAACGCAAAACTTTTTGTCGCGCAAATTTATGCAACCAAAACAATCCGCACAGCGGCTGCATTCTGTGCAATGCTCGCACGTTTGGCAATTTTTACACGTCTGGCAAAAATCGCAGTCGTAGCATTTTTCGCAGTCCGTACATTCATAACAAAGCTCGGCATTGCTCACCCACAAACAGTCCGCGCAGTCGCGAGATTGTTCCAAATAAGCCGAATAATAAGAATCCTGATTAAAATCCGACGCCGAAATCATGTAGCAGTTTTTATTTTTCCAAGAATAATTTGTATATAGAGAATTTTCGCAATCGCCCATGAGTAGGGGAATGTGAGGCGTTGCGGTAAGCAGCTCTTTGAATTGTTCAAAAAACGGACGCGAAAAATCATAATCCCTGCCGGTTGCGCGCCTTTCCCATTTATCCGAAAACCACGCATTTAGGCTATAAACCCTTTGCTTACTTTCCGGCGAAATATAAGAAATTATTTTTTCTCCGGTTAAATCACACGTGCGTTTGTAAAATTTCCATTCGTTGCGCCAAGCAAGCCTGCGCGCTTCTCTGCATTTTGGGCAGTGAGTAGGCGTGGGCACATTCATTTTTTTATAAAACGCCAAATCTTCCTCAAAAATTGGGAAGGTGTTTTTACACTTTGTGCACTGCGAATTCTGCATAGCTTTGTTATACCATTTACCAGACAGGTCGGTTCAGCCTGTTGTCATGTCTTGACAAACGTGATTTTGGCTATATACTAGCGCTTTGTATATATATGAGTGATTTTGATCAATTAGGAGATGGGTGGCCAGAATTCCAGGATGGATTGCCGGTAGCTCTTGATGGTGATCCTGCTTTGCCACCATCATATACAGATCTAGAGAGGTCATTAGAGGGAGTAAGAAGGGGGGCTCTTTCATCTGGTGCTCTGGCGGTTGGGGCTGAAGGAGGCATTAATCGTGCTGCTGATTTTGAGTCTGGCATTCAAGCTGTACTGCAAGCGAAAGAAAATTGTAGAAGAAAACTGGTTGCGTTATACATATCTTCACTTGCTAGCATTTATATTCTGCAACAAGATGGGAAAGGGTGCTCATTTGTAGAAGAAGTAAGTGTTCGTTTGAATGACTTTCAATCGCGATTTTATCAAACGGCACTTTTAACTAGCAGTAGTCGTGAAAGTGGACTCTCTGAAAACGAGAGACTTTTAAAAAGATTGTCTATTGAGAACGCGAGTATATTGCTTGGACTCGAAGAGCTCCTGGCAGGAGTTGGGAAATTGACGATGTGGGCACGTGTGGATGGTGATAATGATCAATTAATTTCGTTGCAACAAATCTTAGACGGAATTGGTGAATGCATTAATATTTTGAAGGCAAATTAATCTGCCGGCACACAAAAATTACTTTACAGGTTGACAGGACCTGACAAATCAGTATTATCATCAGGTTATTATTCCCTTTGTGTATGGAAACTCGAAATATTGCAATTATAGCCCACGTTGACCACGGAAAAACTACTCTAGTTGACGCAATGATGCGCCAGACGGGAATGGTGGATGATGCCTCTACGGTTAGCATGGATAGCAACGTTTTGGAGCGCGAGCGCGGCATTACAATCTATGCCAAGAACGCTTCGCTTTTTTATAAAGGCACAAAGATTAATATTGTGGATACTCCAGGGCATGCTGATTTTAGCTCGGAAGTGGAGCGCGTGTTGCGTTCTATTGATAGCGTTCTTTTGTTGGTTGATGCACAGGAAGGTCCTATGCCGCAGACAAAATTCGTGCTTAAAAAATCTCTTGAACTTGGTATTAGGCCAATTGTAATTTTAAATAAAATAGACAAGCCTGCGGCTAACCCGGAAGAAGTTCACAATTTAGTGTTGGAGCTTTTTATGGATTTGGGTGCGAGCAACGAGCAACTAGATTTCATTACTCTTTATGCAATTAGCAAACAGGGGATTGCGATTCGTAAATTGGATGATCCTCGAAAAGATTTAACTCCGCTTTTTGATACCATTTTGGAAACTATTCCGCCGGCAAAGGCAGATACAAGCCTGCCACTTCGCATGCAGCCTTTCAATTTGGGTTATGATAACTTTCTTGGAAGACTTGCGATTGGCCGTATTTATGAGGGCATTGTTAGAAAAGGACAATCTGTGATTGTGAAAAATACAGAAGGCGTTGCGCGTAAATCAACAATTACTAGTGTAAAAACTTTCAATGGTTTTGAACGCAAGGAAGTTGATCAAGCCGATGCAGGTGATCTTGTTATGATTGCCGGAATTACAGACATAGATATTGGCGAGACAATTTGTGAGAATGAAGAGCAGGAGGCACTACCTGCAATTAGCGTTGGTGAGCCAACTATTTCCTTGGTTTTCTTGGTAAATAGTTCCCCATTGGCCGGGCAAGATGGAAAACTTGTAACGAGCAGACAAATTCGCGAGCGTCTTGAACGCGAATTGGAAATTAACGTTGGTCTTAAAGTAAATTTTTCTTCTACCAATGATGAATTTGTGGTTTCTGGTCGCGGAGAATTGCACATCGCAATTTTGTTGGAAAACATGCGCAGAGAAGGATATGAAGTGCAAGTTTCCAAGCCGCAAGTAATTCTAAAAACAATAGATGGCGTGCTATATGAACCTTTTGAAGAAGTTACAATTGATGTTGATAATGATACTTCTGGTCCGATAATCGAAAAACTTTCCAAGCGCAAAGGCGTGATGAAAGAGATGCGACCGGAACATGGTCACACAAGAATGATTTTTGAAATTCCTACGCGTGGACTTCTTGGATATCGCAGCGAATTTATTACGGATACGCGAGGAGAAGGAATTTTATGCTCACAGGTTATTGGATTTAGGCCTCACGTTGGCGAGATAAAAAGAAGATCTGTTGGATCGATGGTTTCTATTGGAACCGGCAAGGCCGTTGCGTTTGCGATTTTTAATTTGCAAGAGCGTGGAGTTATGTACATTCGCCCGGGTACGGAAGTTTATGAAGGCATGGTTATTGGTGATGTTTCAAAACAGGGAGTTGAAATGTTGGTTAATCCTTTAAAAGGAAAAAATCTTACAAATACACGTTCTTCCGGTGCAGACGAAGCAATTCAATTAATTCCACCGTTTGATGTAACTCTTGAGCGTGGACTGGAACTTGTTGGAGATGATGAATATTTGGAAGTTACTCCTCATCACATTAGGCTTCGCAAGAAATATCTCACGGAAGTTGATCGCAAAAGAAAAGGAAAGGCATAGTTCGAGGTTAGCTTCTGTCAATTAGATTTTAATTGTCAGGGGATTTTTGTGGTTAGAATATATATGCATATTTAATTCTTAACTTTATTTAGTATGCATAAAAACAGAGTAGGTCTCGTAGTTGGATCTCTAATGGGTGGTCTTCACCTTTTGTGGAGCATTTTGGTAGCTTTTGGTGCTGCGCAGTTTTTAATGGATTGGATTTTGAAGCTGCATTTTTTGAGCAATCCATATGTTATTGCAGATTTTAACTTGGGATTTGCGGTTGGGCTTATTGCGCTAACTTTTGCAGTTGGATACATAGTTGGATGGGTTCTGGCTCTATTGTGGAATATGATGCACAAGAAATAGGAGTACATTTTTACATTTAAAAAGCCCCGGGCTTTTAAACCCTCGGGGCTTTTTTGTTATACTAACTAAAGGTCTAGCAGAACAGCTGCAATCCACGGGAATGCCACAGTAACATCACTCTGAATGATTTGGTAATAGCTCTTTGTTGAGAGTTTATCCCAAGTGATTTTTTCTTTGCCTCCGGCGCCGGAATAAGAACCATAAGACATTGGAGAAGATCCGATTTCTACGAATCCTGCCCAGTCGCGCACTTTTGGATAAAGCAAATCATGTTTTAGTGAAGGCACGATGCAAATAGGGAAGTCCGCAGAAATTCCACCACCAAGTTGCAAAAATGCCACCGGATGGTCTTTTGAAGTTTCCTGATACCAGTCATAAAGTGAAGTGAAATAATCCAAACCGGTTTTCATAACATTCTGGTCAATCACCACCGATTGGTCTTTGCGATATTTGCCCGTGTATGTGTAGCTGGCAAAAATATTTCCCATCGTGGAATCTTCAAAACCCGGAATAACAATTGGAATATTCTTTTTATAAGCCGCATATGCCCAGCAATCATTTTCGTTGGCTTTTGGATCCGGTTTAATAAGTCCTTCGGCAAAAAGTCTTCTAAAATATTCGTGTGGAAAAGCGCGAGTTCCGTTTTTTTGCGCATCTTTCCACATTTTGCAAAGGTGCGGTTCCATAATTCGAACGCTTTCATCTTCTGGCAAGAACGTGTCTGTGATGCGGCGAAGTCCTGCATCGCGCAGTTCCGCTTCTTGCTCCGGAGTTAGCTCTGTGTAGCGAGGAATATATGCATAATGAGAATGAGCAACGTAACGATAATACGATTCTTCGTGATTTGCGCCCGTTGCAGAAATCAAATGCACTTTGTCTTGGCGAATAAGCTCGGCGAGCATTACTCCAACTTGGAAAGAGCTTAATGCGCCGGCAAGAGTTACCACCAATTTGCCACCATTTGCCAAATGCTCTTTTAACCAGAGTGCCGCCTGATATGTGGCACCTCCGTTGCAGTGATTAAGCGTTCTTTCGGCAAATGCAGAAACCGGTGCCTTGCTCTTCTTTATGTCGGAACTTAGGGCTCCAAAGCCCGTTTTTCCTGCCCCAGCGCCATCATTTGTTATGATCAATTTCTTGATTTCCGGTGAAAGTTTGCTGAATTTGCTGTTTTTCATAGATAATTTAAATACAGATTTAAAATGACGATTACAGGTTACATTCGCGTGCTTATATTGTAAAGCCTGGTTAAATTAGGCGTTTTTGCCCTTTGCCCCTTGACAGGCAAGATTTATTGTTATAGATTCTAGGTCACGTGCCTAAAATACCTTTAAATAACCAAGAACGGGCCCGATGTATACCTTATGAGAAACTTTAACAACAATACCAGTAGCCGTGGAGGAAGCCGCTTTGGCCAGCCTAGCAAGTTTGGGCAGCAAGCCCAGGGGTTCGGTGGCCGTCCTCAACGTGGACGCTTTAATAGACGCAGCGCACGTTTGCCAAAGAACTTGGAGATTTCCAAGCTTATTAACAAGGCAACTCCTATAGAAGAGAGTGTTTTTACACCTGTTCATACTTTTCAGGAATTTCCTTTTCACCCAACAATTAAGGCTAATATTGCCCTAAAGGGATATAACAAATTAACTCCGATTCAGGATCAGGCTATTGCACATATTATTGCCGGAAAAGACACGGTTGGAATTGCCAATACGGGAACCGGAAAAACAGCTGCTTTTTTGCTTCCACTTATAAATAAAGTTGTAAATAATAGAAATGAAAAGATTTTGATTCTTGCTCCAACTCGTGAACTTGCTCAGCAGATTTTTGAAGAATTTGTAGTATTTAGCAAAGGGCTAAATATTCACGGTTCAATTTGTGTTGGTGGTGTTCATGTTGGTGCTCAAATTTCTGCACTTCGCAGAAATCCAAACTTCGTGATTGCAACTCCGGGTAGATTAAAAGATTTGGCCAATCGCCGTCTTGTAAATCTAAAGTTTTTCAACACTGTGGTTTTGGATGAGGCTGACAGAATGGTGGATATGGGCTTTATTCAAGATATTAAAGCTATTATCGCGATGTTACCGCCAAAGAGACATTCTCTATTCTTCTCAGCAACTATTTCAAAAGAAATTCATGCGCTCATTCAGCAGTTTTTAGTTGATCCGGTAACGGTTTCTGTAAAATTTAGAGAGACAGCTTCCAATGTGGATCAAGATATTATTCGCGTAACAGATAGCAGCAGAAAGATTGATATATTGAAGGGTTTGCTCGCCAAAAGCGAATTTAGCAAAGTGCTGATTTTTGGAAGAACAAAACGTGGAGTGGAAAAATTGTCTGTAATTTTGTCGGAGAAAGGATTTAAAGTTGCGTCTATTCACAGCAATAAATCACAATCCAGCAGACAGAAGGCTCTAAATCTTTTTAAGCAAAATTCCATTAAGATTTTGGTGGCAACCGACGTTGCCGCGCGCGGCCTGGACATTTCCGAAGTGAGCCACGTTATTAATTACGACATGCCTGCTACCTACGACGACTACATTCATCGCATTGGCCGAACAGGCCGCGCAGACAAAATTGGTAAGGCGCTAACGTTCGTGGAGTAGGGAAGCCTACAGTTCAAAATATTAAAATTAAAACCTCCCAACTAAGTTTGCGAGGTTTTTTTTAGTTAGCCAAATGGCTTGTTTAAGCCGTGTCTTGGCCATAAAAGTCTGCCCGGGCAGAAGATGTGTTTTTATTTGCGCGCGCACACTTATTAACAAAAAAAGCCCTCTTTTTACGGAGGGCTTTTAATATTTAAAGGAGAAATTATGCCAATGTTACACCTGTGGCTTTTGGTCCTTTTGGAGAATCACCCATTTCGAAAGTCACGTTGTCGCCTTCGTGCATCTCTTTGAAGTTTCCAGCTGAACAATCGTTAGCATGGAAAAATACATCCTTGCCTCCTTCCTCTGGAGTAATAAAACCGAACCCTTTTTCGTTCATCCTTTTGATGACACCTTTCATATAAATAAAAGGTTAAAAAATAAATTCCTTCAAGCTTTGTACTTGTAGGAATGTATTACATAACCCCACAAAACTCGACCTTAAGGCAAGGCTTAGAATAAGGGAAATATAGTAAAAAGTCAATTTTACGGCTTAGTTAAAGGCTCTTAACCTGTAAAAGAGGACAGGAGGGGTTGCTATTCTGTGCCAGATGTTGTATAATTGTATAAAGTATATTAACAAATATAACCAAAACAAATATGAAAAAACTGTTTACGTGTCTAGGTTCAAGTGCAATTTCTCGTTTCGTTTATCTTAATGACCGTGGGCCTGAAGGCGCCGCAATGAATAGGCCGCCTGTGGGTCCAGAAGCAGGCAAAGATAAGCCTGAACAAAAAGGCATGGGGATTGTTGATATTGGAAAACGCGCATTGGAAAAAGTGATTGCCGGTGCAAAAGCATTGGATGCCAGTGAAAAAGGAAAAGCTCGAATGGTTACTGATGCCGAAGCTCACATACAAGAATTGGATATGCAGATTGATGAAGAGCAGAGAGAGCTGGAAGATGTTCAATTGCGTGGGGGTGATGTTACAGCACAGCAAAATATAGTTGATGATTTGATTAGACAAAAAATGGCCGCCGAAAAGGGACTTCGAAAGGTTATTGATAAAGCCTATGGTCCTGCTAAAGCAGAGCGTGATGTTCCTGGACCTAATCAAGGATTACCAAAACTAAAAGAAAAAGCACAACTAACTCCGGATCAAAAATATGACCGAATGAAGCAGATTTTTGATAAAGGAAAAGTTGGAGGTGTTACCTTGGCTTCGTTGGAGAAATTTTTGGTTAAAAAAGGATTTCTCAAAGATAGCGACTATGCTAATAAAGCAAAATTTGTAACTGCCATCGAAAATTTGCAGAGAAGTGTTGGTGCAAATCCGGATGGAATTTTTGGTCCTGCAACTTTAAGAAAAGTGGATGGTAATAAGAAAGCTCCGGAAGATATTGCTTTGATAAGAGGTGTACCGGAAAAACAACGCGAAAAGAAAGCTTTTAGTAAGGAGACTGAAAAAGCAGTTAGTTCGGACAAAATATTTATGTTGAAGTCTGGTGTGGATGGACTTGCCAAGGGGGAGACAGTGCTTGAATTTGACAGGGGAACAAAAGAACCTGGTAAGATTAGTGTTATAGATAAACGAGGAAACCTGCATACAATTTCTTCCGACTTGGTTGAAGCTCATACAGGGGCAGATGTTAGTCGAGACTTTAAGATATTACTTGAAGGACTCACTCAAGTTGATAAAGAAATCAAAGCGGAAAATATCTATGTAATTAGAAGTGATATACGTATTCCAAAAGGAGTGGTTGGTGACGTAGTGTATGTGCTTAAGAGACCTAAAGGAGAGGACAAAGAAGCGGAAAAAGCATTTGATCCAAAGAAAATATTTAAAATGGCGAAGGCGGGTCCAGGTGGTGAACCTAAGGCTGGCGCAATGGTTTTAAAGGTTGGTGATGGAAAAAATCCGGGTGAAATTCGTGTGATGGGTTATGATGAAAAGGTATATACAATTAAACAGGACTTAACTTTCATCCCTGATGACGAAGGAGATATTAATGATGCTCGTGCGAATTTTATTCAACTGCTAGAAGCGGCAAAAGGCGAGAGACCAGCCGCAGACAAAGCGACTATTCTTAAATTGGATGGAACGACATATACAGGTGTAGATATGAGCGATCTTAGACCTTACCAAGAAGATGATCAGGAACCGAGTGTATATAAAGGCCCTGTTAAGGATTTGGTTGCTGCATTTCAAAAACTACCTCTTGGTCCATCAAAAAAGAAATAAGTAGACAGGTAGAAAACGCCGAAGTAAATAACGTATAGGGAAATAGCTAAAGCTTATCCGTTATTTTCATTCTAGATCTTCTGGAAGGAATTTTTATTAGGCGGTAAATAAATGTAAGTCCAACTATTATTCCGGTGCTCCAGTAAACTATTTGCATGGCCAAGGTGTTGCTGTCGGTTCCGATATAAACGCCGTGTATAAAAAGTGCCACGAATGTTGGAAAAGTAAGGTAGTGAATTAATCTCCACGCTTTGTATTTTGAAATAATAAAGAAAATCGAAGTTGAGATAATTAATATAAATAAATAGAACCCGATTATGCCGAGGCTTAGGTAAAGCGGTTTAAATGCGGAATAAAAGGGGATTAGTAGATCTGTGAATGAAAATTTCATGAAGCTGTCGAGTGCAAGCATTGTAAAGTGAGTCGCAACAAAAGCAATTAATGTGATTCCGGTAACACGATGGATTCGCCATGCTACAACCGGGCCGAATAAAATAAAAATATAGCCGGAAGTAATGCCGGTTCCAATTACAATCAGCAAAAATAAAAGAATGTAACTTGTAATCCCGGATGCGCGTGCCAAATACCATATCCATGGGATGTTTTTCTGCTGAGGTGGCTGTACTGTTGTTTGCGGATCACTTTTATCCAGTGGATTTGTGCCAACGAGAACTTCTGCGCCATCCAAAAAAGAGTCGCCATCCGTATCCGGATTATTTAAGTCGGTATGGAAAATTTGTATCTCTCCCTGATCTGTTAATCCGTCCAAATCGGTATCTTTTGGAGCTCCATCTTTATATAAACCGGTTGCCGCATTTGCCGTAAAAATATTTAAACTAGTGAATAGAATTAAAAAAATCACGCCACTAAAAAATAATTTTAATATTCCTGATTTTTTTTCTGTTGGTTTCATAAGAATTTTTTTATGCCCTTAGACACATTTATTTTTAAATCTTTATCAATAATTACACATTCATGATCTCGCATGCCATTTATTAGAGCAAGCCCTTTTTTGACTCCAAGAATGAGAATGGTTTTTGCCATAACGTCTGCATTTGTAGTTGAATTTGCAATTACCGTTGCGGAAAGAATGGAGTTTTTTACAGGCATGCCGGTGCGAGTATCAATTATGTGGTGCCACGAAATTTTATTTTTAATGCCGCGCCTTTTTGTTATTCCGGATGTTGCAATCCCAAATCCGCGAGGTGGCAAATTTAATTTCAAAATGTCGGAATTCAAGTCAGTTGGATTTTGCACTCCTATTCCCCAGGGGCTCGCATCTTCGTTTTTGCCCTTTATATAAACATCGCCTCCTGCAGAAATCCAGAAATTATCAAAAAAATTATCGAGAATTTTCTGTGTTTTATCAACCCAATATCCTTTTGCAATTCCTCCAAAGTCGATATTTAAACCGGCTGGTGAGTTTACAGTTTTTTGTTTCTTATTAATTTTTAGCGCATCGAATTTTATTCTTTCTTTGAATTTCTTTTTTATTGAAAATGCGGATTTTTGTTGTGAGTCTTTTAATGTGTTGAAGCTTTTGTTGTAACCTACGCTGTTAAGTGAAACTAGAATTGTTGGGTCAAATAAGCCATTAGTCGCTATATAGGCTCCTTTGGCTTTTATTAGTAAATCAATCATTTCTGCGCTTACTTTTATTTTTCCTCCATTCGATTTGTTTAATTTATTCAATTCGCTCGCATTCTTAAATCTGCTGAATTTTTCCTCGAAGTTTCTAGCG
>JBAYHN010000021.1:0-18962 GCA_041666125.1 Candidatus Altimarinota bacterium | reverse complement strand
CTAGAATTACAGTTACTGATGGTGAACCAAGCACAGAAGAAGAAGTAAACGGTGACACAGAGGGTAAGCGTTATATTTACCCAACTTTACATGCACAATCAACAACAAGCACTACAGTAACAACAACAAGCCACACAACAACCACTGAACCAGTTTCAACCGCTGAATTTGGTAGAAATATTAATGACATGTCGGCCTCATCAACACAAAAGACAGATCAAGAAGATCCTCGAATGCCTGACACAAAATTAAATACTAATGACTTTGCATCCGTAAATCATGGGAATGGGGAAAAAGACAGAAGGTACACAACATCAAGACTTCAACACGAAACGCCTTTAACTGAAGGGGCTTATCAAGCCGCAAGAGACAAAGTTACCACAACCATGGCGGAAATTCGCGAAGCCGCAGCCGCAGCAAGAGCAAAAGTGGAACAACAAGCCAGAGCTCACGCAGAAAAAGAAAGAGCAAGCTCTAAAGCAGGACAAACAAGAGGCCAAGAAGCGTACACTAAATAATTACGCCTCCTCCACCGGAATCTTTTTCATTTTTGGCTGATCTTCATTCTTCTTCGGAAGAGTGATGGTTAGCGTGCCATTTTTTGCCATCGCCTTCACACCTTCATGCTTCACAGGACACGGAAGGGGAATAACGCGCGAAAAAGATTGAATCATTCGCTCTTTGCGATGAAAATTCTTACCCTTGGTTTCTTTTTCTTGTTGAACACTACCAGAAATTTTCACCGAACTTTCGGAAATTTCCACATTTACTTTTTTGGGATCAATTCCGGGAACATCAGCAACCACAATTACATCTTTTAGGGTCTCCCTAACATCAACCTTTGGAAAATTTTGGCCAAACATATTTGGCATTTGCGGAAACGGTATAATATCCATAGCACTCACCATTTTAGAGTGCCAGCTAGCAACGGTCAAGATTTTAATGTATAATATTAGCGTATGTTGATTTCAATTATTTTGGGTTCAGAGTCAGATAAAGACCACGCAAAAAAAATTACGGACGAACTGGATAAGTTCGCCGCACCATACGAAATAAAAGTTCTTTCAGCACACAAAGTGCCGGAACTTTGCGTTGAATATATAAAAGAAACCAATAAAAAAGATCAGGTTGTTTATATAACATGTGCAGGGCGCAGCAACGGTCTTTCGGGAGTAATTGCCGCTTCGAGCATTCATCCGGTAATTGCATGTCCACCTTTTTCCGACAAAGCCGACTACCTTGTAAATATTCACTCAAGCGTAGTTATGCCTTCCGATACGCCATCTATGACAGTTATTGATCCAAAGAACGCAGCACTTGCAGCAATCAAAATCCTGGCTTTAAACGACAAAAATCTACAAAAAAAAGTGGAAGATAGAATTTCCTCGGTCAAAAAAAGCTTCAAGTTATAATTTAAATAACTAATTTTATGGCAGCACCAACTTCTCTATGGGGCAAAATTAAAAATTGGCTTGGGATTGGCGTGGGAAAAGTAAAATTGGAAGTAAATCCGGAAATGAATAAACAAACTGCATCGGTAAGCGGAAAAATCACACTTACAGCCACAAGCGATCAGCACATAAAAAGCATGAAAGTGGTGATGCAAAAAGAATGGAGCATAAATAGCGCAAACGGACCTGTGCAAAAGAACTTAGAAATGGGCATTAAGACATTAAACGAATCTTTCGACATGAAAGCCGGAGAAACAAGGAGCATAGATTTCTCCCTACCAATACAAATTGCACAAAGCACAGAGGATCAATTAAAAGCGCAGGGCGGAATTCTTGGCGCAATTGGCAGCGCAAGCTCATTTGTTCGCAACGAACAATCAAAATACTACCTCAAAGTCTTCACAGACATGGAAGGCGTACTTGTATGCCCAAGCGACACGGTGGAAATGAATATGAGACAGTGAATTTAAACCTTATAATTCACCAATCCATATAAATCTATAATTCCCATTTTGGCGAGCTCCGCATTAATTCGCGGCACGATTTTGTTGTATTCCTCTTTAGAAATCGGCTTATCCAAAAACAAATATTCCTTATGCTTAATATAAACACACCCAAAACAGTGATTTGCATTCCACGTGTTTATGCACCAATCACAATCATTCAAATAATCACACCAATAACAATGCTTGCAGTCAAATAAATAGCCGCAATAAGCCAAATCATAAGAACGCTCAAAAGTATTTGCAATTGGGCCACAGTCCACGCAGTCTTTTGTACCTCTCTCCAAATTTGCATTAAAAATATAAAGACTGTCCTCACATAAATAACTGTCAAAACACCAATAACAGTTTTTGCTGTGTAAAAGATAATCCCCAAAACAATTCTGGTTGTCCATCTGATGCATAAAAACCCGCGGCGTTTTTACCTGCACGGCTTCAAATTGCTTTTGAATTTCGGCTTCGGGCGTTTTTTTAAGCTCTGCAATTCGCTTTAAATACTCATCTTTAGAATATTGCACATTAAAAATATTGTATTGCTTGCGCTGCAAGCCGGCGCATCCAAAACAATCGTTACAGCCGGTGCAGTAATAGCAAAAAGAGCAATCTCTGCATTGCTTGCAGTCCTGCAGATGATTTGAGCCATAACAACGCACACAATCTATGGACTGGTAACAAAGTTCGCAGTCTTCGCAAAAGGTGCAGTCCGCGCAATCAAGATTTTTGCGAGATTCATAACAATAAAGACAGTTTTCCAAATTAGAACTCCAAAAACACATGTAGGAATTCTTAGAGACGACAATTATGTCTCCGTAATCGCAATTTTCGCTCTGGCGGGTCCAGTGAGAAATCTGTGGTGAACCGGTATAAAGCTTCTGGAATTCCTTAATAAAACCGAGCGCGTCCATATATTGCCGATTATACTCGCGAAATAACCACATTTAAACAAACAAAAAAGGGGAGCCTTAGAATATAAAGCTCCCCTTAACTATTAGCTAACGAATACCTCTATTTTAAGAAACATGGCTCTACTGTACATTTGTAAGTTACCAAATTTCCCGGAAGAATTCTGCCAAACGCAACATCCTCATCCGCAAGACCGCTTGCAGTATTATCCCAAGTGACGGCATAGGCGTTTGATTTTACCTCCTTAATCTTGCCACGCATAAAAGTTCCATAGGTGTATGAATTTGGAGCAACAACCGAATCTCCCACTTTTAAATCAAGCTTAGCAGGAACAACATATTTAATTTCAGATTTTTCTATAGAATATTCATCGCCATTAATAAACTTGACGGCAAAAGAAGTTCCACCTTCCTCCAAAGATACCAAGCTATAAAACCTCATGTCACCATTTTCGCTAATAATAGCGGCAACATTCATACCGGGTTGCACATTTGTTGGTTCAATTGATACGGAACCGGTGCTACCACAACCACTAAGTGCCACCATGGCAATAATACCTAGGGCAAAAACCGAAATTTTCCTCATACTTTTTTTGTGTTAAAAATATAAAATTTACCACCTTTTAGGGCAGTTTAATGCCAGAAGAAATTAGACACAAGTAAAAACATTGATTGTCAGAATATTCCTTGTGAAAAACACCGAATTTCACTATTCTATACTCCATGATAGACACACTCACCGCAATTTCACCATTAGATGGCCGTTACCGCGAAAAAGTGCGCCATTTGGAGACTTATTTTTCTGAATATGCGCTTATTCGCTACAGACTTTTTGTAGAATTGGAATGGTTTATTTTTCTGTGCAATGAGGTAAAACTGGATGGAACAAGACTTTTAACAGATGCAGAAATCAAGATTTTGCGCAGCCTTTCTACGGATTTTGAGGTTTTGGATGCCAAAAGAGTTAAAGAGTTTGAGGCCACGACGAATCACGACGTAAAAGCGGTTGAATATTTCATCAAAGAGCATTTAAAGGCTTATCCTTCGCTTCTTGAACTTGGCGAATTTATACATTTTAGCTGCACTTCCGAGGACATTAATAACCTTTCTTATGCTTTAATCATTAAAGATTTCTGCACAAAGGAATTTTTGCCGGTTACTTCCGGCGTTGTGGTTGCGCTTCATCAAATGGCACAAAAATATAAAGCTGTGCCGATGTTGGCGCACACTCATGGCCAACCTGCGAGCCCAACAACAGTTGGAAAAGAATTAATAAACGTGGTCGCCAGACTAGAAAAGCAAATTGAAATTTTAAAGAGAGTCGAACACACAGGAAAAATCAATGGCGCGGTTGGAAATTTCAATGCGCATTTGGTTGCATATCCGGAAGTTGATTGGAATAGCGTTTCTCACAGATTTCTCGCTTACCTTGGCCTACAACCAAACCCATACACAACGCAAATTGAGCCACACGACACAATGGCGGAACTTTTTGATGCAGTTGCACGCATAAATACAATTTTAATCGATCTTTCTCGCGATTTCTGGATGTATATTGCGATGAAATATTTCAAACAGAGGGTAAAAGCAGGAGAAGTTGGTTCTTCTACAATGCCACACAAAGTAAATCCAATTGATTTTGAAAATGCAGAGGGAAATTTGGGCGTTGCAAATGCACTGCTTCGCCACATGGCGGAAAAATTGCCGATTTCACGCATGCAGAGAGATTTGTCAGATTCGACTGTGGAACGCAACATAGGTTCAGCCTTTGGTTACAGTGTTTTGGCTTACAAAAGCCTAATGAACGGCCTGCAGAAGGTGGAAATTAATGAAGACAAATTGGCCGAAGATTTAAATGACAACTGGGAAGTTTTAACAGAGCCAATTCAAACAGTTCTGCGAAAAAACAAGATCGAAGGCGCTTATGAAAAACTCAAAGAATTGAGTCGCGGAAAGAAATTAACGGACAAGGAAATATCAGCATTCGTTAAGCAACTCAAAATTCCGGAAGGAGACAAGAAGAGGTTGCTTTCGCTCACTCCCGGAAATTATACTGGCCTTGCGCAAAAGTTGGTGGAAAATTACAAGCTCAAGGTTTAGAAATTTTTAATAAAAAGTTTAGAAAAATTTAATCTCGCTATGCTAGGGTTACGAGTATATTTTTTAACTCCTAGCCTAATGGCAAAGCAACTTTACGCCCTTCAAATAGACCTAGATATGGTTACACAACAAATTTCAGAACTCAGAATAAGTCACGACAAATTGGATTACATAGCCAAAGTTGTCCATGACTCGGAATTGGAACAACTTTGCCAGGCTGCACAGATGAGGAGAATGGATGACAAGTTTTTGGACATTCAATTAAAACTAAATAATTTTGATGGAAGGCTCACCAATCTCGAAGCAAGGATGGATAAAATGGAAAGAATTTTAATGGCAATCTGTAAAAAATTGGAAATTGACACAACAAATTTATGATACTTTCGGATCGCGACATTTATAAGAAAATAGAGACAGGTGAAATAGTTATCGAATCACCGGATAATGGGCATATATCAAACATAAACGCCTCTTCTGCCGACTTGCGACTTGGAAAGTTTTTTAGGATTTTCAATCATTCAAAACAGGCGATTTTGGATCCAAAAAATCCAGAGAGTTTTAAAGAAGTGACGAGTTTGGTAGAAACCAAAGAAGGGGAGTCTTTTATAGTTCAGCCAGGCGAATTTATTTTGGGAGTAACTATGGAGAAAATTAAGCTCGCTGATGATTTGGTGGCACGCGTGGAAGGCCGCAGCTCTCTTGGCAGGCTTGGAATCATTATTCATTCAACCGCAGGATTTATTGATGCGGGATTTGAAGGGACAATTACGCTGGAAATTACAAATATTAACAGAATGCCGGTTGCGCTTTACCCGGGCATGCGCGTTTGCCAACTTGCTTTCGAACCGATGAGCTCAAAGGCAATTGTGCCTTATTCTACAAAGAAGACCTCCAAATATCAGGGGCAAGTTTTCCCTCAGGAAAGTAAAATATTTTCGGATCCGGAGTTAAAAAGAGTTTAATTAGCTTTTGGTTTAGAATCTGGTGCACCTAAAGTTTGATCAAGCTCCTCTTGAGTTTGGCGAACTGCCACAGAAGAAGGTCCATCAAATTTTTGTCCTCCATATACTCGTTGCGCCGCACTTATAAAGCTATTTGTACCTTCAACAAGCTCTTGAATCAACCTATCAGTATTTGGATCAATATCTTGGATAGTAGTAGCATCAACGTCAGAAATTAGAGCATTTAACTCCTCTTCAGAGACACCCCTCAGAGTTGGAGTCAGAGTTGGAGCAATTGAACCGTCTTCTGAGGCCAAAGGACAATCCAATGGATCTATTTTGCATTTTGGACATATTTCAGGGCTAAAGTCTCCATTACAACCTTCTTTCATATAGTATTAGGTTAAGATTTTACGAACGACATATTAATGTTAAAATCCAAGTTATGTCAATATCTAGACAATAAAAAACTAATAGGTATAATCTTACCAAGAAATCTGGATGGCATTTTGCCAATGAGGGATATATCAATCTTTCATTCCGCTAAGGACCAGAGGAAAAAGAAATTACCGCCTTTACAGGTTGTAAAAGTAGAATTTCCCGCGGTAGACCGCGTTAAAAACGCAGATTAAGAGCCCCGGTTACCGATCACAGCATCGGAAGCTGGAGAAGCAAGGTGGTACCGTCCTTGAACACAAGGATCCTTGTAAATATCAAGGATTTTTTAATTTTAAAAAATTATGAAAAAGCCATCTTTCAATCCGGTAGACGCAAGAAAAAGCCTTCCAAAAATGGAACATGAAATGCTGGAGTTTTGGGAACGTGAGAAAATTTTTGAAAAATCCTTGGAAAATCGCAAAAATGGAGAGAAATATGTGTTTTTTGATGGACCTCCATTTGCCAATGGATTGCCTCATTATGGCCACATTTTGGCTAATGCACTCAAAGACGCGGTAACTCGTTATTGGACGATGCGCGGCTACTACGTGCCGCGCGTTAACGGCTGGGATTGCCACGGACTTCCTGTGGAATACGAAATCGAGAAAGAATTAAAGCTTACCGGCCGCAAAGATATAGAAAAAATGGGAGTGGCAGAATTTAATTCACAATGCCGAAAAAGCGTTTTTCGCTACACGGCTGAGTGGGAAAAACTTTTAAAACGCATTGGCCGCTGGGTGGATTTTGGCAATAGCTACGCAACTCTGCAGAATAACTACATGGAATCCATATGGTGGGTTTTTAAAAGCATTTGGGAGAAGGGTATGGTTTATGAAGGCTTTAAGAGCATGCATATTTGCCCACGATGCGAGACTCCGCTTTCCAATTTCGAAGTGACTCAAGGATATAAAGACGTTACGGACACTTCGGTAACTTTAAAGTTCAAACTTCTGGAAGGCAAATACAAGGGCGCGTTTGTTTTGGCTTGGACTACAACTCCATGGACGCTTCCGGGAAATATGTTTTTGGCGATGAATCCGGAAATTGAATATGTTCTTGTTGAATCAGAAGGAGAAAAATTCATTCTTGCAAAAAATCGTGTTGAAGCCGTTCTTTCAGAAGTTAGTTCACCTGAACCAGATAGCGAACAGAGCAATTACAAAGTGGAACAAATTAATATTAAAGACCTCGCAGGCACCCATTACGAGCCACTTTTCCCATTCTACAAAGACCGAACGGACTGTTATCGAGTTTTGTTAGCCGATTTCGTTACAGTAGAAGATGGCACCGGCGTTGTTCACATTGCACCTGCTTTCGGCGAAGATGACCTTAAAATAGGCCAAAGAGAGAAGGTAGACCCTATTTGTCACGTAAAAATGGACGGTACATTTAAGCCAGAAGTTGGGCCATGGGCAGGCAAAGCTGCTTACGATCAAAGTATAAATGTAAACATAAAAGATTACTTAAAAACAGAAGAAAAACTTTTTGCATCTAAGAATTTCAAACACAGCTATCCTCATTGCTGGCGCTGTGACACGCGACTCTTGAATTATTCCACACGTGCGTGGTTCATTCGCGTTACCGACATAAAGGAGAAAATGCTCAAGAACAACAAGAAGATCCACTGGGTTCCGGACCACATTCAACAAGGAAGATTTGGCAAATGGCTAGAAGGCGCCCGCGACTGGAATATTTCCCGCAACAGGTTCTGGGGATGCCCAATTCCTGTTTGGCAGTGTGAATGCGGAAAGCAAAAATGCGTAGGTTCCGTTAAAGAACTTGGCGAAAATTCAATCGGCAAAAAACTCCCACAAAGAGAAGGGGAGCTCGATCTACATAAACCATACATTGACGACATAGAATTGGTATGCGACGACTGCGGCAAACACATGAAACGAATTTCGGAAGTGATGGATTGCTGGTTCGAAAGTGGATCCATGCCGTATGCACAACTCCACTATCCATTTGAAAATAAAAAAGAATTTGAAGATAATTTTCCGGCAAATTTTATAGCGGAAGGACTGGATCAAACTCGCGGTTGGTTTTATACGCTCCACGTTTTGGCCACAACTTTATTCGACAAACCGGCATTCAAAAATGTAATAGTAAATGGAATTTTATTAGCCGCAAATGGCGAGAAACTTTCCAAGCGAAAGAAAAATTATCCGGACCCATCGGCACTCTTCGAAAATCATGGAGTTGATTCAACCAGATTCTTTCTTTACACATCAACGGCACCACTTGCAGAGGACGTAAGATTCTCCGAAAAGCACGTGGAAGAACTTGTGAAGAAATTTACGCTCACACTTTGGAACACATACAGTTTCTTTGTTACCTACGCCAATATCGACGGGTGGACACCGGTAGACAAAGTAGACAAATCCACAAATAAACTCGACGAATGGATACTCTCGGAATTAAACGCATTGGTGGAAGAAGTAACATTTAATATGGAAGAATATAACCTCACAAAATCCACGCGACCAATGATGGCTTTCGTAGATAATCTTTCAAACTGGTACGTGCGCAGAAGCCGCAGAAGATTTTGGAAAAGCGAAAGCGACAGCGACAAATCAAATGCATATGCAACGCTTCACACAGTGCTAGTTACATTCACCAAATTGCTAGCTCCATTTATGCCATTCGTCGCCGACACAATTTATAAAAATCTAACCGGCGAAGTTTCGGTTCATCTTACCGACTGGCCAACTTTAAATAAAAAATTAATCAAACAAGAATTAAATAGAGAAATTCGCGCCGTAAGAACAATAGTTTCTTTGGCACTAAAACTACGCTCGAAAAATAATATTAAAGTGCGCCAACCACTCGCCACATTATTACTTGCGCTACCAAAAGAAGTGCCACAAAAACTTGTGGAAGCTTACCGCGATGTAATATTGGAAGAACTAAATGTAAAAGATATTCAATTTGAAAAAGAAGGAAAAATCGCGACCATTTGCATAACTGCGGATTCCAGAAAAATAGGGCCAAAATTCGGACCGCAAACTCAAAAGATCATAGAGCTTACAAAGAAGGGAGATTTTAGAATTGAATCTGACGGCTCGATAGTTTTGCCAAAAGAAGGAAAAGCTCAGTTCACCCTAACTGCAGAAGAAGTCCAGGTTGGCTATAAAGGTAGCGAAGGCTTTGACGTGGAAAGCGAAGACGGAATCTTGGTAAGCCTAGACACAAAGATTACCCAAGAATTACTGGAAGAAGGCTACGTTCGCGACATCGTCCGCTTTGTTCAAGAACTACGCAAAAAAGCAGACTTCGGCATTTCCGACCGCATCTACGTCTACATAGACGCGCCAAAAGAAATTCAAGAAGCAGTAACCCGCTTTGCCGACTTCATTCAACGTGAAACTCTCGCCATCGAAATTCAAGAAGGAGGGGATTTTGAGTGGGACGCAGAGGACGAACTGGAAATCGACGGCAAAAAGGTAAAGCTTGGCGTAAGAAAATAACACTCTCTTAAAAATCCTCAAAAAAACAAAGCCAATATGGTATAATTTTGCGCGTGTTAAAGAAAATCCTAATTGGCATCATCCTTAATGGCGCAGCCCTATACGGCGTCATATATTTCATGCCACAAGACCTAACATATACCGGTGGCCTAAAATTCTTTGTACTAGGCGGCCTTGTAATGGGAATTTTAAACTCAATCGTCAAACCAATCCTCAAACTTTTGACCTTTCCACTTCAGATAATTACCCTTGGACTTTCACTTATAATCTTAAATGGCATAATTTTCTGGATTTTTAAGGTAATTATAGATACCATAGTGGTCAAGGGAGTTACTTTTGAGGTTCGAGGTCTGGCCACTTATCTGGTTGCCGGCCTGGCATTCGGCCTCATTAACTGGGTGGAACATTTAATTATTAGCAACAAATAACCATGAAATCAGCTCTAATCATCTTCCAGGTAGTTGTATCAATATTGCTTGTTCTGAGCATTTTAATTCAAGACAAAGGCGTTGGACTTTCTGCAACTATGGGCGGCGGTGGCGAATTTTACAGGAGCAAACGCGGAATAGATAAGATTCTTTTCATATTTACTGCAGTAATGTCCGTATTATTCATACTGACTTCTCTGGCTTTCATATTCGTTAAATAAGTAAAATGACCCCATTAAAGAAGCTCCTTAGGATTTTCTCTTACATGCAGGCCGGGGAGAAGTTTTTGATAAGTTTGCTTGTCGCAATATTACTTGTTTCGGTTGGACAGCTTCTTTTTTCCAATTTTAAATTTGTTACGAAAAACGAAAAAGGTGTGTTTGCGGAAGGATTTGTAGGAAAAATAAAGATTTTAAACCCTCTTTTTGCTGATTTTAATGATGCTGATCGCGATATGTCCGAAATGATTTTTTCCGGACTTATGAAATATGATCCACAAAAAAGAAATTTCTATACCGATTTGGCCGAAAGCGTAGACAGAAGTTCAAACGGTCTAAAATATACTTTTAAGCTTAGAAATGACGTTTTGTGGCACGACGAAAAGCCTTTTACTACAGACGACGTTGTTTTTACATTTAAAGATGTGATTCAAGATCCGGGCTTTAAAAATTCAATTTTAAAAAATTCTTTTGATGGGATAGAAGTGAAGAAAACTGCAGAAAGCACAGTTGAATTCACACTTAAAAAGCCTAATTCATATTTTGTCTCAAATCTCGTTGTTGGAATTTTGCCAAAACATCTTTTGGAAGGAACGCCAATTGTAGATCTGGAAAAGTCCACATTTAATCTAAAACCAATTGGAACCGGTCCATACAAAGTAAGCTCTGTGAACTTGGATTCCAATGGTGATTATGTAGACTTGGTGGAATTTGATAAGTATTACGACACAAAGCCAGCCATACCAAAAATAAGATTTTTTACATATAACAATGAAAATGCCCTTACTGAAGATGCGGGATTTATGAACTCCATGAGCAAAATAAATTCCGGCGGTGAAAATGCTAAATCACTCGCAACAAACGCAAAATTTACGCTATATCCATACACTTTAAACCAATTTACCGCTCTTTACTTCAATACGGATCATCCAATTTTAAAGGAAAAGAAAATAAGAAAAGCAATTGCGATGATTTTAGATAAAAGTAAATTTATTTTCGCAGGAGAGCAGCGAGTTGATTCCATAGACCTTGCAGACCACAAAGATGATACAACTTTTGCAGTAGACAAAGTGGCGGGAGAGAAAATTCTGGAAGATATTGGATTTAAAAAAGGCGCAGATGGGATGAGGGCAAATGACAAAGGAGAAAAAGTAACTTTTACACTTCTTTCGATGTCAAAAATACCGGAAGACCTGGCAAATGAAATTAAAAAACAATTAAAAGAAGCCGGCATAGAAGTGATTGTTCAAGTAGCCGAAGGCGAAGAACTTATAAAACAGATCAACGAACGACGTTACAGCATGCTCCTAATGAAGCAGAACATGGGCTATAACCGCGATGCCTATCCACTCCTTCATTCCTCTCAGGCCAACGCATTGGGGCTCAATTTCTCTAATTTTAAGAGTTTTAGGACAGATGGCCTAACAGAAGCCATCAGGAAGGAACCTACCCCAAAAGATAAGGAAAAACTGCTCTCGGAACTCTCGAGGGTTATTTCTGAAGAAATCCCTGTTGTTTTTATCTCAACCCCGGTATACTTCTATGCGCTTCCAAAGGCTACTATCCCTTTTGGGGCAAACAGTCTGGATTTCCACAGCGACAGGCTGTCTATAATGCCCTATCTAACACAGGAACCAAAAACGGAAGAACCTGCGGAACCTGTAGTAGAGGAAACCACTACAACTAAATAGTAATCAAATCCATAACATCAACAATATGAAAGTAATATTTTTAGATTCAGTACAAGGAGTTGCCGCTAAAGGCGAAACAAAAAATGTGAAAGACGGATATTTCCGCAATTTTTTGCAACCACGAAAAAAGGCAGTAATTGCAACTGAGGCTGTTGTTAAAATTTGGGAAGAAAAACGCAAGCAGATGTTGATTGAAAAAGAACAATTAAAAGGCCAATTGGAAGAGATGAAACGCAGATTTGAGGGCATTAAAGTTAAGGTAGAGAAGAAAATTACAAAGCAAGGCACTCTTTACGGAGGTGTTAAAGGCGGAGACATTGCTAATGCAGTAAAGGCTCAATTCAATGTAGAAATACCAGCCGAAGCGATTATTATTCCAAAACAGATCAAGGCGGTTGGAACATACGACATTAAGATAAGCCTTGGCGAAGGAGTAGAAACCGGTTTGCAAATCGAAGTGGTAGAACGCAAATAAAGCTATGGGAAAAATTCTTGCTCTTGATATCGGCTCAAAACGGGTTGGTTATGCCGTGAGTGACGAATCACAACAAATGGCTTTCCCGAGGGAAAGCATTTTGGTTGTTTCGCAAAATAAAATTATCGAACGACTCAGAAAAATAGTAAAAGAAGAGGGGATTTCTTTAATTGTTATAGGGGTTCCTCTTGGCGAAGACAATGAAGAGACCGGAGGTTCGTTAAAAATAAGAAAGTTAGGCGAAAAATTGGCGCGGCTCTTTATGCTGCCAATATCGTATGTGGATGAATTTGGAAGTACTCAAGAAGCGCTTTCTAAAATTCCTTTCCGTGCGGACAGACGCAAAAAAGGTGGAGATGACGCCATTGCTGCGCTGATCATTCTGCAGAGATATATTGAGTCGCGTTAATACGCATGCTGATTTAATTCCAATCAACATAATCTCTTTTCAACGGGATTCCCCCAATAAGAGATAATGTCCATTCAGTCATCTTTGAGCCATCAACCTGACTTCCATTAAAGTGGAGCCCTGTGAAGCAACTCCATAAAACATTTTGATTAGCACTAAGCGTCGCGCTACATGGCATAACTCCCGCACCGGTAGCGGTCTTGTTAAGTGTTGAAACATTTTCAAAAAAGACCGGCGAAGAATTATTTACAAGAACCAAAATTTTTCTTTCACCAAAACTGGAATCTGTAGAAGATTTGCCCGTTGGCCACAAAATTCCTGCAACGATGTCCACATTGTCGCTCAAATGACAGACGCTAAACGCATATAAATCAGAACTATATTTTTCATGAGTCGCTTTAACTACTGCATTCTCCAGTTTAAGCACATATTCGCTTGAATAAGCCTTCAAATTCATTAGCTTCCTTGCATCAGAGTCAATTATTAAGGTACTTAACAAATCTCCACCATCAACAAAACCATTTTCAAGTCCGATGCAGTCACTTACTCCCGAGTCCTTAAAATATGACTGATTAGCACTAACTACGCGTTGTGGTAACTTCCACTTTTTATAAATGTTTAGATCAATAACTTTTTCGGGTTGGTTGTTTTCCGATTGCGTGAGCTGATCAGCTACAGGTACGGTAGTTGTAGTTGTAGTTGTGGTTGTAGTGGTAGAGGGAGTAACTGTCTGCGCACATCCGGCAAGTAACAACAAAAACACGAACAGAAACACTTTCTTCATATAATTTTGGGGTTAAATTCTTGGTTGCGGGGGTGGGACTCGAACCCACGGCCTCAAGGTTATGAGCCTTGCGAGCTGCCTCTGCTCCACCCCGCAAATAGGAGTTTATATTAAAATATGGTCAAAGTAAAAACATTTAAGGTATAATGGGCCAGGCATTTGTCAGAGTAGCTCAGCTGGTTAGAGCGTGGGACTCATAAGCCCAAGGTCGCCGGTTCGATCCCGGCCTCTGACACCAAATTTTAATTCGAGAACCTTTCCTTATCAAAGAAAAACAAAAACCACTTGTGAGCATTGCTCATGCCGCTGTAATACTGCTTGGAAATTTCATCGGCTTTTTGTTCGGGAGAAAAAATGCTGGTAGTGTCCTTCGCAAGAATTATAACTTCCTCGCCAGGACGGATTAGCCCAAAATTCTGCTTGGCTATTTTTTCCTTATAAGCATCAGACCTGTAGTACTCATAATCCTCAATCAAAAGTGAATTTGAGTGTTCCAGTTTTACATTTTCCTCTTCGGCGGTTGCTATGAATTTATCCACCTGATAACTCTTATAAAGTGACGTGCTTAACACATACAGCATATAAGACAAAAGAATAAATTCTGCTATTAATACAAACTTAGTTGTGCGCGAAATATGTGGACCGTTCATCATATTAATGCCCCAAAAAGGTTGCAATAATCATTATAAAAACGCTTCCGGCCAATACGAATGGGACATTGGCCTTTCTTGAAACTTTATGAGTTTGTGGAATCAAATCCGATGCTGCAATATAAATGAAGGTTCCTGCTGCAAACGCGAGCATATTACCAAGGAATAGTGGTTCGATGCTCTTGATCGCAAAATAAGAAATTATCGCACCAACGGGAGTTGCCAAGGCAACAAGAGATGTATAAATAATCGATTTTTTAATTGAAAGATGAGAATGTACAAGAATACCAAAAGTAAATATTCCTTCCGGCAATTCATGCAAAATAACAGCCATAGCGGTCAAAATACCAATCGTATTGCTAACTTCAAACCCAACACCTATAACAACTCCATCCATAAGTGAATGAATTCCTATTCCAATAGCGGGAATGATACCAAAGCTGTGATTTTCGCAATCTTCTTCGGCGCAGGAATGAATAACAATCACTTGCTCAGTTATATAAAGCACCCCAAAGCCTAGCAAAACAAAGAAATAAGGCGACGAAAACATGCTAAGTGAATCTGCCGCCAACTCTATAGCCTCAGGCAAAAGGTGAAAAAAAGCGGTCGTCATGAGTACCCCGGCCGCAGCACTTATAAGATAGATAGAGTGCTTTTTTGTCCATTCCTTAAAGCGTAAAACCAGAAAAAGACCCACAAAAGTGGCAGACCCTGCAATTACCGAATAAATAATTGTTAAACTTAAGCTATTCACTCCGTCAGTATAACAGATTACAATATAGACATGGAAACAAATTTCCTAGAGAAGAGTAAGAAAATTCATTTCGTAGGGATTGGCGGAATTGGCGTAAGCGCACTTGCCCAGATACTTTTAAATAGTGGGAAAAGAATAAGTGGCAGCGACACCGAAGAATCGGCTCTAACTAAACATTTAGAGAATGCAGGCGCAAAAGTTTTAATTGGCCATAATGAGAAAAATATAGATAAAAATGTGGACTTAGTGGTGCGTTCACTTGCAATTCCGGACTCAAATCCGGAAATAAAAATGGCTCACAAACTAAAAATCCCGATTTTGACTTATCCGCAGGCAGTAGGGGAATTAACACGCAAATTTTATACAATTGCAATTTGTGGCACACATGGGAAATCCACAATAACTGCAATGGTTTCCAAAATGCTGATCGAAAACGGTTTTGACCCAACGGTAATTATTGGCACAAAAATTCACGAGCTTGGAAATTCAAATTTTCGCATTGGTAAAAGCAAAATCCTCGTACTGGAAGCATGCGAATATATGCGCGCTTTTTTGAATTATCAGCCAAAAATAATTATTTTAAATAACCTTGAACCAGATCACTTGGATTATTACAAAAACTTTGAAGATTACATGAGCGCATTTGATGAGTTTGCACAGAAACTGCCAAAAGATGGCTTTATGTTCGCAAATTTGAATAGTGATTCAAGCGATAAGCTGCTGCAAAACTTGTTAAAGAAACATTTAAATCGGGCAAATCTTTTTACATATAGCAACACACAACCATCAACAGACTATTTTTTGAATAAAAATGAGATAATAAATAATGGCCAGAAAATAGGTGAATTTGATCTGCAAATTCCGGGCGAACATAATAGGATAAATGCCTTGGCAGCCATAGCACTTGGAATTCATTTTGGAATTACACCTAAAAACATTTTAAAGAGTTTAAATGCTTACCGTGGAGCATTTAGAAGGTTTGAAATCAAAGGGCACATCGGCAAAACGGTAATAATTGACGATTACGCTCATCATCCAACAGAAATAAGAGCAACGCTTGAGGCAGTGCGCGAGAAATTTCCAAAGGCAAAAGTGTGCGTTATTTTCCAGCCTCATCAATACAGCCGCACCAGATCGCTATTAAAAGACTTTGGCACTTGCTTTGAACAGGCGGATAAGGTGATTATCCCAAACATTTACAGAGCTAGAGATTCAGAAAAAGACGTTGCCTCCGTTTCGCCCGAGCACCTTGTGGAAGAGATTAACAAAAATCGCAAAATCGCGGTTTTTGGGGACGGCTTGGCAAAAACTTTAGAATATACAAAGAAAGAAACTCATAATTTCGGCGTTATTATTACCATGGGCGCCGGAGACGTTTGGCAGATCGCCGATGGCCTAATTAAACAATAAAGTTCAAAACCTATTTCTTTATTTCGAAGGCCTTTCTGAAACCCTTAAAAAATTTCAAAATCTTTTTAAATCTGCGACCCATAACCATCCAGAAACCTTTAAAATAAACGATATTCAGCAATATCAATCCGGTAATTATAATCGCATCAAAACTTCTGCGGCCCCAATAAACATCTTGATTTAGAGTTACAAGCAAACCGAATTCATCCATGATTAAAGCCAATCCTACGCCATACAAAAGCGCAATGGACCTTACATGTTTGCGCACAGTATCGGTTAGACTAAAAAATCCCGCCAAAGAAATAAGGATTATTCCAAAATTAAAATGATGAATGTGATTACCTTTTATATAAATTGTTTTTACAAAAAATAAAAAATCCGGAACTATATCGAAGTAAATTGAATAAGACACAGTACGAGCAATCGCGAATGTGACCAAAAACGAGAAGAAAATCATAAATGGAATTTCTTCACGCCTGTCAAAAATTATTCTCTTTAGAAATTGTTTAATCATAAATTAAAGTGAATGCTTCCAAGTAGTACCGTTTTTTGTGTCCTCAAGTATTATCCCCTTGCTTTCAAGCTCTGCGCGAATCTCATCCGAGCGCTTAAATTCGCGGTTATTGCGGGCTTCGTTGCGCGCGGCTATTAAAGCCTCGACGTCCGCAGGCAGCGCTTTTTCTTTCACAAAAATCAATCCCAAAACCGCATCGATGTCCTGTAAAAACTTATCAGCTTCGTCTACGTCTTTTTTTGTTAATTTACCCGTCGACTTGAGACCATTTACGCTATTTATAAGATTAAAAACAATCGATAAAGCTCCGGAAACTTCAAAATCATTATCCATCATCTCTTCAAAATCTTTTTTCTCATGATTTGCATCAACAGTTTTCTTTTTACCATCAATTTCTTCCGGCAAATTCTCATATCCATTCTTCAACCCACGGGCAAAATCATGAATTCTCTGCAATGAATTTTTAGCCTGATCTAGCACCTCCGGAGTAAAATTGAGCGGTTGCCTGTAATGCGTAGAAATAAGCAAATATCGCACAATCAGGGGATTATATTTCTTAAAGATTTCCTGCAAAGTCGTAAAATTTCCAAGCGACTTGGACATTTTTTCGCTATTTACCATCACATGACCGTTGTGAACCCAAAAACGCACGAACTGTTTGCCATTTGCCGCTTCACTCTGCGCAATTTCACATTCGTGGTGGGGGAATATCAAATCCGCACCACCTCCATGAATATCAAAAGTTTCGCCAAGCAGTGTTTTGCTCATCGCACTACATTCAATATGCCAACCGGGTCTGCCGGAAACGCCAAGCGGACCATCCCACGAAGGTTCTCCTTCTTTTGTAGCCTTCCACAAGGCAAAATCTAACGGACTCTTTTTCTTATCATCAACAGCAATGCGCGCACCGGACTGCAGCTCATCGAGTTTTTGCCCGGACAATTTTCCATATTCTTTAAACTTGGAGACTTCAAAATACACACCATCCGAAGTTTTGTACGCAAAACCCTTTTCCATTAAAGTTTCCACAAGCTTAACCATTTCTTTTATATACTGCGTGGCAAGCGGCCTATTTGTCGGAGGTAAAACATTCAGCGCCGCATAATCCTTTTCATATTCCGGAATAATTTTCTCGGCCAACTCTTTTTCGCTTATTCCGGCCTGTGCTGCACGCTTAATTATTTTGTCATCAACATCCGTAATATTGCTAACAAATGTGACTTTAAAGCCTTTATATTCCAAATAACGTCTTATTAAATCCATCGAAACGGCTGCACGCCCATGACCAAGATGAGCCACGTCATACACAGTCGGCCCGCAAACATACATCGAAACCTCACCTTTTTTAATTGGCACAAATTTTTCTTTTTTCTTCGAAAATGTGTTGTAAATCTTCATGTTAAAAATCCTACAAGAATACTTCTAAGAATATCCAAAACGAAAAACGCGAGAATGGGAGAAATATCCAAAACCCCACCGATTGGTGGAATTAAACGCCTAAAAAAGCCAAGAATCGGCTCTGTGGACTCAACAATTATGGAAAATAAAACACCGCGCGGAGAAACCCTAAGCCAAGACAAAACAACTCGCGCAAAGATTGCAAAAATCAGCAACTGAGTGAGAATAGAAATGAATTGTGCGAGATAAGCTTGCACCATAAAATCAACGAGTATTGTAACACTTAAGGGCACAGTAAAAAACAGGATTTATTCACGCCCCTCCATATTTATTTCCCGCGCTTCCTTCGGAAAAATCTAACTCCAACGCTGCCAGCTAAAGAAGCAATTATTACTCCGAAAATTTCCGGTCCATCTTCTGGAAGAGCTG
>JBAYHN010000020.1:0-20259 GCA_041666125.1 Candidatus Altimarinota bacterium | reverse complement strand
TGGTCGTAAAATTGCCAGGTCCTTTTTGATTTCCAGTTTTGGCAAATCTGCTGTAATTCGTTGTCCAACAATTGTCTGCCGGTTCTCCGGTAGAAGCTCTTAAACAAGTTGCACCAATCAAAGTTGGATTATTAACATCGTCTGCTCTACCGTTTGAGCCGCCATTTCCATCGCTGTCGCACCATGTATTTTTATCTATCTTGTATTCTTTTATGTCTCCGGTTGAACTGCCCCAGAAAAGAGTTATATTTTGCCCATTTGAATTTGCAGGCAGATGAATAACTTTTGACTGTCTGGCATCTTTTGTTTCATATTTAAACATTGGATCCGTACGCAAATCCGCTTTTAATACATTTGCAGTAGGGGAGGCTCCGTTTGAGCCACCGGACATTCCGGCAATCAAATTAATAAGTGCTGTTTTTGGCTCGGAAACATTGCCGTCGGAATCTTCCACTGTAAGTTTTACTTGGTAAGTTCCGCTCGTAGTATAAGGATATATAGGATTTTGGTCGGTGGAATCCGCATCGTCCGATTTATTGCCATTACAATATTTTGGCTTATTTTGCGGATCGCCCGTACATCCAAATTCTTGAGATGTATCAAAGTCCCACGTCCATTTTGCAGGCTTTGCTCCATTTGTTGTGTCGAATGTGGATGAATCAATAAATTTTACCTGTCTGTTTTCTTGAACCAAATAAGTAAAGTTTGCCACTGGCGGAGTTGATTTTGTTTCTACATTTATTACCTGTTCTTTAGAAAATCCCGCTGCGCCTTTGTCATCAATTATTTTTAATTTAACTCTATATCCGCCGCGTGGACTCTTGCGTGGATATTTATATGTGATTGTAGAAAGTTCCGTTGGATTGTCGTTTTGGAATCCATCGCCTTCCGTGTCCCAAATATATTGTGCAATTCGGCCATCTTCATCTTTTGAGCTGGATGTAAAAGTTATATCTTCGTTTACTTTTACATTTGTGCGATCAACAGAGAACGCCGCTACCGGAGCTTTATTTGGGCCATTCTTTACTTTTATTTTTGGCAACTCGCTTTCATCAAACAAATCTTCACAGCTCGAAACCGTGTTTTCGTTGTCTGTAACGCTTACGCAGAAGAAATATTCATGTTCTTGGCTTTCTTCTCCATTTGTTTCGACTGTCAAAACCGCGTGATCGCTTGGTGTGTCTATTACCGCGAGTTTTTGTTCTTTGTCGGCAGGATCGTAGTACCAGAACTGGTAATTTGCCACTCTACCGTCCGGATCCTGGGCACCTTCGGCTGTAAGCAATACATCCACTGGTGTTTTTTCTCCGGTTGTTTTTCTCTCTATAGATAGCGTATTCACAATTGGTTTTTTGCTTATAACGCTAACTTCAAAAGTGGCTTGGCTTGTCTTCGTTGCATCGGCATTTTCCGTCACAGTCAAAGTAACTGTAAAAGGTGCGTCCGGAGAAACATCTTCATAAGCATGTTCAACTTTTGCGCCTGTGCTTTTCTTTTGGTCACCAAAGTCCCAGCTGAATTTAAGCCCGCCTGTTTTTCCTTTTGAATCAAGCGAATAGCTCGCATCAAATTTAATTACTTTATTGCGGATAATTTCCAGCGGTGTTCCATCTATTACAAAAGGTACGCCATTCACAGAAACTTCCATCGCCGCCAAAGGACTGTCTCCGTTGGCAATATAAACTCGTTTTGAAATTTCATTTTCGCCGCTCCCGTCTTCCGCGATTGCTCTAAGTTTTACAAGGAATGTTCCAGCAGTAGAGTAATCATGAGAGAACGAGAAATTCCCATCTTGAGAGGCGTCCACGCTTGTATCTGTAGTAAACCCATCTCCAAAATCCCACTTTAACAGTGAGGCATTTGTAGCTTTTCCGCTAAACATAAAGGTTGCTTTGCCTGCAGTAAGTTGAGATACCGGACTTAAATCCTCATCCCAATATGCTTCAACAATTGATTTTATTTCAATATTTTTCTCTTTAATATCCGTTTGCATCAATTCATCAGGCAAATCATCCTGCAATGCCATCTGGATTCTATATTTACCGACTTTATTAAATTTAAGGCTAACTTTTTTGGCATCCGGTCCATATATAGGATTGCCATTTAATTCCGTGAAAATTGTGCCTTCTGTAATTTCGTCGCCCGTATCACCAAAAATATGCCACGTATATATAAGTGGATCTTTATCCGGATCGTAACTTGTGCTCGCATCCAACTCAATCACATTTGGAGTGGAAGGATTTGGGCAGTCTTCCGGGCAAGCTCTTACACTAAAATTTGCACGTGGTTTGCGAGATTTTATAGAAATTGTTTCTGTTCGCGTGGCACTCATGGAGCCATCGCTTACCTCGAGCGAAACCGAATATGTTCCCGGTGTTTTTAATTTAAATCGGAATACGGAAGAATTTGAATCTCCAACAATCGAAACCAGGTTTTGCAGAGCAGTTACATCTTCATCACCTTTCATTATTTTCCAGATGTATGAAGATATGGATCCGCGGTCGCTCTTGGAAATGCTGCCATCAAGCTCTATTAATTCATCCGGCTCGGCAATTGTTTTATTTAATTGAATTCTTGCGGCTATGGAAGCGATTATTATGTTCACAAGTTTGCGATCTTTTCTTCCGCCGCTGTCGGTAACTTCCAATTTTAGTGGGAATTTCCCTTCAGTCCTATATTGATGTTTTACCGTTGGAGTTTTTTCCGGGCTGCTGCCTTCGCCAAATGTCCATTCATAAGATTGAATATTGGCACCGCTTCCGGCTTGTGACTGGGAAGCATCAAATGCAATTCCGGATGTTTTTGCCTCGGAAGTTGTTACTTGGAATTCTGATTTATCAACAATAAGATTCCATTTGCTCTTATTTTCCGCATCTTGTTCATATTTTCTAAGATCTTCCGTAATGCCTCCGGCAGTCGCCTTCATTGCAATTCTGGCAATGCTTGGCAAAACTGTAATTGGTAAATATGCCTGGCCTGTTGCAATGCGAGAAGGATCTGAACTCTTTACTTTCAAGCGCACAACATAAGTGCCCGGCTGGTTATATGTACAAACAATTACTGAACTTTGGCGAGTATTACAATCCGCCTTTGCAGTATTATTTTTATTGGATTCTTCGCTATACGATCCTTCCGGATCCCATTCATATCTGTCGTCTGCAATTGTGTCGCCTGTTGGATCACGGGAATCCAGGCCGTTTAATTCAACTATAAGTGGCGCATTACCTTCGCGCACTGTGGCTTTTACCCTCACAAATACAAATTCAATATTTTTCGCTACGATGAAAAGTCTGTTAAGTGATTGAGCCACATTTACAACCAATCCAACGTTTTCCGGATCATCTTTTAGAGCGATGGCTGCTTCAACATCTTTCATCGCTTCATCAAAAACTTCTTTCACAGGTTTTGTCATGTCTATGCCGGCAAACGCCTTCTGCATATTTTTATCCGTGTTGAAATTGCGGCCGGTATAATTACTCAATGGCGCGTCCGTAATATCGCCAAGGATTTTTTTAACATTGGTAAGTTTTGCAGTTAAATCTTTAATAACGGTTGTAAAATCTTCATCGCTCGCCGCTTTAATTTTATTTAATTCCGGGAGGAAAGAAGCTTTCAATTGGCCATTTCTATATTCCTGAGCTGTTAAATCTTTCACCGACATTTGAGAAATCCATCCGTCAATAATGCTTCTGCAAGCCATGTATGTTTTGCTTAGCGAAGGTGCATTATTTTTTATTTGGCTTATTGCCGTGGATAAATCATTTAAATAAGTTTTGTTGTCAGTCTCTTTGTCCGGTTGAGGTACGGTATTTATTTTTTTAATTGCACCGTTTACATTCAAAAGATTTTTGTATGCTGCAATAAAAGTGCTCAATGAAGAATTTACTTCCGTTGCGCCAAAATTATAAATCGATTGTTGGCCAATGTTTGTGCCTTCTTGGCCTGCAGTACGGAGTGTTCCGCTTCCTGTTGAGCCATCCGTGGCGCCTCCGCCAAAACTCAAAAGAGTATTAACGATTGCAAATGAAGCAATAATTATAACGATGCCCACTGCCGCATATGTAATGGCTTTTTTGCCCTTGCCGGACTGCTCTTCATTTCCGGCGGCGGTGACATACAAAAATCCGCCATAAATAATTATCACCATTGCAATAAGGCCAAGGAAACTCAATGCGAAATTGACCGTATTTACGATAAATTCACGCGCTGATTTTGCTTTAGTTAAAGTTGAATCGAGCCCTTCGCAGGTTGGGGCGGTTAAGCCACCTTCGAACCCAACGAAACTTACCACGTCGTTGCTATCACCACCTCCACAATCCACAATTCCATCTGTAATCCCACTACACCAATCGTCGGCTGCATGGGCCGCAGGTATAAAACCAAAAAGACCCGCCACTGCAAGGCTCAATAATCCCGAGATAATTATTTTTTTGATTTTTGTGTTTTTCATCATGTTTTTTAAATCTATAGATTATACGCTATTTTGGTGTCTGCGGCAAGCCTGGTAAAGCACTTGGCAGGTTCATTTCCTCCCGACCAGTCGAAAGAGTCGTTATTGTCCTAACGATCCCAAACGCAGCGAGTGCTATTAAAATTCCTATTACTGCACCGATTATGATTTTTTTAGCTTTGCCGGTTGCTTCATCATTTCCAAATGAAGATACATAAAGCCAGCCACCATAAAACATCATTCCAAATGCAGCGACTCCAATGAATGCCGCAATGAAATTGGTGAAGTTATAAACAAGGTCTTGAGCTGCCGCAACGTCAATTCCTTTCGTGCCGGAATCCGGGAATATAATTTTTTTAACTACGAATTCGCCAAGTCCGGCAATAAGTAATCCCACGATGGACATCATCATTCTTTGTTTTTCTTGCTTAATTGTTTCTTCGTTTCCGTAGGCAGTTACAAGCCTGAATGCAGAAAGTACAAAATAGAAAATTGCGATTGTGCTCATAAGTGCCAGCACAAGGCTGTAAATGCCTTTTACAAGGCTTCCGCCGGTCTGTGCACATTCTTTGACATTAGAGACGCTTGCAATACATTCGCCGTAGTCGCCAAAGAAAACTCTTGTTACAAGTTCATCCGCGGTAATTATCAAAACGAGTCCATAAATTATATATTTCAAACTTTCTTTTTGTTTTTCCGAAACTTCGTCTATTTTTTTGCCAGAAGCAATTAATTTAATGCCGGTAACCATCGCAAAAAGTACAGCAACGGCGCCTACTAAATATTTAAGAAAATCAATTACTTTAAAAAGTACGCTCGTAATTATATCTGCTCCTGGTTCCGTGCTAGAAAGTTTGTGTATTCCGGTGTCAAAGTTAGAAAGGCCCGTTTTCCCTTGTCCAAGAATTTCTTCCAATTGAGCTGCAGGATCAGCGCCCGTATTGCTGGCTGCGAACACCACTGCGTTTATGCCCAGAGTGAAGCCAATTGCGCATATAACGATAACAAATTGTATGAGAAACTTTTTCATAATCCTTCAAATTTTCTTAATATAACCGTGCTGACTATTGCAAAAGCGCCATAGATCAGAAGTATTCCAACCAAGGACCAAATAATGATTTTTTTGGCTTTACCAAGCCTTTCGTCATTCTCTCCGGCAAGTATGTACATAAGTCCGCCAACTACCAAAGAAAGAATTGCAAAAGGGCCGGTAATTGCAGCGATAATATTTGTTATGCCGGCTACTTCGAGCATGAGCGCTTTAGTGTCAATTCCAGGCTTTACAGGATTTGTGCCAGGATATTTGCTCGTGTCGATTTTGAAGAAAATATTGTTGATAATTGGATTGGCCATCATGATTATAATCAGGCCCAAGAATCCATAGAAAATATTCTTTTTTGTTTTTGAAAGTTCTTCTTCTTTTTCTCCTGAAGTAATGAGAATAAGGCCGTTGCGCACAATAAAAAGCACAGACACGCTGCCGATTATATATTTAATGAAAGTCATTACGATTTCTACTGTTCTGCTAAACACTTGTGACTTTTGCAGTGATACGTTTGGATCACTCAAAAATCCTCCGCGATCAACTTCGAATACGCTGGCTATTTCGCCGGCAAGACCGATTATAAAAAGGCCGACTATTGAATATAAAATTGTAGATACTTGTTTGCTGTAAACTTCCTCGTTTCCCTGAGACATCACAAGTTTTATGCCGGAAACTATAATCAGCAAAATTGCGATTGCGCCGATTATGTAGCGGACATTGTCTACCACTCTTCCCACAAGGCCGGTAGCCATTTGAACTCCTGTATCTCCTTCTGGACATGGGAAAGGACCGCATAGTCCCTGTGGCGGTGCGGTGAGTGATGCGAATGCAAAATCTATGATTCCAAGGTTAGCCACGGCAAACGCGATTAGCGCTCCGGCGAAAATTTCGAAAAAGATTTTTGTTTTTGTTTCCATATCTCCTCGTTTTTAAATCTTAATATTATACCTTAAAAAAACAGATTTAGGAAGCTTGTGGGGGCTGTGGCGCAAACAATGTTGTAATAATTGGCTTGACAAGTCCGCAGTATTCTTTTGGGGAGTGCTAATTTATAGGTATTTTCTCCTTGCACGTTAAATTAATTTAATGTAACTTTGCCTTAGTCGCGGGAGCGCTTTTTTTAATTTACAATCAATATGTCAAAACTATCCGAAAGTAGAATTGCACAATATTTCATAGGCAGCTGGCACGAACTTGGAAAAGCCACATGGCCTACAAAAAAACGCGCAATGAATATTTGTATTCTAGTTGTCAGTTTTGTACTTGTAGCAGCTGCATTAATAGCAGGTGTGGATTTTGCTTTAAATAGGGGATACACCTATCTGTTAACTTTGGCTCAATAATTAAAATTATAAAACCTAATTAATAAACTAATATGGCAAAACAAGCAGCCGGTACAGGTAGACATTGGTATGTAGTTCACACTTATTCCGGGTACGAAGATGCAGTACGCGAAGCTTTGCTTCAACGTATGGAATCAACTGGAATGCAGGATTATATTTTCGACGTTGTTGTACCAAAAGAAAGTCAGATTGTAATAAAGAAAGGTTTACCAAAAGAAGAAAAGAAAAAGCTTTTCCCAGGTTATGTGTTGGTAGATATGATTGTAACGGATGATTCTTGGTATGTTGTTCGTAATACTCCAAACGTTACAGGTTTCGTTGGTTCCGGCACTATTCCGGTCCCGGTTTCTGCAGAAGAATGGAAGGTTGTAAAGACTCGTATGGGCGCAATTGAACCTAAGTTCAAAGTGGATTTCCAGATTGGAGACAACGTTATCGTTTTGGATGGTCCGTTCGTTAACTACGACGGCATCGTAAATAATGTTGATGAAGAAAAGGGTAAAGTTAAGGTTATGATCACTATCTTCGGACGTGAGACTCCGGTGGAGTTGGACTTCACACAGGTTAAAAAGAAGTAAATTCCAATGAATAAATTTACGATTTTTACGATAATCCTGGTCGTTTCTGTCATTACTGTGACGGTAGATCTCGCTGCTCGTGATTATTTTGGTAATGGAGTTTCGGCCGAGACAAGCGTTTTGCAGAGTGATGATGTGGAAAACGACAAATTGTCGCCTCAAGAAAGTGCGATTCGTGAGCAGGCTCAAGTTCCAAAACAAACGGTAGAAACTCCAGATCAAAACACTCCAAATAGCCAAGTTGCCGTGGATACTCAAAAAGTGGAAGAAACACCTTATACTCCGCCTCCGGCATCTTCTGTTATTAAGCAGGATATGATAAGCAAGGCCGGTTTTACAGGTTTGCTTAACGAAAAACACTTCGATGGGAAACTCTTTCAATTACTCGATATTACCAAGTTTCCTGTAGAGGCGATGAGTTTTTATGAAATTCAGCAGGGTGGTTCACCTGTTGCTTCCATTACAGAGATAGCTCTTCGAGACGAAATTAGGGCTCTTCAGCTGTATACCCTCTTGCAAAATAAGACAAAACCGTATATAGATTTATCACTCAATGAGACGAATGGGTACGGAGATAGATCTTTTTATATCAATCACGCAAAAAAGACCGACGAGGCTTTCCTCACGGTTAAAATAGGTAGAATGATTTATGGGTTCGCATACGTGAAAGCGTTTCACCCTGAAATCCAAAAACTAATTCAGCTTTTAATTCCTCAGGCCTAAGGTACTGTCAAAGTGTAAGCTTCAACACAATGGCGGAACGATAAGGCTTTAGACACTAACAATTAAAATTCTATATGGCTAAAAAAATTCTCACAGTTGTAAAGCTGCAAATCGCAGCAGGTAAAGCAAATCCAGCACCTCCAATCGGTCCTGCTCTTGGTCAGCATGGTGTTCAGATTCAGGATTTCTGCAAAAAGTTTAACGATAAGACGGCCAAAATGGGCGACACTATCGTTCCGGTAGAAATCAGCATTTACGAAGATCGTACGTTTAGCTTCATTACAAAAACTCCACCAGCTTCTTTCTTGATTTGCAAAGCTCTCGGAATTCCAAAAGGTTCCGGTGAACCAAATAAGAATAAGGTTGGAGTGTTAAAGAAGGCGCAACTCCGCCAAATTGCAGAAACTAAAATGCCAGATTTGAATGCAAATGATGTCGAAACTGCAATGAAAATTGTTGCCGGTACGGCACGTTCAATGGGCGTAACAGTCGAGGAATAATAATAATCCCTAATTATAAATTTCATGAAAACGCACGGAAAAAAATACAATGAAGCCAAGAAATTGGTCGACAATAATAAATTATATCCACTTGATGAGGCTGTAGCTTTGCTAAAGAAGACTTCTACTACAAAGTTTGATTCTTCTTGCGAGGTTCACATGAAACTTGGTCTTGATCCAAAACAAGCAGACCAAATGCTTCGCGGAACTGTTGTTATGCCAAACGGAACAGGCAAAAAGGTTCGCGTTATTGCTTTCGTAATGGAAGCTATGCAAGCAACTGCCATGAGAGCTGGAGCAATCGAAGCCGGAGCAGAGGAACTTGTAGATAAAATCGTAAAAGGCTGGTTGGATTTCGATGTTGCTGTTGCAACTCCGGATATGATGAAGAGCCTTGGTAAAGTTGCCAAAACTCTTGGTCAGAAAGGTCTTATGCCAAATCCAAAGGCAGGTACGGTTACTATGGATGTAGAAAAGACAATTGGCGAAATTATCAAAGGTAAAGTTGAATTTAGAATGGATAAGCTCGCAAATGTTCATAATATTTTCGGCAAGATTTCTTTTGAAGCAGATAAGTTGGCGGAAAATCTAAAAACTTTCGTAAGAGCAATCAATTCCGCAAAACCATCAGGCGCAAAGGGAATTTTCATCCAGTCAATTTCTATTGCCTCCACAATGGGTCCCGGTATTCATTTGGATGTCACTCAGACACTCGCGGATGTTGGAACTGCGGCATAGTTTTAGTAATCTCAACTGTCTATGACAGAAAGATCACAAATCTGCCCTTATTATCATCATTTAGATGGTGTGTCTTTTGTGCCAGCTGCCGCAGGTCTTCAAGTCTTTGATGGGCAGGAACTTAAATCTCAGGATGAAGCAAGCGTAGCTGGAGAGTGCAATGCTCCCCGTGCATTGTGTTTTGTTACCAGAGAACAGATCAGAGGATGTTGTTTTACTGCAGAGCACAAACAATGTAGCCGATTTCCGCTTCGCCTTTTGAAAACCTTAGTTTGATATTTTTTAATATTGTTTTCTGTACTAGTACGGCGTTTTTTTTATTCGCGATGGCTTAGGTGAAAGCTTTTTTTGCGTTTTTCCCCGGACCGGTCCGGGGAAAAGTGTGCGCGCGCACATCTCTATGCCCGGGCACAAATAAAAGCAGCACAGTCAGATGCCAAATTATTACACTTATTGCAACGTTGCCTTTAACGCTTCCAACGCGACTTCCAATTGTTTGTCGTCAGGTTTTTTTGTCGTAAGTCTTTGGGACCAGAGCCCCGGCGCAACCAAGATTCTAACAACTATGCTTTGCATGTGTTTTGCGCTCCACTTGAGGATTTCATAGCCAACTGCTGCAATAAAAGGCAGAACGAGCAGTCTTTGGCCGAGGTTCATCCAGAATATCGGATTGCGAGGAACAAAAGTGTAAATCACAATGCTGATGATGAAAATAACGAGGAGAAAGCTTGTGCCGCAGCGAGGATGAAGCCTGGATTGTTTTTTTGCATGTTCAACTTCCAACGGCAAATGTTTTTCGTAAGTGTGAACAGCCATATGTTCCGCGCCGTGATATTCAAAAAGTCGCGCAAAGGTTTTAAATAGCGAAAGAGTAAATACGTAGAGCATGAATATTGAGATGCGGAGCAGGCCATCAATAAGATTAAAAACGATGTAATATTTTTCTATGAATGGGAAAAGTTTTCGCAAAAGTTCGGTGAAATATAGCGGAATAAATTTAAAAAGAAAAATTGCGAGGGCAAAGGAAAGTAGGATAGAGAAGGCGAAAACCGCTATTTCGAACCACGTTTTCTTTTTATCTTTTTCGGTTGTTTGAGTAACTTTCGTTTCTTGTTTAGGAGCTTCGGCGGTTTTCGCCTCATCTTCCTTATCAAAATCCTCCGCATATTCCTCCGCAGAAAAATTCACAGCATTCATGCCAACGATCACCATTTCAAACAAATTCACAATCCCGCGAACCAAAGGCAAACCAAGCAGCTTATGTTTTACGGTAATAGATTTAAAAGGATTTTTCTTAACTTTTATGGATCCATCATGCTTCCTAACAGCAATCGCAATAAAAGACGGCGATCGCATCATAACGCCCTCAATAAGAGCCTGCCCTCCCACCGCTAGATCTATTTTATCCGGCACTTTGTGTGCTGTTTCTTCCATGTACCTGTGATTTTACAGAAAAGGCCGGGTTAAGTATACTCACGCCCCAAATCTGGCAACAGCTCGCAACAAACTAGTGCAATTCCTCTTATTTATTAGTAATATTGCGGCATGAAGATCAAAATTAAACGCGTTGATGATTCTTTGCCCCTGCCAAAGTACGAAACGGCCGGTTCTGTGGGTTTTGATTTCGTTGCGCGTGAAGATACCATAATTGAGGCCAAAAAGGTCGGCATGGTGCCTGGGAACGTCGTAGTCGAAGTTCCTGTCGGATATATGCTCATGGTTTCGCTTAGGTCTTCCACTCCTCGCAAGAAAGGTCTGCTTATGCCACACGGCATTGGTGTTATTGATCATGATTATTGCGGTCCGGAGGATGAAATAAAAGTTCAAGTTTATAATTTTACCGATGCGTCCGTGGAAGTTAAACGCGGAGACAAAATAGCGCAGGGGATTTTTGTTAGAATCGACAAATTTGAATGGGAAGAAGTGGATAGAATAAAAGAAAAAAGCCGCGGAGGATTTGGCTCAACCGGATGAATAAAAAACTATGAAAGGAAAATTTATTACAATTTATGGAGTTAATAATATTGGCAAAACCACTCACGCCAAACGGCTTGTGGAACGCCTAAATAAAC
The DNA here is from genome assembly GCA_041666125.1 of Candidatus Altimarinota bacterium. GTDB lineage: Bacteria > Patescibacteriota > Gracilibacteria > UBA1369 > UM-FILTER-53-11 > JBAYHN01. The sequence continues at coordinate 8,810 of JBAYHN010000020.1, read as the reverse complement.
TTGGCAAAAAAGCCGTTTATATAAAATATCCAATTTATGAAGTCGCACCGAGCGGCAAGTTTTTAAATAAAATTTTGCGCGGTGGCAAGGCTCAAAGCATTAGCGAGTATGAACTGCAGATGTGGTTTGTTTTAAATCGATTTCAGTTTGAACCGACACTTAAAAAAATGCTCGCACAGGGCAACATTGTAATCGCCGAAGATTATGTGGGAACCGGTATTGGATGGGGGACTGCGAAGGGTGGAAATCAAAAAGAACTTGAAGCTATGAACAAATTTTTAGTTCAAGAGGATTTTGCCATTTTTCTCGATGGGGAGCGCAAGTTGAGCTCGCAAGAAAAGGGCCATATTCACGAATCAAATTCGGCAATTTCCGCAAAGTGCCAACTGGTACTGCGCAAGCTCGCAAAAAAATACGGCTGGCGCACAGTAAAAGTTGCGCAAGACAAAGACATAACTGCAGAAAGAATTTGGGAAACATTCACATCATTGGCTTGATGCCTTGACCAGATCAAAATTTATCCTTATATTGAAATCCGCAAATGTCAGCCAAAATACTTGATGGCAGGCTCGTTTCAGATTTTCTTCTCAAAGGAGTAGGACGAGAAGTTGCGCGGTTAAAAGCGAGCGGCATTTCGCCAAAACTTGTAATAATTCTGGTTGGCAATAATCCGGCTAGTTTGTCTTATGTAAGGCAAAAAGATCTATCTGCGCACAAAACCGGAATGGATTATGAGCAGTTAAATCTGGATGAAAAGGTAACGACCGAAAAGCTGGTTTCTATAATTGAAAAATTGAATAAAGATAAATCCGTTCACGGAATTTTGGTTCAGCTTCCATTACCGAAGCACATTAGCGTTCCGCTTGTAATCAAGGCAATTGATCCGGCAAAAGATGTGGATGGTTTTCAGGCCTACAATCTGGGCAAAATGTTTACTTCTCTGGAATTTGAACACCTGGTTCCATGCACACCAAAAGGAATAATAGAAATGTTGGAATTTTATAAAATTTCACCTGCAGGAAAGCATGTAGTAATAGTTGGCCGCAGCAATCTTGTTGGTAAGCCACTTTCTGTGATGTTACTAAATCGCGATGCCACAGTTACCGTTTGTCATTCCAAAACTAAAAATCTGGCAAAATTTACCAGTACGGCGGATATTTTGGTGGCGGCAGTTGGCAAGCCCCGCATGATAAAGGCAAAAATGGTTAAACGCGGCGCAGTTGTAATAGATGTGGGCACTACAAAAGTAAAAGATAAGCTAACCGGCGACGTGGATTTTGAAAAAGTTAAGGCAAAGGCTTCGTTTATTACTCCTGTTCCGGGAGGCATTGGTCCAATGACAGTGGCGTCCTTGATGGATAACGTGGTCAAAGCGGCCAAAAGGCAAGCTAAGGCGGGTGCCGTCATTAAGCAAATGCGGCCAAGCTAAGGCGGGTGCCAATCCCCAGACAGGGGTTGGCCAGACCGACAAATAAAAATATTTCTTAACCCCAAATCACCAATATGTGCGGCATCATAGGCATCTCAGCGACAACTTCGGTAGTTCAAGACTTATATGATGGTTTGGTGGTGCTTCAGCATAGAGGGCAGGACGCTGCGGGCATAATGACTTACGAGGATCGTTTTTATTTAAAAAAGGGAAATGGTTATGTGCGAGATGTTTTTAAGGGCAAGCACCTGATGAGGCTAAAAGGACCCTTGGGAATAGGCCATGTGCGCTATCCTACAGCTGGATGTTATGAAGAAGCGGAATCTCAGCCATTTTATGTTAATTCGCCCTTTGGAATTTCACTTGTACACAACGGTAATTTGACCAATTATGCAGAGCTAAAAAATCAAATTACAAAGTACAATAACAGGTATTTGAATACCGGGTCCGACTCGGAAGTTTTGCTAAATGTGGTTGCAGATGAAATTGGACGCATCCGTTCCAAAAAACTTACTCCGGCACAAATTTTCCGCGCGATGAAAAATGTCTTTAAGAGACTAAAGGGCAGTTATTCTGTTATTTGTATGATTGCGGGTCACGGGCTCATTGCTTTCCGCGATCCAAATGGCATTCGTCCGCTTATTCTAGGTGAGAGGAAGACGGTTTTGGGATCGGAATATGTCGTAGCATCAGAAAGCGTAGTGCTAGATACATTGGATTTCGAAATCATTCGCGACGTAAATCCAGGAGAAGTTGTTTTTATTGATTTGAGTCATCAGCTTCACACAAAACAGGTTGTGCGCACCAAATGGGCGCCATGCATTTTTGAATATGTTTATCTTGCCCGCCCGGATTCTTTTATGGATAAAATAAGCGTTTATAAATCTCGTCTAAGAATGGGAAAGTTTTTGGCGCAGAAAATTAAGAAAATAATGAAGTCCAAAATAGATATAGATGTTGTAATCCCGGTGCCAGACACAGCTCGCAGTTCAGCTTTTGAGCTTGCAGCAGAGCTAGCAGTGCCATGCCGTGAAGGCCTAATTAAAAATCGCTACATTGGTAGAACATTTATTATGCCGGGCCAGGGAATGCGCAAGCGTTCAATTAAATATAAATTAAATCCAATTCCGCTAGAAATTAAAGATAAAAATGTGTTGCTGGTGGATGACTCGATTGTTCGCGGCAATACTTCGCGCAAAATTATAGAAATGGTGCGCGGTGCAGGTGCCAAAAAGGTTTATTTTGCATCTTGCTGTCCGCCACTTCGCAACCCATGTGTTTATGGCGTGGACATGCCAAGCAGAAAAGATTTTATTGCCAATAATTTAAACAACGATGAAATTGCTCAGGCAATTGGTGCGGATGCGGTTTTTTACGAAGATTTAAAGGATTTGGAAGCTTCCGTGAAAGTCGGTAATTTGAAAATTAAGAATTTTTGTACAGGTTGTCTTTCCGGCAAATATCCAACTCCGGATATTACAGAAGAGGTTTTGCAGAGAGCCGAAATTACGCGCGGAGGAATTGAATCTGAATTTAACGGTGACTCTGATTCTCAACTTATTTTAATATAAATTGGTATGAAAGTTTTATTGATTGGTTCCGGGGCTCGCGAGCATTGCATCGCCGAGGCGCTAACAAGAAGCGGCAGAGTAGAGCTGTTTACTTATGCCAAAGCCAAAAATCCGGGCATTTATAAATTATCTAAAGAGTATCAGCTTGGTTCACTTACTGATTTTGCGGCCATTTTGGATTTTGCAAAAAAAGTTAAGCCGGATTTTGCGCTTGTCGGTCCGGATGATCCGATTGCGGATGGAGTTGCGGATTTGCTTCTTGAACTCGGCATTCGTTCCGTTGCGCCTCTCAAAACAGTCGCACGTCTGGAATCTTCCAAGTCTTTCACTCGCGACTTGGTTAAAAAATATAACATTCCGGGAAATCCTGATTTTAAGGTTTTTTATGAACCAACCGGCGTTCGCGAATTTATTGATAAATTAAATGGAAATTATGTGGTGAAGGCGGATGGACTAATGGGAGGCAAAGGCGTTTTGGTTTCCGGTGAGCATTTGAATACTGCCGAAGAAGGGGAGCAGTATGCGCTCGATTGCATTAAAAAGTTTGGCCGAGTTGTAATAGAAGAAAAATTGATTGGCCAGGAATTTAGTTTAATGAGTTTTGTGGATGGGACTCACGTTGTGGATATGGTTCCGGTTCAGGATCACAAGCGCGCTTTTGTGGATGACAAAGGCCCAAACACCGGTGGCATGGGTTCGTATTCCGATGCAAATCATCTTTTGCCATTTTTAACTAAACAGGATTTGGATGATGCTCACGAAATTACCGTGCAAGTTGCAGCCGCGCTTATAAAAGAAACCGGTGCGATGTTCAAAGGAATTATGTATGGTGGATTTATTGCCGTTGCAGGCGGCGTGCGTTTAATTGAATATAATGCGCGATTTGGCGATCCGGAAGTTATGAATGTTTTGCCGATTATGGTTACCGATTTTGTGGATGTGTGCCAGGCGATTTTGGATGGCACGCTGGATAAAATTAAGATTGAATTTGAGAGCAAGGCGACGGTTTGCAAATATTTGGTGCCGGAAGGTTACCCGGAAAAAGCGCGAGCCGGAGAAAAGATTGAAATTGATTTTAAGGCTGCGCCGGTTGGCGAAAATCTGCGGATGTATTATTCATCCGTAGATCAAAAAGATGACGGCCTGTATTTAAGTTCTTCCCGCGCAATTGCTTTTGTTGGAATTGCGGACGATTTAAACGCTGCGGAAAAATTAGCTCAAGGAGCCTGCAAAGCCGTAAAAGGTCCGGTTTTTTATCGCGAAGATGTTGGCACTCAGAAACTCATTTCAAAACGAGTCGAGATGATGAGAACTCTGCGCGAGAAATAATAAAACTGTTATTTCTCAAATCCAGGAGGTGGAGTTTGTTTTTTTCTTACTGTAAAGCCGTCGTTTGGTAGATCGGGCAATTCCTTTGCGGCAGCCCTATAATCTGTAGGCTTCCACTCAAGCGGTTTTGCTGCTGGAGGCACTGCTGATTTTAATCCTGCTTGTCTTAGCTGTTCTTCCATTCGAGCACTAGGTGCCGGTGGTGCCATTCTACCAAGACTGTCATCTACAATCTTCTGCTCTGCAGGACTTAACTGATCATATGCCGATTTTGCTTCTGTAGGTTTTTTTGGATATTCAGTTGTGCCCCAATACTTTCCACCTTTATACTTTTGCTCTGGAGCTTCCTTTCTAAGTAGTGGTGGGATTTCAGCTTTAACTGGTTTTTTTGGAGCTGCTGGAGGCAATACACTCTGTTTGTCCTTAGATGCGCCTGCAAGAAAATCTTCATTATCATTGATAGGATCTGCTTTTGCTTGTACTCCTTTATCCCATATTCCTTCTCTTGATACAGGTCCAAGTCTTACAGGTTTAACTTTTGGTTTTTTGTAAGCTTTTGCTTGTACACCTTTGTCCCACATACCTTCAGCATTTGGATTTGGCATAACACTCTGTTTTTTGGGAGAGGCTAAGAAATCATCCAAATCTGCATCCGGTTTTCTTTGTTCTGGTTTTACTGCAGGTTTTTTTGGATACTCCGTTGTGCCCCAATATTTTCCACCCTCATACTTTTGCTTTGGAGGTGTCTTATTCAATAGAGGTGGAATACCAATTTTGGCCGGTCTTACGCTTTGACCTTGACCTTGCTCGAGGAGCTGTTCATTGCTTCTCGCAAGCAAATCGGTATCTACACTTTGTTTGTTAGGAGAATCTAGCAAATCTTCGACGTCATGAATAGGATCTGCTTTTGCTTGAACGTCTTTGTCCCACATACCTTCAGCATTTGGCATGACGCTCTGTTTTTCTGGAGAGGACAAGAAATCATCCAAGTCTGCATCCGGTTTTCTTTGTTCAGGTTTTTTTGGATATTCAGTTTTTCCCCAATACTTACCACCCTCATACTTTTGTTTTGGAGCATCTTTTCTAAGTAGTGGTGGAATATCTTCTTTAGTTGCAGGTCGAACGCTCTGACCTCTAGCCTTTTCCAGCATTTCTTCCGTAGATAAATCCTTAGTTACAACAACATCCATCATAGTTGCTTTTCTTGTTTTGGAATCTCTGGCCCATTCTGTAGTAATAAGGAAATTAATTGGAGGATTCCCTTTGCATACATTTTGCAAATCACGTTGCAGACGTTCTGCACGCAAATATGCAATAGCATGATTCATTACTTTCTGTTGTTCATTTAAAGGAAGTTTGTGAACAGCCTTTAGTCCATCTTTATTAAAATCCAGTCCGCCAAGACCAATCACGCCACCAGTTGATTTCAATGTTGTTAGTGCATGCAAAAATTTTGTCTGAAAATCCGCACCCCTATTTAAATCAACTTGGTTTGGATTTTTAGGATCCAATTGAAACGTTGTATTGTCGGCAACTCCTTTTAGAAAAACATCGATTTTTGCCGCGCCTGTCTGTAACACCAAATATTTATATGATCTCTCAAAGTCTGTTTTTGTATCTACATTCTCGTAAGCTGAACGCTCAAAAGTATAAGTTCCGTGAGGTTTTTCTTTATATTCTTCAACTTGCTGTTTTAGAGCGCCTACGCCTTTGCGTGCAGCTTCTTTAACAGCCTCCAGCATTCCTTTTGGCTGCTCTCTTTTACCTTCTGGTAATTGTTCTGGTGTTCGTGGTGCCATATATATTTTTGTTATTTATTTTTTAAATGTATTACCAAATTATACCCCATTTGATTATGTTTGGCAAGCCTAAGGGCGGGTACCGTATTAAGGCCCCACCTAACTACTATCGGCCTCTTCTTGTAAGTAGAATTGGATGGCCTGGAGCTTGTACATTTACTAATGCTCCTCTTACACCTTGTTGCACGCCAACTATTGTACGGTTACCTCTATACTCTGCACCTCTGCCTGTTATATTTAAGCGACCAAGTGCTATGTTGTTGCTCCTCTGAGTTTGCTGATCTGCAGGAAGCCAGTCTATATTTGGTTCAAATCCAAATTTTGCAATTGCTTTTGGAGTGAGTCCATCAGCTTCAAGATGACATTTGAGTGTGCTATCTACCTCGATAATACATTGTGCAATAATGGAATCTGGTAAGCTTGGTAGCGCTTCTGCTGCCGGTTTTTGTTCAGGTACTGGCTCTTTTACAGTGTCGCTGTTGCCCTGTGGTTTTCCGAAATCACGGCTATCAACCAAATCTGGGCTCATTTTTCTATCAACTATAATTCCTACTGTTAATAATGCTAAGGCTACCACACCAGTTGCTCTTACTAACTTTCTCCTTCTATTTTGACGAGCTTCCAGTTTATCTTCATGAAATGTGGCTGCATCATGGTCGTATGGGGCGTCGTCTTCGCCTGTGCCTGCTGGTGGAGTTTCCCATGCTGCTCCTGCAAAAAAAGATTGAGCTGCCTCTCCAGAAGCTAATTGGTCACCTGCTGTAATTGTTCTAGGTTCAGCTGGGTACATTCCATCTGCCGGGAACAATGTTGGCAACGGAGCAAGTCCGGCCGGTGCTGCTTCTTCCGCAGGGACAGGAGCAGCATCAATAGGAGTAGGAGTTGATACAGGTGCTGGTGGCAATGGATCAGCGGCGGCGGCATCAGGAGCCACAGGTGGTGTTGGTTCTACTGGTGCTGCTGGGCTCTCAGCTGCTCTAAGTCTTTCAATTTCTGCATCCAACTTTTCAATTAAGCCGTCTATTTTTCCAGAAATTTCTTCCAGTGTAGTGTTGGCAAGAGATAGAACTCCTATTCTAGGATGATCAGTAGATGTTGCCGCTGTTAATCTATCAATGTCCCCAATAAGAGTTGCAAGATGTTTTTCTTTTAGTCTATGTAATAGACTTTTTTGTATTACCATACTCTCTATGGTTCTAAACACATTAATCAGTAAACTTTCAGTGTCTCCCCTGATAGATTCCCAAAATGCACTAACTCTTTCGGTATGAGCATCTACATGCTCTATAGTAAGCTCTTGTCCTGGTTTATAAGGTGCTCCTTCACCAGCTGTTCCAGCGGCAGCTGCTGCACTTTCGGCAGCAGAAAGCCTGTCAATTTCGGCTGTAACTCTTTCTGCCAAACTTCGCGATTCTGCAAGAACTGTATTCAAATAAGTCTCGGAAGCCATTAAAGGGACATTCACTCCCTTATCTAAACCTCCTTCTGATATTAATAGTCGAACATCTCCAAGCACCTCATTTGTTATTGGTCCGCCATCTTCCGGAGCATATACGGCAGCAAAAAGTTTTTGAGATTGTGCTTCCAGCGCCGCAGATGTTCTTCCTTCAAGTGTTAGTAAATTTTCAGTTTCTAATTTTAATGAATGCCATCCTCGTGCAATTCTTTCCGCGTCAGCTTTAATTAATGGCAATTGTTTATGAATAACTGAAGTTTGAATGGTAGCAAGTCCACCTCTTACTATGCCAATGTTACGTACGCATTCGTGCATACGACTAAATAAGATAGGGGCTTCCCCTTTTACATGTCCCAAAAGAGTATTGCCATCCTCCCAAAGTGCATTTATTGTTGGCATTATATTTTTAATGTCGGCCAATAATTGGCGCCATAACGAATCATCATCATTCATAGCCTCAATGTTTTGAGACAATGAATGTAATTTTTCTTCCAGCACAGTTATTTGTGCATCAAGTTCAATTTCTCTTTTTTCTCTTTCGTTTGGCCCTTTAGGAGCGGCAGCAGCAGCCGCCGAGCCACTTGGCTTTACTGCATTTAAACGTGCTTCAAGATCCGCAAGTCTGCTCAATTCAATCGCTGACATCCCTAAATAAGTAGCCTTAGTTTGAATTGCTGAGGCTCTACCAAGAAGGCTCGTAGTTTCAGCAGCCAAAGGTGTTCTGCCGGCGTTGTAATCCAGTTCGGCGTCAGGTGCTCCAGTAATAAGCATTTGTACTTTAGTAAGGTGTTCGCTAACTTCTGCTTCGAGTGCGGTAAGTTCTTCTATTAAATCAAGTTTTCTCTGCTCTTCCGGCGAAAGTGCTGTGATTTTGGTAGGTCCGTCGCCTAGTTGTGCTCTATCATCTGGAATACGTAATTCTGTGAGGGTTGCTGTTTCTAGTAACGCCAAACTTGGTTCAGATGTACGAGGCGTAACAGGAGAAAGAGCTGGAAACCTCAAAGAGGTTCGTCCACGAACTTCCGCTGCCTCTTGTTCAACTGACAGAGTCTTAGTTTCACTACCTGCTGATCCATTTTTAACTGGGTCGGTTGATCCGGCAACCGGAGTCGCCAGGAGCTTAGCTATCACCTGTTCCAATTCATCGCCACCTGCTAATTCAATTTCAATTGGGTCGGTTTCACTTGTAGGTCTAGGTGTGTCTGCCATATATATTTAGCTTAAGT
>JBAYHN010000019.1:0-20642 GCA_041666125.1 Candidatus Altimarinota bacterium | reverse complement strand
TCAACACTTTGAACATCTTCGTCGGGCACATTTCCATTTATTGTAGGTGCCCCATTCGGATATAAATCAGGATTAAGCCCAATTGCAGCAAAACTTACATTCGCAAAAACGACCGAAAGCAGAAGGGTGAAAAACAAACTTGTTACAATTCTTTTTTTCATAAACTTTAAAGTGCTAATTGCATTACACCCCTTACCAAAGCATAGGCTGCTGTTATGAATGCAAGACCTATAAGGGACCAAATAAATATATTTTTTGTCTTTGTTAATTCCTCTTCATTACCTTGAGAAATTACCATCTGAATACCGGCATAAACAAAAACTCCAAATGCAACCGAGCCCGCAATACCAAGCAAAATTTTGATTGCCTGAGGTAAAATTGCCATTTTTAGATCACCGGTTGGAACAGCTCCATCAACTACGTTTTCCGGCAGAATATTATTTATAACATCAGAAGCTTTATCGGCAAAAACAGGAGTAGCAACCAGCGTCCCCATGACCACAAAAATTATTATTAACAGTAATGACGCAAAAATCTTTTTCATATTTAAAATAAATTAGTAACGATATTCACCATTGCCACCGAAAGTATAACTATAACCAAACCAAAAATCGCCCAAATAATTGTTTTTTTGCCTTTGCCTATGGCTTCTTCATTTCCAACTCCAAGAATCATTTGCATGCCACCAATGATTATAAAAACAACAGCGGTTGCTCCCGCAATAGCCAAAAATCCCTTTAAGAACCTTACCGCGAACGTATCTGTTACATGTGCCAGAACGCCACCTGGTTTGGCCTGTGTTGCCTCCGAAACGCACGGTAAATTGTCCGGACACGGCATTGTATTTGGAACCACGACAGTGGCCGAAGCGACCACAACATTAAATCCAAATAAAATTGATATTAAGACCGATGCGAATAATGTTTTTTTAAGAAAGTTCATATAAATTTAATTAACCAGTGAAGAATGTTGGATTAATTGTGTAAAGAATTAGTCCGGATAAAAATAAAATCACAATACCCACAATTGATTGAGTGATGCGGGTTTTGGCGGAATCTATTTTTGCGCTGTCTCCGCCGGCCATTGAAATTTGGATGCCGGAATAAACCATTGTTAGCACCGCAATAATGCCTACAAGGCCGGAAGCCCACGAATAGATTGTTTTCATGTATTTGGAAAGAATTTCCGTGCCGGATTTGCCGGTAACACGCTCAAGAATGGTACAGGAAATCATTGGTGCTGAATCCAACTTGTCGCCATGCTCTGTACCGTTACAATTGTCTTGCGTACCAAAACGAGCTTCGGCATCTGCAGAAGCTTCAGCTATCCTAACTTTTAAAGCTTCAATGTTTTTTTTCTGCTCTTCCGTTAATGTTGTATCTTCCGATACCCCACCAGCACTATCTACAACTTTGTCCCACGAGGCACACAAAGTTGGCTCATACATAGGTTTCATTACATAACCCTCCGGGCGAGTTATTTGCACATCGTCAGGCTGAACAAATTCACTTTGAATGTCCGCTTCAGTAATAGGAGGATCGGGATTTTCGTTTCTTAACTTAGAAATTAGCCCATATCTTTTCCCATAAAGAGGCGCTCTGTTTTCAGGTTTATCTTTACATCCACCTTCCTCTTCATTTAAAGCATATTTACTTATATCAACCTTTGGGTATGAACTTGTATCTGAAATCCTTTCATACTCATCTCCATTAGCCCCCGGCTTAATTAAACATCCTTGTATTGTATTACTAATATCCCCTTCTTTTTCGCACTGCTTACCAAAACCGGCATTAAAAGCCTCTTTCGTACAAGTGACCACACCCATTGCCGGTTCTTTTCTACAGGCAGTAATGTGCATAACTTTTTCACCTGTACCAAGACTTTCGGAATAATAAATTTGCAATGTTGGCTGTTCGGTTTCCGCAAATGCAACTCCAACAAAATAGCTCAGCATTGTTGCCGAGATAAATGAACTTAGAATTAGAATTGCGAGCTTTTTCATGGAGAAATTTGCGTGCTAAAAGAATAACGACTGCACCAAAGCCACGAGCATAAACGACAAAAAGGTCACAACCAGCCCGATGACGGCATAAACCATTGTGGTTTTTCCCCTTTCGAGCCTGTCTTCTTTACCGGAAGAAGTGACTGTTAAAAGCGCACCAATTATAAAAACAATCAGCGCGATTGAACCTATGATATTTACAAACATTTTAATTGCATCCAGCAAAACTTTTATAATTCCACCGCTTTGTTTTTGATCTGCCAAGGAAGCACTCGTATCCGGCACTTTGCTATTCATGTCATCCGTCTTAAGATATGTATTAACGTTAAAACTTTCCGGAATGGATTTTGGCCTTTGGGAGGCTGCTGCAGGAGCTGCCGGCGCGTCCCCTGGATCTGCCAGCGCGGTACCTGCAAATGTCATGCCAAAAACAGATACCATGGATAGGCACAAAACTGCCGCCATAAAGACTGAGATTTTTCTTGATGTTTTACTCATATATTTATATTTAATTTTCTTATTATTTTACCAGAAAAAGGGGTTTTTTGCAATGCTGAGAAGAAGCAAGGAGACAATATTTTTCATTTACCCCTTTATTAACAGAACAACACTGGTTATAATGCCGAAAGGCCACGGGATGTTGATAAAAGTCGATATTATGTTTAAGTACTTATATGCACGTACATGAAGAGAGACCAGCTCATGGAGACGCGGAAACCGACGGAACTAAAAATCCCTCTTTATTAGCCGACCACGAAGGCGTAAACTCTGTTTCCGAAGGTATGAGAAAACAAGTTGCTGCTGTTCAAGCACCAAAAAACAGAGAGAAACGTGAAGACCCGGAAGTCTTGGTAAGACGATATTTGCGCAGATATTTGCGTGAAAACGTTAATACTGTGGATATTTTGGATGAATTGGAGCGTGCCATTAAATATATGGACGAACGCCTTCCATACATGATTATCACTAAATGTATTGATGGCCGCGCACACGGAACACGTCCAAAACGTTTACCCCCAAGATCACAGAGGGTTAGCCTCATGCGAACCGATGGAAACAAAGCGGATGTTGGATTGACGAATTCGCATTTCTGGAATCGCGTTAATGAAGCGAAAATGAATGCACAAGCAAACACGCCCGGAATGCCAGCTTTATTTTTGGCTTTATCTCATACATCAACGCTCGCCGGCAAATGTGCTGCCCACAAAGGAAACGACGAAGAAGCTATGAAATCAGCAAAAGAACAGGCCGACGCAGTGCGTGCCATGCAAGACAAAGATGTATTTGCAGCATATGGAGTTACTAATACGGACGACATGTCTCATACTTTTATTTTTTATGGTGAAGAAGAAGGTAAGGAAATTAAGATTGATGTAAGCGAATTAATAAAAGAATTTGGATTTGAAAATCCATCCCAAGTTTTAGATTCGGAATTATTAAAAGAACCAGTAAATGATCCGATGTTACAAACATATACAGGCAACAAGCCTCTTGGAGAATATTTGGAGGGAAATAATCCAGTATTCTTCACTGACCTTAAGATAGCAACAGCACTAGAAGCTTACATGCTTAAACGAATCCACGAATCGTTTTTGAGCAGAGGAACCGGTAATGACAAAGTTGTTAATTCAGCACTAGAAGCCAAAATTCTTAAAACATTTGATAAAATACCGGGATCAGAAAAATTACAACCTGCATTAATGCATATGATTGTTGGAAATATAATGTATGCATTATTTAAACGTCAAAAAATAGCAGCGATGGAAAAAGAGCAACTGGCACTATATTTGGGACATGGCGAAGAATTAATTTGTTATGGCGAAGGATTCCAATTACATGACAGAAATAAATGTCTTTTGGTAAAGCCAGGTCGTGGCAACGACAGAGAAGCGTTGGAAATTGCAAAAGCAGTATTGGGACATGGACCTGTACGATCTACTCAAAATCATCCACCAATAGTACACATCAATGAAGAAGCTAATGACAAACCTCGTTCATTTAAAGATATAGCGCGTTTAAAGGGAAGACTACTTACAAAGGCAAATCTTGTAAAAAATATTTTTGGCCCAGATGTGCGCATACTTACTACATATTCAACCATTGATGAAAAACTCTTCTACCCTGTTCAGCTTGGAGGCAACGGAGTATTTGTAGATATGGGAGATGTTTCCAAAAATATAAATTCAGGTTCAAGATCACGAGATATCGCCGGCAATGAATCCAATTACGTGACTTCAACACGAAACGAACAAAAGCAAGATTAATTCTTATTGTTGCCTTATTGTGGCATTGGCTGCTCGCTCGTGGAAACTTCTGGAGATTCCCTTCGGACCAAGATTTCGCGTGGCTTAGCGCCTCTTACCGGGCCAATTACGCCGTTGGCTTCCATTTCGTCGAGTATGCGTGCGGCGCGAGCATAACCAACCTCCAATCTGCGTTGAAGAAGCGATGCGGAGGCTTTTCTGGATTCAATAATGAGTGAAAGTGCCTTTTCATAAAGCGGATCGTTGCCACCGCCACCGGAAGACATTCCGCCTTTAACATTTGGAAGTCCCTGCACGTGTTGGCGGGCAACTTCCAGCGAAGTGATTTTGTCGTTATATTCCGGCTCCATAGTAAGTTTTACGCGATTTGTGACTTTTTCAATTTCTTTGGAAGAAACATAAACGCCCTGAATACGAACAGGTTTGCTCATTTGGCCGGAAACGAAAAGCATGTCTCCTTGACCAAGCAAATCTTCCGCTCCAATCGAATCCAAAATTGTTCGCGAATCTACTCCGGCGGTAACGGCATAGGCCACGCGCGCAGGAATATTAGCCTTAATTAAACCTGTAATAACATCCACGGATGGCCTTTGTGTCGCAATAATCAAATGCATTCCGACTGCGCGCGCCATCTGCGCAATGCGGCAAATGGAAGCTTCCACTTCCTTGCCTGCGGCCATCATCAAATCGGCAAGCTCATCCACGACAACTATAATTTTTGGCATTTTATCCTCAATCTTAATATCGCCATTGTAGTCTGTAATATTGCGGTGGCCAGTTTCTGAAAGCACAATATAGCGGCGGTTCATTTCGGCCACCGCCCACTTAAGCGCCACTGCAGCTTTTTCCAAATCCGTAATCACCGGCGTGAGCAAATGTGGAATCCCATTATATGTATTTAGCTCAACTCTCTTTGGATCAATCATTATCATTTTCAAATCCTGCGGAGAATTCTGGTAAAGCAGCGCGAGCAAAAAGCTGTTCATACCAACGGATTTTCCAGAACCTGTAGCTCCTGCCACAAGCATATGCGGCATGCTCGCCAAGTCTATAACCATCGGTTTGCCACTCACAGTTCTGCCAAGCGGCAAACGCAAAGTGGATTTAGATTCAGCCTTCCATTCATCACTTTCCAAAAGCTCTTTCAATTTTACAACGCTTCTATTCTCATTCGGAATTTCTATACCAACAAGTGCCTTGCCCGGAATCGGCGCTTCTATACGAATTGCACGGGCGGCAAGCGCAAGCGCCAAATCATTCTTTAGCGAAGTGATTTTGGAAAGCTTCACACCTTCATCCGGCTTCAAAGTATATTGAATTACAGTCGGCCCAACATTAACATCCGACATCACAACTTCAATTCCAAACTGATCCAACTTCGTGCGAATCATTTCCGCTTTTTCTTTCAAGAAATCATCATCCACCGCATCCGCAGCCAGCGGATTTTCCAAAAGATCCAGCGGCGGAAATTCCCATTTAATTGCAGTTTTCTTGGCCTTCACCGGCTCGGAATCAAGATCAACAGGCTCAGGCTCGCCATCTTTTATATCCGACATATTTTTTTGTGCCTCGCTTTCTTCAAACTCAACATCAGAAACTCCAACCCCCACAGGAATCATAGGTTTAATAATATTAATTTCATCTTCAGCCTCATCATAATTCTCCTCATCTTCATCAACTTCCACAACGCCTTCGTCGGTAACTTCAAATCTCTTTCTCTTTTCCAAACGCAATTCCGGCCTGGCAGCTTTTAAGAAACTAATAATGGAAATTTCAAAAGTCAGCAAAAATCCAACAATCAAAGTTGCTGCAAAAATAATTGTGGAACCCAAGTTTCCTATTTGCAAAACGGACCTCAAAAAGAAATTTGGAATAAATCCAATATAACCGCCATACTCCCCATTTTGCGCAGCAGTAAGCAGATCATCCGGCTGAACAGACAAATGAAAAATCGAAAGTAGCGACGCGAACATCAAAATAATTCCTGTAATTTTCGCGAGCCCAAATGGAGATTTTTTCGCAAAAAACAACGCAATGGAAATTCCAAAAAACAAAACGGCAATAAAATGAATCCCAAATCCAAAAACCGGTTTTAAAAATGAATGAAGCGCAGCTCCTACCATTCCAAGATTTCCATAAATAGAAAGCACAAGGAGCAGCGAAACTGCCAAATAAATCACGGCAAAAATTTCACGCGCAACACTGGTCTCAATATCAAATTGCATTGCCCTTGCTCCCCTCCTTCTTCTTTTTGCTTCTCTGTTGCTAATTCTACGACCGGAAGTATTTCCGGTTATAAGGTCAATTAAACTCCCGCCTGTGGCTCTTCTTCTCATACAGGCTGGATTATAGCAGATTTAGCGCAAAATCCCCGAAAAATTATTCCCCCTTCATAATCTGACCTAAAAAGGCTAAAATCAGCTCATGATTCGAACACGATTTGCACCTTCGCCAACAGGTTTCCTGCATGTAGGAGGACTTAGAGCGGCCCTTTACAACTACCTATTTGCTCGTAAAAATCAGGGTAAATTTTTATTGCGCATAGAAGATACCGACCAAAAACGCGCGGTAGAAGGCGCCGTGGAAAGTTTAATAAAAACCTTAAAATGGTCAGGACTCGAATTTGATGAAGGTCCAGGTGTGGAAGGTTCATGTGGCCCATATATTCAGTCACAGCGCACCGAACTTTATAAAAAACATGCCGACGAACTTTTGGAAAAAGGTTTTGCATACAGATGTTTTTGCACCGCTCAAAGACTCGATGAAATGCGCAAATTGCAGGAAGAAAAACATTTAGCGCCAAAATATGATCAACATTGCTTGCATCTCTCCAAAGAAGAAACTGCAAAATTAATGGATGCGAGCGTGCCCTTTGTAATAAGACAAAAAATTCCAACTTCCGGCGCGGTGGAATGGGAAGATGCCGTTCGCGGAAATGTTTCTTTTAAATGCGACACAATAGATGACCAGGTTTTGCTTAAATCCGACGGCTTCCCTACTTACCATCTTGCAAACGTTGTGGATGATCACATGATGAATATTTCGCACGTGATTCGAGGTGAAGAATGGCTTTCTTCCACTCCAAAACACATTTTGCTTTACCAATCTTTCGGCTGGAAACATCCTATTTTTTCCCATTTACCTCTAATTTTAAATAAAGATCGCAGCAAACTTTCCAAGCGTCAGGGCGACGTGGCGGTTGAAGACTATATAAAGAAGGGATATCTGCCGGAAGCCATGATAAATTTTATTGCGCTGCTTGGCTGGCATCCCGGATCAGACAGCACACAGGAAATTTTCACGCTCGACGAACTGATTGAAAAATTCACGCTGGAAAAAGTTCACAAAGCAGGTGCAGTTTTTGATCTGGAAAAATTGGATTGGATAAATTGGCAATGGCGTCGCAAAAAGTTTGATGCAGAACCAGGCGATAAATCACAAAAACTTTTGGATTTATGCGCACAGTACATTCCAGACGAATGGAAGCGCGAAGAGGCATTATTAAAGCGCGGACTTTTAACCGTGGAAGAAAAACTTTTGCAAGATCCATCAAAAGTTAAAGACCACATTTCATTTTATTTTAAGGATGAAGTAAAAGTTGATCCGGCCATGGTTGCCAATCCAAAAATGAAAGTGGATTTGGAAATCGCGAAAAAAGGACTGGAAGCAATAATTAAAGCATTGGAAGATTTTGACGGGTTCGACGAACAGGAAAAAATCAAAAATCGCTTAATGGAAGTAATTGCAGGTTTGGGGCTAAAAAATGGCCAGGTTTTGTGGCCGGCACGCGTTGCTTTAACAGGTGAACAGTTCTCACCAGGTGTTTTTGAAGTAATTTGGGCACTTGGCAAGGAAAAAGCACTGATAAGGTTAAAACGGGCGGTGAACACCTTATAAAAAAACCATAGGACATGCAAAAAAGCATGTCTGCTTGAAAAACCTATAAAACTCGCTATTTTTAAGTTACTTATGTCATTCAAACTTTTAAAAAAGGTAATTAACCAGCTCAGGAAAACTAACCTGTGCCCACACTGCGGATCCGCTTTCGATGAAGACTCAATCTTCGTAATGGCGACAAGCATGCTGGGAATGGATACAGGAGCGGGCCTACTTCTTGTGGTCTGTCCAAAATGCGACAATCAGGCTTTTGTACTATTTGAGGTTTCAAATGTTACTAGCGATACACCATCAATCATTAATTTTTCCACAAAAGACAAAGAAAATGGGGTTACCGCAAACGAAGTTCTAGACATGCACAACTTCCTCAAAACTTATAAAGGTGACCTTTCCAAGCTTTTCAACGGTAAATAAAAACACTTTTATGAAAAAAATATTAATATTATTGCTCGCCATTCTGATTCTGTCTGGATGCGATATTTTGCCGGGGCTACGCAGCCAAGTTCAGGGCACGGTAAAAGATGCCACCACAAATGTAACCGAAGCCGTTAAAGATGTTGGTGATCAAATAAACAAAACAAAGGATTCTGTAGAAAAGAAAATTGAAGACGTGCAAAATGCCGCGGCCAAGGTTAAAGATGCCGCAAATAAAGTCGGCGAGGCCGTGGATGCCGTAAAAAAGGTGAGTGAGTGAGAAATTTAATGAACGCGTTCAATGTATTGTGATATGTTGGATTTGCAAACAATCATATTTTTTAATATTCACCAAATGAATGAAAAAAGAATTAACCAGGTATACAAAGTTGCAATTTTCTCAGCCATTGGCGGAACCATTACAGAGATAGTTAATACATGGCTACCAGCAATCACAAATACAATCAATGGAGAGGTTCTTCAATGGGATTTTAATTTCATTCTGAGTTACATTATCACGAGCCTGTTCGCAACTTTCTTAATACTTTTTATTGGGTCCTTCTTTCTTCTATTGGTTTCTCTTATATACAAGAAGCTTGCCAATAAATAGCCATGCAATACGGTAATGGAAATTACCAAAAAAGAGCGTTTTGCTGTATATTTTAATAAGATTTATGCTGCAAAATTTTATAAAGGTTGTAAAAAAGCACGCCAAAGAAAATCCGGCGCGAATTGTTTTTCCCGAAACCAATGATCCGAGAGTAGTTGATGCAATAAAAAAAATTCGCGAAGAAAAAACTGCAAACCCAATAACTTTTGATATAAAGAAAGAAAGCAAACGGATTGGCGAATTTGGCGAGATATTTTTTGAAATGCGTAAAGACAAAGGGCTCACAAAAGAAGAAGCGGTAAAGCTAATGCAAAATCCAAATTATTTTGCGACTATGCTGGTACACATTGGCGAGGCAGACGGAATGATTTCCGGCTCACTTAGCACAACCGCAGATGTCCTGCATCCTGCGCTCCAAGTAATAAGAACCAAAGAAAAATTTAGGAAAATTTCCGGATTCTTTTTTATGATTTTAGAAAACAGACTTTTGCTTTTTGCAGATTGCGCCGTAAATATTGAGCCAAACTCCCATGAACTTGCGGATTTGGCCATAGACACGGCGGAAACTGCCCGTCGCTTTGGAATAGAGCC
This sequence comes from Candidatus Altimarinota bacterium, assembly GCA_041666125.1. Classification (GTDB taxonomy): domain Bacteria; phylum Patescibacteriota; class Gracilibacteria; order UBA1369; family UM-FILTER-53-11; genus JBAYHN01. The sequence goes on along the minus strand of JBAYHN010000019.1, from coordinate 10,864 downwards.
TCGAATTGCCATGCTTTCTTTTTCCACAAATGGCTCCGCCAAACACCCAAATGTTGCGCGAGTAAAAGAAGCAACGCAGATGGTAAATCATTTGCGACCGGACTTAATTTGCGAGGGCGAAATGCAAGTTGATGCCGCGCTGGTTCCGGAAGTTTGCGCGCAAAAATTTCCAAAATCGCGAGTGCCGGGCAATGCCAACGTTTTAATTTTCCCAAATTTGGAAGCGGCAAATATTGCATATAAATTAGTGGAAAGATTTGGAAAAGCCCACGCAATAGGACCAATCCTACAGGGCTTACAAAAGCCAATAAATGATCTGTCACGAGGATGCACCGTAGAAGATATTGTGACCCTTGCCGCATTCACTTCGGTGGAAGCTGCAGAAAAAGCAATCGACACAAAAGAAATTTTATTTAATAAATAAAGCGCATTCACTGCGCTCATGCGTATTATGAAAATTCTAGTATTAAACGCAGGGTCTTCATCGCTTAAATTTGAACTTTTTTCCACAAAAAACAAAACGGTAGAATCTCTTTTCGAAAGCCAATTAGACAACCATGGCAAACCAATTGATGACTTTAATGAAGCGGTAAAATCATCACTCGAAATTCTAATTCGCGAAAAAGTTATTAAAAATATCGACGAAATAAATGCAATCGGACACCGAGTTGTTCATGGCGGAGAAAAATACACGGAGCCAACTTTAATTAACCCAAAAGTAATTGCGGAAATAGAAAAGGTTTCACATCTCGCTCCTCTTCACAATCCTCCAAATCTAGCTTGCATCCATGTATGCAAAAAAATGTTTCCGGGCCTAAAACAAGTTGCAGTTTTCGACACATCCTTCCACCAAACAATGCCGGAAAAAGCCTTTCTGTATGGGCTTCCCTACTATCTCTATAAAAAATTCAGAATAAGAAAATATGGTTTTCATGGTACGAGCCATTCATATGTTTTTGAGCAGGCTCGCAAAAAACTTGGCACAGCAAAAACGCGCCGCACTATTACTTGTCACTTGGGTAATGGCGCAAGCATAGCAGCAATAAAAAACGGAAAAGTCATAGACACGAGCATGGGATTCACGCCGCTGGAAGGCATTCCAATGGGAACTCGCTGCGGCGACATTGATCCTGCAATAATCTTTTATCTTCGCGAACAAAACTTTACAGACAATGAAATTTTTAAAATGCTAAACAAAGAATCCGGACTGCTTGGAATTTCCGAAATATCTTCCGACGTTCGCGACCTTTGGGCCAAATACCAGAAAAGAAATGAGGCGGCGGTGCGCACACTTCAGCTCTTCGCCTACCGAATCGCAAAATACATCGGTTCCTATGCTGCAGCCCTCGGCGGAGTTGACTGCATCGTTTTCACTGGCGGAATTGGCGAAAATGCGTTCTATTTACGAAAATGGATTTTGGGCTATATAAAGCCGTTTTTAAATCCAAAAGTCCTGGTTATTCACACGGACGAAGAAAAAAAGATCGCGCAAGAAACTTTGAGGGTTGCTTTTTCTTAGAAAATAATTTAGGAATATAACAATGATACAGAAATTCCCATTTAAAGAACTTTTCTTTAAAGAGGTCGGTAAGACCGCGGGAATGGCTAATTGTCATGCACATTTGGATCGCGCCTACACGCTTACTCCGGAAATTTGGGAGCAAGCCTCGGCATTAATGGAAGAAAAATGGGTATTAAACAGAGAAATTAAGAAAAAACATACCGACGAATCCGTTCAAGAGAGGCTTGTTTACTGCATCGAAGATTTTATAAAAGAAGGAATTACCGCATGCAGAACACACGTTGACGCAGATAGCATCGTAGACATGTTGGTCGTCAACGCGGCCGCAAAAGTTCGCGAAAAATATAAAGGCAAATTTACTTTGCAGCTTGTTGCTCACCCTCTCGAGGGCTTTTTGAACGCCGATTCAACCGGTTTCGATAAATATAAAACTGAACTTTTCGAAAAAGCCTGCGCAGTTTGCGATGTGGTTGGCGGACTTCCTTCCCGCGATAGAAAAATGCCGGGCGGTGACCGCAAACACGCCGATTTCCTTTTCTCTGTCGCAAAAAACCTAGGCAAAGACATTGATGTTCACATTGACCAAGAAAACAATCCGGACGAAAAAGACTCCGACTGGTTCATCGATAAAATTATGGAAAATAAAATGGAAGGGCGCGTAACTCTTGTTCACGCGATTTCAACTTCATGCATGGCAGAAGAAGATAGGCAAAATATTTACCGAAAAATTGTTGCAGCGGGCGCAAATGTGACCGTTTGCCCAAAAGCCGCGGTGAGCATGAAACAATTAAAAAATAAATTGGCGCCAATTCACAACTGCATTGCGCAGGTGGACGAAATGGTAAAAGCCGGAATAAATGTTTCGCTTGGCACAGATAATATTTCAGATATTTTTGTGCCGGAAGACAACGGAAGCCTCTTTGAAGAAGTGCTTATGTTGGCCAGTGCATGCCGATTTTATGATATTCCACGCCTGGCACAGATCGCGACCACAAATGGCTTCAAAACAATGAAAATCAAACTTTAAAAAATTAATTTTATGAAAAAACAGCAGCCAATCAAACGCAAACTTTGGTTCAAAAAAAACGTGGTAACTCTGGACCCACTTGTGGAAGAATATAACGCCGGAGACGATATTGGCTATGATCAGGAATTAATTCCATATGATGTAGAAGGCTCTTGGGGCTACGGCCGCATGCTAAATCGCCACAAAATAATTACAGATGCAGAATTAAAAACACTAAAAAAAGGATTGGACGAAATTATGGCCCTATATAAAAAAGGCCAGTTTGTTTTAACGCTGGAAGATGAAGATTGCCACACAAAGATTGAAAGTTATTTGATTGCAAATCATGGCGACATCGGCAAAAAAATACACACAGCTCGTTCCAGAAATGACCAGATTTTGGTTACAATGAGGCTTTTTATGAAGGACAGACTAAAAAAATTAAGAGGGATTGGCCTTCAGCTCGCACAGGATTTAATTACCACTGCGAAAAAATATGAATTTGTTCCTATGCCCGGTTACACTCACATGCAAAAAGCCATGCCGACAACTGTTGGAACTTGGTACGGCTCTTTTGCGGAAAGTTTGATTGATGATTTAAAAATTCTGGATGCGATAAATGATATTTTAGTAGATCAAAATCCGCTTGGAAGTGGTGCCGGATATGGCTCCCCTTTCAGCTTTGATAGAGATCATCTTTCCAAGGATTTGGGCTTTGCAAAAACGCAAAGCAACGTAATTTATTGCCACAATTCACGCGGAAAAATAGAAGGAATGGTTCTAACGGCATGCGAACAAATAATGCTCACTCTAAATAAATTGGCCAGCGACCTACTATTTTTCACCACTCAGGAATTTAGATTTTTCACAGTACCGGACGAAATTTCCACAGGATCTTCAATCATGCCACAAAAGAAAAATCTTGATGTGGCGGAGCTAATTCGCGGCAGAACAGCCACGGTTGTTGCCTGCAAAAACGAACTTACAATGAATATTTTGAATAAAATTTCCGGCTACCATCGCGACGGCCAAGAAATCAAACGACCGCTGTTTTTGGGCTTACGCTACACAGAAATGTCTCTCGAAGTCGCTTCCATCATAATCAAAAAAATAAAACCAAACGAAGAAACTTTGTTAAACGACATGACTCCGGAACTTTTTGCCGCACACAAAGCTTTTGAAATGGTAAAGGGTGGTATGTCTTTCCGCGATGCATACATAGAAATCGGCGCGAATTTGAACAAGATCAAAGTCAGCAAGGATGAAATTACCAAGATGTTAAAGCAGTCCAAGCATCAGGGAGGAACTGGCAATTTGCAATTGGATAAATTGATGGGAGAAGTACGAAAAATGGGTAAAGTCTAACTGTGTTAAGTTATAAACTCAACCTGTTATTATCATTATTACTGGCGACCAATCGTTTCATGAACAAGTGTTTCCTTAATCAATTCGGGTGGAACCTCTGTGCCATGTGCAACAGACAAGCTCAAAGAAGCAGCTATTTCCTCCGTGGTTAAATCAATACCATATTTTTCCTTGCAAAGATCACGTAAGCCTTGAAAGCTACGTTCCATAGGCCAATATGTATCAAAGGGTACTGCCTCATTACTATCCATTAATTGACAAGTTTTTTTCTGTTTTAAGCCAACTTCCAAATACCAATCAGCAAGTTGAGCACCAATTGATGCCCAAACTAAAAATATTGCAACACCACGGACGGTTTTAATGGGAGAAACAATCCTTTCCAATCTCGGAAATCTTTCAAGCATACTCATATAAGTATTTTAAATTTACAAATGGGAATGAGTTTACTCCAACGTAAATGCACCTGTCAAATCGCGTCATTGCAAAATCCGGCCTTTTATGTTACAATAAACAGAAGAAAAAGAAACAATTTAAATCATAAACAAACAAAAAAATGGAACTAAAACCATATAAAATAAATATAAAAACAGGTGGCATAATGATTGCGGTTCTTCATGAAAACACTGCTCATAAGATGGACTTGCATGTTGGCGACCGCATAAGCCTAAAAAGCGACCGTTCTCGTGTAGTCTGCATGTTAGATATAACTCGAGATCATTTCCCAAGTCATAAAATTGGGCTTTTTGCAGAAGCGTATGAAATGCTTAATATAGAAAAAGGAGACACAGTTGAGATTAAAGCTGCAGATAAGCCAAAATCTCTTTTGCATATTCGCGAAAAATTGGATGGCAAAAAGCTTACAGCCGAACAATTAAATGACATTGTTCACGACATAGTTGCCGGCGAACTTTCGGATGTGGAAATGACTTATTTTGTATCCGGATGTTATGCCAACGGACTTTGCGATGAGGAAACGGCTGCACTAACCCGCGCAATTGTTAAAAATGGAAAAAAATTGGAATTTAAAGGCAAAATTGTCGCAGATAAGCACTGCATCGGTGGAGTTCCTGGAAACAGGGTTACTCCGGTCGTTGTTGCAATAGTTGTAGCTTCCGGCGTTTTGATGCCAAAAACATCTTCACGCGCAATCACCTCTCCAGCTGGAACAGCGGACGCGGTTGAATCAATATGTAACGTAACAATAAATGCTCACAAACTCATGCAGATTGCCAATAAAGTTGGTGGATTTATGGTTTGGGGCGGCGGAGTTGACCTTGCCGCAGCAGACGACCGCATGATAAAGATTCGCCACCCAATGAGCCTTGATCCGGAAGGTATGCTTCTTGCCTCTATTATGGCCAAAAAGCATTCAGTCTCGGCAAACCATGTTCTTATTGATATTCCGGTTGGCCCAGGCGTGAAAATAATTGACGCAAAGCATGCGCAGCATCTAAAAAGCAAATTCCTAAAAATCGGCAAAATGCTTGGGATGAAAGTAAAAGTGATTATTACTGATGGTTCACAACCTATTGGCCAAGGAATCGGTCCGCTGCTCGAGATGTTGGATGTTATAAAAGTTTTAAAAAATGATAAAGATGCACCTGAAGATTTGCGTGAAAAATCAATAATGGAATCTGGCGTTCTTCTTGAATTGACCGGTAAGGCAAAACACGGCAAAGGCAAAAAAATGGCAGAAGAGCTATTAAATTCCGGAAAAGCTTACAGAAAATTTAATCAAATTATTGAGGCTCAGGGCAAAAAGAAAATCGGGAAACCTGCAAAGTTCTCACAAAATGTTTTGGCTACAAAAGCTGGCAAAATAAAAGCTATAGCAAATAAACAGGTTGCTCACCTTGCAAGGCTTGCAGGTGCACCAAAAGATGAGGCTTCGGGACTTTTCATTCTAAAAAAAGTTGGCGATAAGGTAAAAAAAGGCGAACCTCTTATGACAATTTATGCAGGCAGCAAAGACAGACTCGCCTACTCAATGGAATTCGCAAAATTAAATACTTGCTATACAATCGCTTAGTTATGGGACTTTACGAAGAAACACTTCAGAAAATAAAATCGCTCGAAATTCAGGGCGCCGAAAATATTGCGGTTGCCGGAGTTCGCGCTTTTGCGGAAAAATTAAAAGAGACGCAGGACGAGGCAAAATTAAAAGAATATATAAAAGAGATTTCGTCTCAACGAGAAACGGAACCAGGGCTTAGGAATGCGCTTAATTACTGTTTGCTGAATTTTAAAAAAGATCCAAACGTGGCAGAAACGGTGGTGAACTATTTTAAAACTTCAAAAGAAAAAATTGCAGAAATTGGTGCAAAAAAAATACATGACGGCATGGTAATTTTTACTCATTGCCACGCCAGCACAGTTACTAAAATTTTAATAAAAGCATGGCAGGAAGGGAAAAAGTTCACAGTACGAAACACAGAAACTCGCCCACGCTACCAAGGCCGCAAAACAGCGGAAGAGCTAGCGCTGGCCGGCATTCCGGTAATTCACAGCGTAGATAGCGCCGGCAGACTTGGAATGAAAAGCGCAGACTTGTTTTTATTTGGCGCAGACGCAGTAACGGCAGAAGGAAACGTGGTAAATAAAGTTGGAACAACAATGCTCGTCGAATTCGCAAATCTATACCAAATTCCCGTTTATTCTTGCACAAACTCATGGAAATTTGACCCAGCCACAATAGGCGGTGCAGATGAACCAATCGAAGAGCGCGACCCAAAAGAAGTGTGGGACGGCGCACCAGCCGGCGTAAAAGTCATAAATCCTGCATTCGAATTAACTCCTTCAGATAAAATTTCCGGAATAATTACAGAACTTGGGGTCTTTAAACCAGAAACACTGGTTATGGAAATAAAGAAGACCTATCCGTGGCTAACTGCTTAATGTATTAATGGCCTCCGCTATGCTGCGGCCTGGTGGTATAATCAATACATGCCACTTAAAAAAGAAGATAAAAAGTTCTTAAACCTACTCAAAAAGACGAGTGCATCTTCGCGCTGTCTGCGCGCAAAAGTGGCGGCAATAGTTGTAAAAAACGGCAAAATGCTACTAAAAGCAGATAACAGCCCGCACAAATGCTATGACTGCAAAGTAATGGGTTGTATTCGCGATATACAAAAAATTCCTTCCGGCACCAAGCGCGAAATTTGCTATGGAATTTGCGCTGAACAAAGATTAATTACTACGGCAGCCAAAAAAGGGATTTCTCTCGCCGGCGCAACTATTTATGTCACCTCACATCCATGTCGCATTTGCGAAGGAATAATTGCCGAAAGCGGAATAAAACGAGTTGTATACATCAAAGGTTTTCCTGATGTAATTCCCATTTACGACACATTGAAAGATTTTAAACTTGAAGTAGTTCAATATCACGAAGAAGATGACAAACCACACGAAGCATCAACCGTGTAACGTCCTAATCCTTACAGGTTCAATCGGGAGCGGACACGTTTCGGTTGCACACGCCATAGAGGAGGCTCTGCGTCGCACTGCCGGCAAAAAATGCTCTGTTGAGACCATAGACTTTGTTTCGAGTTCGAATTTTGTTACAAACGCCACAAAAACCTTTTATCTAAACTCACTAAAAATTTCGCCAAGAATCTGGGAAATGATTTTTAATCACAGCTCAGATTCTGACCTTCCGCTAAAATTTCTAAATGCAATAAGCGCGCCTTTTCTCCAACAAAAATTCATTGAATTAATTGAAGAAAAAAAGCCATCGGTACTGGTTTCCACCTTTCCAGTTTGGGACATTTTAATCAAAAAAAGCTGGGAAAAATATAGCGGCGGAAAGTTACCATTCGTGAGCGTAATAACAGATTCAATTAGCGTCCATAACGCATGGACAATCGGCAATCCGGATTACTTTTTTGTCTCAAACGAAGACACAAAAGTTTCACTTAAAAATCTTGGCATTCCGGAAGAAAAAATCCTCGCTTTTGGCTACCCGGTTTCCAGAAAATTCTGCGCATGCAAGCCACAAACAGATTTTTACCAACATTTCCAACTCTCACCAAAGAAAAAAACCCTCCTGTTAATACTTTCAACCGGAATGAATTGGGCAAAAGTAAAAAAAATCGCACAAAAACTACAAGAAACCAAATTAAAAAACATTCAAGTCGCCATTATTAATGCGGCAAACAAAAGATGGACCGAAAAACTTTCCAAAATGAAATGGCCAATTGGGAAGCGCATAACCGGCTGGACAAACGAAATGCACAAATTCATTCACGGCTCCGACATAATCCTTACTAAAGCAGGCGGCGCAACGGTTGTGGAATGCATCGAAAGCAAAAAACCAATGATAATAATTGATGTTATCCCCGGCCAAGAGATCGGCAACGCGATGTTGGTGCAAAAATACAATCTCGGCGTGGTTTTAAACAAAGACTTGGATAATTTCGACACCGCCATTGAGTACATATTTAACAATAAAGAGTTGATTGAAAAGAACCTGGAATCTCAAAGAAGACCCGAAGCGGCAGACTCTATCGCAAAATTCCTTATAAATCTCTGCAAACTAAAGAAAGCCTAAAGCAATCCTCCCAAATTCACCATATAAACCTTCTTATCATCCATTACATAAAGACGGCTATCCACAACCAACATATCTCTTAACATGCCGGTATTTTTGAAGACATATTGAGTTTGATAAGCAGCTCCACCATTTTGCAAATCCTTACGGAAAACCACAACGCGCTGCTCCGAAGGCTCAAGAATAAACACTTTGGTCAATTCGGCATTGGTATAAATCTTTGACGCGGCCTTTACAGGCTTAAGGGGCATTCTGCGAAGCGGATAATCCTGTTTTTGGCCCTGATACATCTGAATAACCGTTCCATCGGAATTAAGCACATAAATGCTGGAATCTATTGCCAAAGAAACCGCTTTGCTCAAATCTGCATTTTGATTGTAAGCCTCTCCGACATCAAAAACGTCTTTGCGCCTTGTGTAACGCCAAATCTGATTTCTTTCAGGATCAAGAATATAAAGCCTGTCATTATAAGTCTTCATATCCACACCCTTTTTCCAAATCCCATCTTTTGTGGAAATCAAACCAAAACGAGCCGCAACATATTCAATCATTTTGCCCGTGCGAGTCAAAAACAAAAGTGAATCCCCTTCTTTAAAATCAGTACCAACTATAATTGTCTCCAAATCGCTGATTGTGAACGGATCTTGAAGTTTATCTAAAATAATTTCATAAAGAGCGTTGTATTCAAAACCATAGAGTCTGTCTTTTAGGGAAATTAAACCAAGAGCGTTTACATTGCTCCTTTTCTGCGAAAAATCCGCAACGACAGTTGGCATATCTACACGCTTAACCTCATCCAACAAATCGCGATTTTTCTGAATATCATCGAGCATTTTTACCGCATCCGCACGCATATATTTGGAATTCAAAACTTCCACCGCCGTTTTTTCACTGGTATTCAAAAGATCCGCGGCCTTTACCTTGTCGAACTGGCCGGTTGTAATGGCCTCGTTCATCAAATCGCGAGAACTATTAAGTTTGGACTGCAATTCCAAAACAATCCTTTTTTGATTGCTGCTGGCGCTCAACCAAAACACACCAACCACAAAAACCAACAAAACGATGCTTCCCAAAACCAAAATCCTACCTTTGCTCATATTCTTAAAAAAACTTGCGCCAGGGATTTTCATTTCTGGCATTTCCGGCTTTTTTATGCTGAGTCCATGTGGCAACAAAGAAGCAATTTTTCCAAAGAAACCGCTAAGCGAAGGCAACTTTGTAGACAATTTTATGCGAGCAAAAATCCCGCGACCCGGAAGTTTTTCCAAAAACGCATCAAGTTTATTGGACTGATCCACTTCAAAAACCGATTCACCTCCTTCTTCTTCTTCCTCCTGCTGCAATTGTTGTTGCTTAATAGAGATTCCGATCACGGAGCTGCGACCCAAAATTTCCGTCGCTATAAAATCCTGCAACTCACCAAGAGCCATTCCTATTTTGTGAGCTGCCGATTCCGCAAAAATCCTTCCAAGTTCAGCTTTTGTTATATAACGAAGCAATCTGGTAGAGGAAAATATCACGCTATCGCCAACTTCGAGTGAACCATTTGCGATATTCACAAAAGTCTCGCCTTTGGCATCCGCCGAAAGGCCTTCGGAAACAATAGAAACAAATCTGCGACGCACCATATATACTTCCGCATCTCCGGTAGTGGAAATAAAAAGACCACCATCCACTATTGCACCAAGAGCTACATTCATATTCCCAATAAAGCGCGAAACTTTTTCTTCTTTAAGGGTTTCTATAGTTTTATTGGCTTCCTTTAAAGCTTCTTCAAATCTCTCATAAGGATCTCCCTTTAGATTCTCATAAAACTTCTGTTTAAAAGTCGCAAAAATCGCCTCACCAACATCTTCCGCCTCGGCTTGATTATTCAAAATCTCCAGTGCCATAAAAATCTTCCCACCTTCGCACTGAGGATCGCTGCTTAATTCATAAGAATAATTTTCGAGGAAACTTTCGTCCCCTCGCCCTATGAAAATAAATTCTGATTCGTAATTAAAAGCCATAATGTATCAACATTAAATCTACTACTTTGGATTATTTATCTCAAGCAATTTTACAGATAAACGCTATCTTAATATGTCCTATATTACCCACCTCGGCTTTACATCATATTTGTTTCAGGTTATTATGCGCGCATGTTAGCAAAAGCAAAGCAAAGAAAACGCAATCGCACTCACGGTTTTAGGGCCAGAATGCGCACTAAAAGCGGCCGAGCAGTAATAAAAAGACGCCGTAGCAAAGGCAGACGTAAGTTGTCTGTATAAGCGCAGCGAAGGCGCTTTTATATAAGCGCCTGGATCTAAATGCAGCGAATTTAAATGCTTCCAAAAAAATTCAAAATAGGTGCCTCTTTACGGATTGAGCATATTTTAAAGAAGGGGCAATACCTCCGCGGACAATATTTTAATATTAAATTTTT
>JBAYHN010000018.1:0-21569 GCA_041666125.1 Candidatus Altimarinota bacterium | reverse complement strand
GCACGCATGGATTCGGCGTGAGTCCTGCGGCATAACTCTTTAAAAAATAATCCACAATTTTCTTTTTAAACAAATCCGAAGTATTCACAACATAAAATGAAATATTTAATTTTTTGGCCACTTCTTGCGCATCGCGCATACTTTCAACCGTGCAACACTTATTTTGGGAAGCCAATTTTGCAGTACACGCAAACGGATCATTCCAAAACCTCAAATGAACTCCTATACATTCATAGCCCTGCTCCTTTAAAAGCGCAGCAGCAACAGAAGAATCAACTCCTCCCGAAAGTGCCACGGCAATCTTTCCCTTTTTGGCCATACTCATAAGGTTAATTTAACCTGTAACTAACTCATTGTAAACGGGGTACATAAATTATATAATTAGACGACTTAAGAATGGCTATAAAAAACTCCAGTATAGATACTCTTGCGGAAGAGCTATTCGAAAAAATACGCGCATACTCTACCGATATTGATCTTAAAAATATAAGATTCGCGTATGAGTTTGCCAAACAAGCACACCAGGGGCAGCTAAGGAGATCCGGGGAGCCTTATATGGTCCATCCGCTGCGAACCGTGGATAGTTTGACGAATTTGCACGTCGATGAAGACACCATTATTGCCGCGCTGCTTCACGATGTTCCGGAAGACACCAAAATCACAATATCCGAGATAGAAAAAAAGTTCGGCAAGAAAATCGCCTATCTCGTAGATGGCATTACAAAGCTCAGCAAAGTTCAGTACAAGGAGCAGATGGAAGAGCGGCACATCGAATCCTTAAAAAAACTTTTTATTCACAGTGCCGAAGATCTGCGCGTGATTTTAATAAAACTCGCAGACAGATTGGACAACATGCGCACGCTGCGTTTTATTGCCGACGAAAAAAAACGCCAAAGAATCGCGCGCGAAACTCTTGAAATATATGTGCCAATAGCCAATCTTCTTGGTATTGGCGAAATGCGCATGGAAATGGAAAATTTGTGTTTTGAGCATTTGTATCCGCTGGATTATTCAAATTTAAGGCGCGAAATAGATGAAAATATGGAAGAGCGCAATTTTATTTTGGAAGAAATGATGAGGTTAACGGAAAAAGAGCTCACCAAAAATCATATGGAGTCCGAAATCATCGGACGACCTAAAACTTATTACAGCATTTATAAAAAGCTTCAGAATAAACAGACCATATACAACATAGATGATCTTATAGCGATAAGAATAATTGTACCTACTCGCAAAGATTGTTACGAAGTCATGGGCATAATTCATCACCTTTTCAAGCCAAAACCCGGCTGCGTAAAAGATTATATTTCTGTTCCAAAACCAAACGGCTATCAAAGCTTACATACTACGGTTTTTGGCTTAAACAGCACAACCGTCGAATTTCAAATTCGCACCAGATACATGCATTTGGAAGCGGAATATGGAGTTGCGGCACACTATTTCTATAAATATTCAGACGAAAAAGAGCTCACTTCCATAATGCGTCAGCGCTCAACATGGGTTCAACAGATTTTGGAAATTCAAAAAGACAGCAAAAGCACCGAAGATTTTATAGAAGATCTTAAACTTGATATTTTTCATGACCGAATCTTTGTTTTTTCTCCAAAGGGCGATGTAATAGATCTTCCAAAAGGCTCATGCGCTCTGGATTTTGCCTATACAATCCACACGGATGTGGGTAATCATGCGGTAAAAGCCGAAATAAATGGCAATTTGATGCCGGCAACCACCCCCCTTTCAACCGGGAACACCATAAAAATAATAATAGATAAAAACAGTTTCCCGGAACGCGAATGGCTTAATTTTGTAAAAACCTCCATCGCCTCCAATAAAATAAAAGATTTCCTAAAAAAAGAACCTGAAGAAAAAAAACAAGCCATCGGCAGACGTTTACTCGAGAAGGAGTTTTCAAGAATTGGCAAAAATTATCTAAGTGAATTGTCCCAGAAAAAAATCCACACAATCTCAAAAAAAATTCACTGCAAAACTTTAGATGAAATTATAATTGCCGTAAGCGAAGGAACTTTAAATCCAAAAACGATAATAGATATAATTTACGAACACGACCAAACCACCGGTTTGCCTTATTTCATAAGAAAGAAACTCGAAGGAAAATTCCATTTCACTTCACGAGTGGGCCTAAAAATTCACGGAGATAACAGCAAAAACCAATTTCGCGAAATACTTAGAACTTTGCAGGCTCTGCATATTCCAATTGTAAAATTTATAATCGAAAAACCATGGTATTTAACCAAATATTCATGCGAATTGAGTGTTTTGGTAAAAAACTACAATGAACTTTCGCAAGTTTTCGAAAGTTTGGAACAAATAGATGGAGTGGAAAGAATAACGCGTCAATTCTTCTGGCGCAAAATGTGGTTTTTTATGTGGAGTGCACTAACCGTTATATTTTGGCTTAGTCATCCACTTGTAATGAGTTATTTACTTTCAAAATGGCCGGAAGTTTCTTTCGTTTTGAATGCAATGATTTATGCCGGAATTATAATGCTGTTTGGTTTAGTTTATTACCTTAAGAAACTTACTCGCAGAAGCTTCCCGGAACTCGCAGAAACCAAATATTTCTGGCCATTTCTTTATGCTCTCAACACATTCGCACTTATGACTGTTATTGGTGAAGTATTTCTGCTTGAGCACAGCCTTAATACAATATTTATATTCGGCTTGATTGTTGCCGTTTACACAATGTTAACTGCAAATTATATTAGTTATAAACACGAACAATCCTCACCATGACAAACGAAAAGAAAAAAATGATTATCGGTTATACCTGTGCAGTGGCAGCCACCATGTTTTGGGGCATTCATGCCGTAATAATTCGCTGGCTCTTAAACGGCGGAGTACATCCATTTCTAGTTGGAGATCTAAGGCTTTTTATAGGTTCGACCTTTCTGGCCGTTGTGGTTTCGTTTACGACTCTAATAAAAGAAAAAAAACTGTTTCCAAAAGTTCATTATTCAAAATTTTTCTGGCTAATTTCGATCAGTTTAGCCGTAAATTTCGTGATTTTTCATATAGGGCTCAAGTACACCATAGCTTCCGACGCAATTTTGCTTGAAGCTTTTTCGCCAATTGCGGTTTTGGTAATTGTTATGATTTTCATGCCCGACAAAATCAAACATTTAATGAAAGTTGCGGATCTCCCATACAAAATATTATTAACGCTTGTCATCGGATCCATTGGCTCAGCCCTTCTTTTAATTAATGATCCAAAAGATTTACTTATTACATCTCATTCAAAACTTATAGGGGACGCTATTGAATTTGTGGCTATGTTTACATGGGCGCTTGTTTTATTGGGAATGCATGAGTATCAGCAAAGGGAAGGCAGTAAATATAATATTCTGGCTGCCACTTCACAATTTTTATTTTTTGCAGGTGTTATGTTGGCGCCATTTGTGCCATGGACAGAGATGACTGCAATTTCTTCTCAGCAATGGATATGGATAACTGTACTTAGCGTCGGCTCAACCGGCATTTCTTATGTTTTGTGGCATTTGGCCTCAAGGTATTTGGATATATTCCCGCTAATGACACTTTTCAGCCTTGCGAGCATATTTACAATAATTACAGAGTCCGCCTTTTTGGGCCTACAAATAACCTGGAAACTCGCCATTGGCGCAGGACTTATTCTATATGCGGCAATTCAGGCAAAGAAAATTAACAGCAAATACAAAACAGTTAACGAAAGCACTCTCGGCGAAGGAACGGGATCACAAAAACAGTAAAACAGCCTGATTTTTCTACCCTTCAAACTTAGAGATACAATCTTGCGGGGATATTTTCATTTCAAAAAATGCTCTAGAGATCATGACTCCGGAAACTCCCGTCCTTTGAAAAATCTCCAAATCTTCCATACTTCCAACTCCGCCGAATGCAAACACATTTGCCTTTGTAAAAACCAAAAGGTGCTCAACTTCATCATAATTCGGATGCAAACTCCCTTCGGCTTTCATATCGCGCAAAATAATATTTTTAACTCCTTCTTTAACCAGTTGCCCTCCAAAATCTATCACGTCCACGCCAGGCATTCCTTCAATTACATGTTTTAGCGTGCGAATTGTAAAAAAAATCTTTTCCGGCCCAAATTTCTCAAGTGCTTGCTTCAAAATCCCGTGAGAAAACTGATTTAAAGAAACATAATCAATCCCAACAGCAAAAAGCGCTTCTATGTCCTCCAAAGTAGAAATTCCATCCGAATAAATCACTTCGAGAGATGTGTTTTTCGCGATTGCCTGGACCACTTTCCAATTCTTCTCTTTAGCCGAATGAGCGGGATCGCTATCCACAATATGGATCAGCTTTGCGCCCTGTTTTTCGAATTTGCGCGCTGCCACAAGCGGATCGCGAGTAAAAAGCGTGCTCTGTTCACTTTCGCCTTTGTAATTGGAAACAGCATTGCCGCCCGAAAGATAAATAGCCGGAATTATTCTCATACATTGAATCTAAAATGGCACACATCTCCGTTTTTCATAATATATTCGCGACCTTCTATTCTCGCTTTTCCCTTTTCCTTTGCGCCTTGTTCGCCATTGCAGGCTATATAATCGTCGTAGCCAATAACTTCCGCCGCAATAAATCCTTTTTCAAAATCCGTGTGAATTACTCCTGCGGCATTTGGTGCAGTTGCGCCTTGTACGGTTGTCCAAGCACGCACTTCTTCCGGCCCGGCGGTAAGAAACGTCAAATATCCCAATGTCCTATAAGCCGCATGAATAAGCGCATAAAGGCCCGGTTCACTTAGCCCCAAATCTTGCAAAAATTCTTTCGATTCTTCCTCTGTCATTTGCGCGAGCTCCTCTTCTATCTTTGCCGAAATCGGGATAATTTCACAGCCCGCTGGAATTCCAACTTCTTTGGCAAATTTTTCTTTATCCCACTCTTTAATATGTTTTTCATCAATATTCGCAATGTACAAAAATGGCTTATCTGTGAGCAAATGCATGTCTTTTATTTGAGCCCTTTCCTCCTCCGTCATCTTCATATCAAAAGCTGTAAAACCTTTTTCCAAATGTATTTTTAATTTCCCCAACAGCTCGGCATACTGCAATTTTTTGGCATCGCCGGTTTTTGATTCCGATTTTGCAGCACTAAGTTTGCGACCTAGAGTATCCATATCTGCCAAAATCAATTCGGCATTTATAATTTCGATATCGCGCTTTGGCTCAACATTATTGTGAACGTGAATCACGTTTGGATCTTCAAAAACCCTCACCACCTGCGCAATTGCATTACATTCACGAATAGTCGCCAAAAACTTATTACCAAGCCCCTCGCCCTTGCTGGCGCCTTTTACAAGCCCTGCAATATCTACAAATTCAACCGTGGCCGGGATTATTTTTTTAGGATGAACAATGTCGGCAAGCTTTTTCAGCCTTTCGTCCGGCACTTCTACAATTCCCACATTCGGATCGATCGTGCAAAAAGGATAATTGGCCACATTCGCATTTCGGGTCTTTGTCAGCGCATTAAAAAGCGTTGATTTACCTACATTTGGCAGTCCTACAATTCCAATTTGGAGCGGCATATAACAGGGTTTAGGGTACAGGGAAAAGAGAAAAAATCAAATGTACATATTAAATTCCGCAAGAGTAAGCTGTCCAGGCGCGGTTTTTGATTTCTCATCCAGCGCAACGTACGTCAAAAATGAACCTAATAGCGAGCAACCAATTCTGGAGATTTTGCCTTTCTCCCCCATTCCAGTAGCAATCGCCAAAATCTTTTTTTCCTTTAAAACGCGCATCAGCTCAAAAAGCACAGTATTGTCCGACCAGTTATTTACCTGCGCCGCTATTTTAATAATATCTGCACCAAGATTTTTCGCCTTATTGGCCGTTTTTAGCAGATCCTCCAAACTCGGCGTCTTTTTCCAAAAATGTTTGGAAATTATTAGTTTGGTTTTTGATTTCACGCATGCGGTTTTTAGCGTCTTAATAAGGTTAGGCTTAGTATTTAGGCCACAATCTATATATTCAAAATCTGTCTCTGCGGCAGCCATAAGTACCTTAATTCTCTCCTGTTCGCTACCTGTAAACCCACCTCTCTCATCCTTAGCACGGCAAACGCCAATTAGAGGCCTTTTTGACGCGTTCCTTATATCTTTAATGTCATTTAGATTTAACCTGTCCAACCATACTTCTACTAGACCTGCCTCCTTGGGGACTTTTTGGAGTTTTTTAAGGGTATTTAACCTGTTAATCTCCCTTATCGGCACGCAAATTTGCACTTTATTGCTCACCCTTTAAATATAACCTGTACCCTGACACTCGCCACTTCACTTCACTTGACTTCTAGGCTTTTTGTGCTAGAATTCATTGCTCGAACACTTTATAAATTCATTTAATTAAATTTTCTATGAATACACCAGCATCTCGTCCAAGCGCAGGAGGCGTACAACCTACAGTTTCACGTCCAGCTAATGGCGTAGTTAAAAGTTTGCAGCGTTTTGCGAAGCTTGGAACTACAGCTTTGCTAGTTGCAATTGCCGGAGGTTCAGCAGCTTTGGCTGGTTGTAATGATACGACAGTTATAATAAATCCAGATAAAGGAGAAGGATCATCCGACCCAAAACCACGACCTGTGCCACCAAATGATAATTGTGAATCTAATAATGGTGCTCCCGTACTTGAGAATGTTACTTACACATTATCCGGCGAGCAGCTTGAAATTGATTTCGATATTCCTTCCAACATAGATCCATGTAAATTGCCACTTACTGTAACAGTTCGCGGACAATTCAGCAGACCGGAAGGCAGTTTTGATGAACAAATTGGTTCACCATTCGCTGTAACTAATGCAGGATGCAGCATGAGCCGAAGAGAAACAGTTCCACAAAGCCAAGGAGTATTTATGGGTGGATACCTACTCGTTACAGATGCAACTGGAGCACAAAGTACATCTTACTTCGGTCAATAATTAAACATACTTTCTCTTAAATCCGCCCCTTCAACCCTTTTGAAGGGGGCGGATTTTTTTTGACTGCATTTAATTTCCGCGCGCAAAATTCTACTGTTGTTTCTCAATTTCAACTTTCACCGTAACTTCCCCACTCTGCCCAGCAGACAAAGTTACATCTTTTGGCAAAATAACTTTCACTTTCTTTGAAAAACTTGCCTCAATATCTTTCAAATCAATTTTCTCCGTTTCTACAAACGAAATTCCGGTTAAAGCCTCGGTTCTTCCATTAATAGAAATAACTGCCGGCGATACCTCAACCTTTTTAACAACGCCATTAGCCATAGCCCCTTCCAATTTTGCCTTTATACCAACTTCCTTGTTACCTTCGACTTCAATAATTTCCACATCCGCCTCCAAAGAAACAGAATCATCAATTTTTATTCCCTCCAAAACAAGTCCGGCTTCATCATAAAAAACCACTTCCACTTTTTTTGTCATGCTGCGAGTTTCTGTGCCGGACAAATTAATTTGCCCTCTAGCTTGTGCTATTTTTTTAAGAAAAGTTTCCGCACCAGAAACAGCAACCGTATTTTTGCTCAATTTTACAGTTCCAACTTTATATCCTTTAGCGGGCTTGCCCAAAACTTCCGAAGTAACGCTCACGTTTTTTTGACGCACCGGCTCAAGATTTAAAGAAACTTCATTTGGAAAAACTCTTACCACTGTAACTTGTGGATTTTTTGAAGTTACGGAAACGGCGACTTTTCTTTGCCCCGCTCCTGCATTTCTAAGATCAACATATGCCTCAAAATCCGCAGCGGTAAGCGTGCGATAAACTACTGAGTCCGAAGCCCTAATCCCCAATTTTACAGCCCCCAAATCTTCCGTAACCGCAAGTTCCGGCGCCAAGTTAAAAATCTGAATTTTTACGTCTTCGGGAAACTGGTAAAAAGTATTTTCGAAACTAACAACAAAAATCCAAAAAATAGTGGCAAGTACTAAAGCGAAAATTTTTAATGGAAGATGTTTTAACATAGATTATTTGTGCTGAATATGGGCACCGTGCCTGTGTTTTTTATTAAAAATTGCCGGCATTTCTAGAATTTCCGTAAGAATTTTCTGTGCTCGCGCCGGTTCGATATTTTCTTCAATCTCTCCTTCGTGAACATAAGAAACGGTTCCACGCTGCTCGGAAATTACAAAAATGCGTGCATCCGTAATTTCGGAAAGGCCAAGAGCGGCCTTGTGTCTCATTCCAAATTTGTGGCCATATTCTTTGAAAGACTGCGGCAAAACGCATCCTGCAGCCATAATTTTACTTTGATCAATAATAACAGCGCCGTCGTGCAATGGGCTGTGCGGGAAAAAAATCGAAAGCAAAAGTTCCTTGGAAATTCTGGAAGACATTGCAACTCCGGTATCTATATATTCTTTTAAATTAACTTCTTCGCTAAAAACAATAAGCCCACCAATTTTGCTATTAGCCAAAGAAAAACAAGTTTCTATAATTTCACTTCTTACAAAATCCATTTCCTTTGCTTCCTTGGCCATAAAAAATTTTGTGCGGCCAAGTTTTTCCAGTCCACGGCGCAGTTCCTGTTGGAAAATAATTGGGATTGCAACGAGGATTACCGTGAGCAAACGATCAAGTAACCAACCAAGTGCAATTAAATTTAGCCAACGACTTACTGCAAAAACCAATACCAAAACTATAAGTCCAAGAATTATATTTATTGCTCGCGAACCGCGAATAAGCATAATTAGCCAATAAAAAAGAATTGCGACAAGTAAAATATCCAGCGCCACCTGTAAAGTTGAATATTGGGAAAGGTTTAGATTTTCCCAAATTGTCCTGGTGGCATCCGAAAGTCCTCCTACAAATTGTGCGATTCCTTGGCTTATAGTGTTCATATTTTCGAGTTCAATCTACTGCTAAACTGCAACTCCCGCAAATTTCAGTTTAAAACATAATCCTCTACCCTTGGCAAGTAAAATAAATTGTACTAAATTACACTTTCTTGTTATACTTATATAACATTTCGAAGCTGATATAACTTGACGAGAAGAACAATTCATTGCAGGATACCCTTAGGGAGAACCGGAGGCCATTTGCTATAATCCAATCCGTGGACACAAAAATCTTTACCGACGGAAGCTCCCTTGGCAATCCAGGCCCTGGTGGTTTCTGCGCAATAATAGAGACTAAAGACGGCAATCACGTCGCAAAGGGCGGAGAAATAGACACTACAAATAACCGCATGGAAATGGCCGGAATAATTGCGGGGCTAAATTTCCTGCGAAAAAATATGCCCCAAATAACCGAGTGCGCGATATATTCGGACTCGAGTTTAATAATACAAAGCATGAAAGAGGGATGGAAACGCAAAAAAAACAAAGACCTATGGGAACAAATAGATAAATTAATCGTGCAATTTAAAAAAATTGATTGGAATTGGATTCGTGGGCATGCTGGCCATCCACAAAATACGAAAGCGGATAAAATTGCGGTGGAAGAAGCCGAGAAACAGCAAAAATTGGCGCGCACAGGAAAAACTCCTGCGCATAAAACCTCTATTGCAAAAAAGACCACTACGCAAGACCCACTTCAAATGTCACTTATTTAATTTCCAGTTGGCTTGCTGGTGCGGTTTATTAAGGTTATTCGCCGTACAAGTACGGATTATGGATTCTGATTTATTTGACTCCGAAAAGCTCCGTGATCTTCCCCATCAAAGCTTCTTTGGATTGAAAACCAACTGCCCTGCCTACTTCTTGTCCGTCTTTTAAGAAAACAATCGTAGGAATTCCACTAACACCGAAAGTTCCAGGAGTTTGTGGGCTTTCATCAACATTTAGTTTACCCATTTTAACTTTGCCTTCCATCGATTTGGCGATTTCTTCAAAGATTGGCATCATCATTCGACATGGGCCGCACCAGTCGGCATACATGTCGAGTACTGCGAAACCTTTTGCTGTTTCTGTCTTGAAATTTTGGTCTGTAAATTGAAGAGCCATATATGCTTGGGTTATGTGCGTAGATATTAACAATCAAAGAAACGCAAAGCAACAAAAATAGTAGTAATATGCATAGGCTATGAAAAAAATAAGTGTACTTTTGGCATCAATTGTTGTTGGAATAACCTTTGTTGGAACCAGCTTTGCTGCGACTACAAAATCACAGGCCGGAACCGCTTATAATTTTGGAAGTTTAAAAGTAATTTCCAGGCAGCAGTGGGGTGCAAATGAAGATTACACATTTAAAAAAGATTTGCCTCAGGCAACCACAAAACCCGGAGATGAAGATTCAAGCGAAAAAGCGGATTTTGGCCAGGATGATCCGGAAATAGAAAAAGTAGTTACTAAGGATGAATATGGTCGCAAGTACGTTTGGCCTTTGCAATACGCAAAAGACATAAAATTCATAGTGATACATCATACTGCTGTGATGAGGAACCTGGATAAGCCACTCGAAGATATTAGAAATATTTATCATTCTCATGCGGTGGAAAAAGGCTGGGGTGACATTGGCTATCAATTCTTAATCGACAGGTTTGGAAATATTTATGAAGGCAGAAAAGGCGGCAAATATGTAATTGGTGGCCATGCATTGCCGGTTAATAAGGTTTCTGTAGGCATTTCTTTAATGGGTAATTATGCCGAGGGTGAACTGCCGGCTCCGATGCTCAAATCCACAATTGCCCTTATTAATGAGCTTTCTAAAACTTATAACATTGATCCGCTAGGTAAAACCGAATATAACGGAAAAACTTATTCAAACATTCACGGGCACAGCGACAATTCTGCAAAAGCCGATCCGGGTGCATATTTTCAGCAAAAATTCCCATATATACGTACGCTTTTAAATTACATGCAGAGCAAAAAAGAAAAGGCTAACCCTGTAAAATATGATTTTGCGCCGGTTGGCGAAACCGATTTAACTTCCGGACCACCGGACAAAGATAATGATCTTACAATAAGGGTAAAAAACAAAGGTGAAGTCACTTGGAATAAAAAAACTTTTATAGAAAATCTGAATGATAAAACGTTGCCGAAAATTTTGGCCAAACTGGAAAATAATAAAGTTGAACCGGGCGGGCTTGGTGTTTTTAAAGGCGAAATTCCGGCAACTCTTATTTCTGGCATGAGAATGCCAAATGTGACGCCTGTAATAAATGGGAATATACGAACGGATAAAAAATTTCCGGTGCCAATAATGATTGATGGACTGGAGACTACTTACGAAGTTGTGTCTCGCAAAGATCCGCCTGCGCTGCTAAAACCGGGGCAAACTGCAAAAGGCTGGATAGTTTTGAAAAATACCGGCAACTTTACGTGGAAGCGCAGCGGTAAAAATGCAATCGAACTTGGAACGGTTAGCCCGCGAGATCATGCAAGCAAGCTGTTTGGAGGCAAAAATCGCATAGCAAAGATGAGCGAAAAAGAGGTTAAACCGGGCCAAACCGGAAAGTTTATATATTCTTTTAAGTCACCAAAGAGCGGTGTGAATTTTACGGAATATTTCCAGCCGGTAGTGGAAAACGTAGCTTGGCTGCAAGATAAAGGCCTTAAATTTACGGTAAAAGTTGAGAACAAAGAAAAGCCCCTGCGCGTTGCATTAAGCTTCTTTAAAGAGACTTCTGCAAAACTAAAAAGCGCGGAGGGCATGAAACTTTATGAAGGCACAAAATTCATTCGCAGTTTTGAAAAAAATGAAACGGTGGAAGTTAAAAAATTAACAAATGGTGGCTTTAGAATAAAATTCGGCAAATCATCAAAGGTGGACTTGAAGGGAATCCCACGTTTTAAAGCGCAGAACGATGGAATGATGGAAATAGTAAATTATGAAAACAGGCCGGCGTGGAATAAATCTTTAAATGACAATGTTTTTAAAGGCACAATCGAAATTCAGAATATTGATGGGAAATTTACAATTATAAATGAGCTTGGGCTGGAAGATTATTTAAAGGGAATTGCAGAGGTTTCGAATGGCGACCCTCAGGAGAAAATCCGAACAATAATGGTGCTTGCGCGCAGTTATGCGCAGTATTACAGAGATATCGGCAAGAAATTCCCGGGCAAACCATATGATTTGGATGATGATCCTGACCACACACAAAAGTATATTGGTGCAGGGCTTGCCTTGCGCTCGCCAAATACGGTAAAAGCTGTGGAAGATACGACCGGCCAGATTGTAACTTACCTGGGCAAGCCTATTTTGACCCCTTATTTTAATGAAAGTGATGGCCGAACCAGAAGTGCGCAAGAGGCTTGGAACCGCAGCGACATGCCATATTTACAGAGTGTGCCGGATACTTTTTGTGGCACAAAGGCTCTAAAAGGGCACGGAGTTGGGCTTTCTGGTTGCGGAGCCACGGAACTTGCCAAAGATGGAAAACCATACAAAGAAATCATAAAATACTACTATAAAGGCGTTGAAATAACAGATTAGAAATGATATAATTATTGGATGACTTTGAAGCTAATCCCAGTTGAAATGTCCTGCCAGACAATAGTTGTGGCGGGCAAAAAACAAAAACAAAAATATTTCAACCCGGGGCAAAAGATCAAAAGAGAGAATCCACTCAAGGGCATTTGCCTCCGACTTGTGCATTTTATTAATCGCGGGACAAAGTTTAGTTATGAACAAATTGATGATCTTATTATGTCTCTTCAGCACGTGATCTTGAGTTTGCAGAGAACAAAACAGGAGATTTTAAGGAATAAAGCGGTAAAGTTGAATAGGAAAAAGAGAAAGTTCTAATCTGGGGAAGATGCCCCCTTTACCAGATATCTAGTACCATGTAACCTATGGGCGTATGTTAACTTTGGCTATAAATACGGCTGGAACGCATGAATCGGTTGCCATTATTTTAGGCAAAAAAGTTTTGAGCGAAGTTGCATGGGTTTCCAATCGAGACGAATCGGAAAAATTAATTGGAGCCATTTCTAAAATCCTAAAAAAGGCGAAAAAGGATTTTAGTGATATTAAAAAAATAATTATAGTAACCGGGCCGGGGCCTTTTTCTTCCGTTAGAATTGGCGTTACTGTGGCTAACACTCTGGGGCTTTTGGTAAAAGCGCAGGTCTTTGAAATCGACACATTTTCCATGCTCAAGTTGCGTCTTAAAAACAAAAAAAGTGTAATTATGCTGCATGCTGGAGGAATTTTTGCGGCGGTAAAGGGATTTGGTAAAACGGAAGGCATTTTTACCATTCAAGAGATCACCGATCTGATGAAAAAGGGCAAAAAATCAAATCCTCTGGAAATTTTTTGTGATTTGACAGAGAATGAGTTGCGCGAGTTAAAAGCGCTTAAAGAAAAGAACTGGACGCTTTTATACGAAAAAAATCTTGGCGGTTTTGGAAAGACGGTTGCTCAGACCCCCGAGAAAGAATTTAAGAAAACTTGCATCGCCACACCGGTTTATCTTCGACCTCCACAAATTACTAAGTCAAAGTAACATGTATCAAAATTTATTTAAGACATTAAGGGTAGCAGTTGGCGTCGCGATTTTGATGCTTGGAATTATCGGCATTCTGCTGCCGTTTTTGCAGGGTTGGATCCTTATTATGATTGCAATTCCGATTATAAGTCCCGAACATGGCAAGCGAATGGTGGCAAAACTCAAAGAATGGAAAATCAGGTTTCAGGCTTGGTTTAACAAACAACGTAAAGAAAAAAAATAATTATGCTTTATATTGTTCCAACTCCAATAGGAAATATGGAAGATATAACTCTTAGGGCTCTTCGCATTTTGAAGGAGGTGGATTTTGTTGTAGCCGAAGATACGAGGCATTCCGGCATGTTGCTAAAAAAATATGAAATTTCGACCCCTATGATGTCTTTTCATAGTCACAGCAATGATTTTCAGCTGGAGAAACTAATTTCTTTGCTGCGCGAAGGCAAAAACCTGGCTCTGATTTCGGATGCAGGCATGCCTGGCATTTCGGATCCCGGTTATGTCGTTATAAAACATGCAATTGAGAATCAAATCCAAGTAACTGTTTTGCCCGGGGCAAGCGCTGCAGTTACCGGAGTTGTGGCTTCTGGACTTCCGGCGAATAAGTTCACATATCTTGGTTTTTTGCCTCTAAAAAAGGGCAGAAAAACGCTAATAGCGTCAATGAAAGACATGCCCTATACAATTGTTTTTTATGAATCTCCCCACAGAATACAGAGAACTTTAAAAGAAATTTATGAACAAAATGGAGAGCGTCCAGTTGCCGTGTGCCGCGAAATGACAAAAATGTTTGAGGAAATATTTAGAGGACCGCTTAGCGAAGCCATAAAACACTTCGACAAAGGCACTCCGCGCGGAGAATTTACAGTTGTACTGGGACAGGCCGAAAAGCCTGATATAATGGAGAAAGAATGAGTAATAGAGGCTTCACACTCATAGAACTGGTTATTGCAGTCACCGTTATAATAATTTTGGCTGGTTCTGCTTTGGCTGGCGTTGGCCCTGTTATGCGCAGCCTGCGCGTTGGCAATACTTTTAATAAAATGGTTTTTATGGTTCAGCAGGCAAGAAGCGCTGCGGCCACATCAAGAGGAGAGTCCGATTACTATGGCGTTAAATTTGAAATAAATGTCATGCCATCAATAATTCATAGATTTGAAGAAAAAATAGGCGACCTGCAACCAACACCTGTTGAAGATTTTGCAATCCTTGCATCTGCAAATTCAAAAATATTTGCCAATAATAAGCAAACGGGCCAGCCATGTGGATTTAATAGCGCGACTATAAAATTTGAAAAGAAAACTGCGATACCTCATTTTTATTGTGATGGCGTGGAAGCTGATAATAATTCCATATTGATGGAATTTCTGCTAAAGGAAGACCTTCAAGCTAATGCAAAAACAAAGGGTTTTATAATACACAAACAAGCCGGAATTCCTCAAATTCAACAATATTAGTAGGGTTTTAATCTCCGACTACTATATTTATTAGTTTGTCCGGGATGAAGATTTCCTTGAGTGGCTTTTTCCCTTTTATAAAAGCCTGAACGTTAGGCTGAGCCATAACAAGCTCAAGGGCTTTTTCTTTGGAAATATTCATTGGTGCGGATATTTTTGCGCGAACTTTTCCGTTTACCTGAATAACCAGCTCAAAAGATTCGACCTTTAAATATTTCTTGTCGAATTTTGGCCATTCGCTGTCAAAAATACTACCTTCTTGCTTTAAATGTTCCCAAATTTCTTCGGAAAGATGCGGTGCAAGCGGAGCTAAAATCTGCGCAAAAAGCTTTTTGGATTTAAGTGATAGCGGATCTTTGTATCCCAAATTCACAAGTTCCATTAAAGAAGAAATGGCCGTATTAAAATGAAAAGCCTCAATATCTTCGCCAACTTTTTTAATTGTGAGGTGAACTCTGCGCGCAACTTCTTCACTGTCTTTTGCGGCATGTTCGTTGATCATTAAATTCCAAACTCTGTCCGCAAAACGAGCAGTACCCGTTATTCCACGATCATCAAAGTCCCCTCCCTGCGTAAACGGCCCCATGAACATCAAATACATTCTAAAAACGTCGCTGCCATATTGTTCCACAAAAGCGTCCGGCGAAACAACGTTACCTTTTGATTTGCTCATTTTTGCGCCATCTTTGGTAATCATTCCCTGATGAATAAGACGCGTAAAAGGCTCATCGAAATTAATTTGTTTTGCGTCGTAAAGTGCTTTTGTTAAAAAGCGGGCATAAAGCAAATGCATGCAAGCATGCTCCGGACCACCAACATACATGTCCACAGGTAGCCATTTTTTTGCAATTGCCTTGTCGAAAGGTTTTTCGCTGTTTTTGCAGTCTATGTAACGTAAAAAGTACCAGCTTGAACACATAAAAGTGTCCATTGTATCCACTTCGCGCTCGGCTTTGCCTCCGCATTTAGGACACTTTGTATTAACAAAATTCGGGCTGGTAGCCAGCGGAGATTTTCCATCACCTTTTGGTTCAAAATCCACTTCGTCCGGCAAAAGCACCGGCAAATCTTTTTCCGGAACCGGAACATCTCCACATTTTTTGCAATAAACAATCGGAATCGGTGCGCCCCAATATCTTTGGCGAGAAATCAACCAATCGCGCAATTTATAAGAAACTATAAATCGCCCACTTTTTTTCTGTTCCAAATGCTTTGTAATTGCCAGCCTGGCCTCTTCCGAACTCAAGTCTGTAAAATCTCCAGAGTTAAGCAAAAGCCCATATTCCGTAAATGCCTTGGAATCATCACAAATCCCAACGCGTGGCTTAACTACACACTTAATCGGCAGTTTATATTTTTTTGCAAAGGCAAAATCGCGAGTGTCGTGAGCCGGAACAGCCATCACAGCGCCCGTGCCATAAGAAGCCAAAACATAATCCCCCACCCACACCGGAACTTTTTCTCCATTAACCGGATTAATTGCATAGCCGCCTGTAAAAACTCCCGTTTTTTCCCTTTCTTCGGACGAACGCTCAATGTCATTTCTTTTGCGTGATGAATCAACATATTCTTCCACTTCCTGTTTATGTTTCTCTGTCGTAAGTTTGGCAACCAGCGGATGCTCAGGAGCAATAACAACGTAAGTGCAGCCAAAAAGCGTATCTATGCGCGTTGTAAAAACCGTAATACACTCACCGCTCTTTTTAATCTTACTTTTCTCATCCATCAAAATTTCAAAATCAATTTCGCTTCCTTCGCTGCGGCCAATCCAATGTGCTTGCATCATTTTTGTTTTCTCCGGCCAATCCAACCCGCCAAAATCCAAAAGCTCTTCGGCATATTTTTTAATATTCAAAAACCACTGAGTTAAATCTTTTTTTGTAACTTGTGAATCGCAGCGATCGCAAGTTCCATCTTGCACCTGCTCGTTTGCAAGTACCGTCTGGCAACTAGGACACCAGTTTACCGGCGCATTTTTGCGATATGCGAGGTCCATCTTATAAAGCTGCAGAAACATCCACTGAGTCCATTTGTAATACTCAGGATTGCTTGTACTGATTTCCTTGCTCCAATCATGCATTCCTCCCATGTCTTTTAACTGGCGGCGCATTGTTGCAATATTTGTGGCTATTGATTTCTTTGGATGAACGCCATGCAAAATCGCATAATTTTCCGCAGGTAGGCCAAAACTGTCGTAACCCATCGGCTCAAGAACATTAAAACCTTTCATTCTCATATATCGCGCAAAACTGTCGGCTGGCGCAAAGGCATACCAATGGCCAATGTGTAATTTATCGCCGGAAGGGTACGGAAACATCTCAAGTACGTAAAACTTTGGCTTTTCATCCTGTAAATTCGTCTCATAAAGCTTCTTTTCTTCCCATATTTTTTGCCATTTCTGTTCGGTCTTGCGAGCTTCGTATTTCATGGGATATAGAATACCTTATAAGCCCCAACAGATAAAGATTGCTTAATCTAAACTTTCATGGTACAATATAATTAAACCTTAAAACATAAACCAAAACATATGGAAGAATTCTCAATTCTTTCGATTCTCAAAAAGATCCCCATTTTTGCGGATTTAAACGAATCGGAACATCAACAAATCATCAACAGCATAATGATGTATTACTACCCGACAGGTCACGTGTTTTTTAATGAGGGGGATAAAAATCCGGACGATGGACTTTATATTATTAAACATGGAATGGTGAAAATTTCCCGCAAGGATCCTATCTCAAAAGAAGACAAGGAAATTTCCACTTTGATAGATAATGATTTTTTTGGTGAGATGGCACTGATTTTGGATGAGCCAAGAAACGCTTCTGCTACCGCAATTGCAGACTGTGAGGTTTTTAGACTCGCAAAAAAAGATTTGATGACGCTGATGCAGACAAACCAAAACTTATCGAATAAAATTTCCGCCGAATTTATTGACCGCGAAAAAAAGAATGATAAAATAGCCGGCGCTTTATGAATCCACTCTTTATAGCTCATCTTATAGGTGATTTTCTGCTACAGCCAAAATGGCTTGTTGATCTAAAAGAGAAGAGGCCGGCGGGTATTGTGCTACATGCTTCAATTCATGCTGCCACAATGTTTGCGCTGGTTGTTCCGCAAAATTCAAAAGCTATAATCGCAATTCTTTTGATTGCAGTTGCCCACGGCATAATTGATTACCTGAAAATATTTTTCAACAAACGCGTGACTGTCTATAGCGTACCGTTTTTAACAGATCAAATAATGCACTCTGTAGTTATGATGTGTGCTGCTTATTTTGTTAATTTTTCCGGAATTTTCTGGCAGACACAAAGCGGACTATTAGTGCTCTTTATCTTGTCGTTTTTTAGCTTCGCGGTTGCATGGCTAAATCTTTCCGGAGGTGCAAACAAAAAGCTTACTGCTTTAACCGCTTTGCAAAAATTTTCGCTGGTAGCAATAAGCTTTCTACTTTTTCTTATACCGTCACGCCTGTTCTAATCTCTGCCTTTGCTTTAGCTTTCAAGCTCCTGTGCGTGCGTTTTTGACACAGAGATTTTTTTTTTAGTTGTATCACTAGTCTGTCTTTTGCCAGATCAACTGCTTTTGTAATCATGTGGCTTGCTTCTTTTGAGGTGAATGTCTCGCTTGGAAGTTTTAAAATCATTTCAACCTCATATGCTGAGTGTTTCTCAAACCTTTCACCTTTTACCTGCAAATTAATCGCGTCACTTGGGAACTGAGAAAGGATTTTCTCGAGAGCAGGAAGTTTTTTTAAAAAATATTCGCGTAATTGCCCCTCTTCTGTGTCCGACATGTTCTTGAAAAAGAAATTAGTTTCCATGAATAGAAGTGGGTTAAAAAATAAGCTTTTAACGTGTTGTAATTTTAGTTTTTTTCAATAAAAAGAGCAATCCCAAACACCCAAAAATAAATAGACAAACGCTTGCCACTTGGGCCGCTCTAAGTGGGCCCAAATAAAGGCTATCCAAACGCATCGCCTCGATAAAGAATCTGCCTATGGAGTACCAGATCAAATAGGTAAAAAATATGTAGCCCGTGTGCTTGAAATTTGATGTTGCGGGATAAATTTTTCTTGCTAAAACGAACAAAAGTGCGAACCCAAGAAAATTCCAAAGTGATTCATATAAAAATGTCGGCTGAAAATACATAAATTGCTCGTAGCCCTGTGGACGTGATGCAACCGGGATAAAAAGCTTCCAAGGAAGGTCTGTTGGCGCGCCAAAAGCTTCATTATTAAAGAAATTGCCCCAGCGACCGATGCCTTGTGCAAGCAACATTCCAGGCATTATCAAGTCCGCATAAAGAGTCCACTTTAGGTGATTGCGAAATACATAAATAAAATATGCCGCCGCACCACCAATAAGTGCGCCGTGAATTGCCAGTCCCCCTTTCCAGGTTTTAAAGATATCCAGCGGGAATTCAATAAAATAATCCAGATTAAAAACGACGAAATACAGGCGGGCGCCGACTACTCCGCCAAGCACAAGCCAAAAGGCCATGTTTTCAATGTGTTTTGTGTCCAATTTTCTGCGTTTGGCTTCTAAGGTTATAAGAGAATAACAGATCACAATTGCCAGCCCAATTAGAATTCCGTACCAGTGAATGGAAAGCGGACCGAGGTTTAATGCAATTGGACCTGGAGATTGAAACATTTACATCTAAAAAATACCTTTATTATCCCTATCTTGCAAAAGATTTCACCTGTGGTATTCTCCTACTGCTTTACTAGGAGTTAAAAAGGCGTCAAATATGTTCAAAATCTCTACAAAAGGTGATTATGGCTTGCTTCTGCTCTCTTCTCTCGCGGAAAAGTACGAGGCGAATGGCGGTTTTGTGTCGCTAAAAGAATTGGCGAAAGAGAAAAGATTGTCGCTCCCCTACCTTTCACAAATAATTATTCCGCTAAAAAATGCCGGGCTCGTGGAGAGTAAAGAAGGCCGCGAAGGTGGATACCGGCTTGCTTCGCCTCCTAATGAAATAACGATTATGCAGGTTTTGGAAATTTTGGAAGGTCCTGTTTCGCCTGTTCGCTGTTGTTCCGCCGATAAAAAGTGTTGCAGCCGTACGCGCTGTAATTTGCAGGCAACATGGCTTTCGGCAAAAACTATGCTCATAAAATTTCTGCGAGAAAAAACGCTGGCAGATGTAATAAACCCGCGCAAATAGCGCAAAGTGAAGTGCAAAACATTATGCTCAAAATCAAGAACCTACATGCAGAAGTTGGTGGCAAAAAAATCCTTAATGGGATGGATTTAAACGTTAAACGCGGAGAGATTCATGTGATCATGGGGCCAAATGGCTCGGGCAAATCCACTTTTGCCTATGCGCTGCTCGGTCATCCGAAATATAAAATTACAAAAGGGAAAATTTCGCTAAAAAATCGAGATATTACAAAAATGGCGACTGAGAAAAGGGCCTGCGCGGGCCTTTTCTTGGGTTTTCAGCATCCACATGCGATTCCGGGTGTTAGCATTGCGTCTTTTTTGATGCAGGCATATAAGAGCCAGAATCCAAAAGAGCGGTTAAATCCGCCGGAATTTTGCGGCGACCTGCATGACAAACTTGCGGAGTTGAAACTTGATGAAAAGTTTTTTGAACGAAGTTTGAATGAAGGATTTTCCGGAGGCGAAAAAAAGAAAATGGAAGTTTTGCAGATGCTGGTTTTGAATCCCGACATTGCGATTTTGGATGAAATTGATTCCGGATTGGACGTAGATGCGCTAAAGCTGGTTATTAAAAAAATAAATAAATTTGCGAAAAACAATAAATCAGTGATTTTAATAACTCACAATATTCGCGTGCTAAAGCACATAAAAGCCAATCGCATACATATTATGATGCATGGAAAAATAATTAAATCGGGCGATAATCGTCTGGCAAAAACATTGGAAAATAAAGGGTTTGATTTTATAGAACATTTAAATGAAAAATAGTTTTAAAAAATCGGCAGTAGGAGTTTCTCAACAAATCGTTAAAGAAATTTCACGCAAGAAAAATGAACCGGCTTGGATGCTGGAGCTGCGACTGAATGCGTTAAAAGTGTTTAATTCAAAGCCAATGCCACGCTTTGGGCCGGATCTCCGTGCGCTTGATTTAAATAAAATTGAATATTTCATTTCTCCAAAAACCGGACCTTCTCACAAATGGGAAGATGTGCCGGCAGACATTAAAAAAACTTTTGAAGATTTGGGAATTCCACAGGCGGAAAGAAAATATTTGGCCGGTGCGGGTGCACAGCTGGAAAGTTCGAATATTTATCATAAATTAAAAGAAAAATGGGCGGCGCAGGGTGTGATTTTTGAGGATATGGATGCGGCGCTGCGGCTTTATCCGGATCTTGTGCGTAAATATTTCATGAAATGCATTTCCATTCACGATCACAAATTTGCGGCTCTACATGCGGCAGTTTGGAGTGGTGGAACTTTTGCGTATATTCCAGAAAATGTAAAAATTGATCAGCCGCTGCAGGCATATTTCCGCATGAACACGGCTTCGGCCGGGCAATTTGAGCACACGTTAATAATTGCTGGGAAAAATTCTCAGTCTGGGTATATAGAAGGTTGCAGTGCGCCAAAATATAACACTCCGTCGCTACATGCAGGCTGCGTGGAAATTTTTGTGGAAGAAGGCGCGCGCTTGCGATATTCAAGTGTGGAAAATTGGAGCACAAACACATATAACCTAAATACAAAGCGCGCAATTGTCGGCAAAAACGCAACCATGGAATGGATTG
>JBAYHN010000017.1:0-22432 GCA_041666125.1 Candidatus Altimarinota bacterium | reverse complement strand
TTCAATATCGCTGGCAGTTCCGGATAGGGCTTTCATTTCTGAGGCATAGTAGGTCAAACCAGCGTCTCTCGATTTATAGAGCGGCTTCACTCCCATTGGATCTCGGGCCGCAAAGTGGACATCTTGTTCTTTATCGTAAATGACAAAAGCAAACATTCCATCTAGCCGAGTGAGCATATCGATTCCCCACTGCTTGTAGGCATGCAGTAATACTTCCGTATCAGAGTCTGTCAAAAACGTATTCCCGAGGCTCTCAAGCTCTTTTTGAAGATCATGATAATTGTATATTTCTCCGTTAAATGCTATAGAAATGGAACCATCTGGGAGGGACATCGGCTGTTTGGCGTTCTCTCTCTCGACGATTGCAAGTCTGTTGCAGCCCAGATAAATATGTGGGACGGGACTGTCAACATTTCCTATTTTATCCGAATCACCCCGATGGCCGATTTTTATAAGCATCGAGTGAGCCAAATCCCTTGGGATTCGATTTTTTTTCTGGCCTACAATTGCAACAATTCCACACATGATATTTCAATTTTGTTAGATGAGCGGGTGTATAACACATGTTTTCGGAGCGAAGCAGAGAAAACACCATATCTTCTTCCCCTCTAAAAATAAAGAAATAAATTCAATTTGTCTATTTTAGGAAAGCAAAGGTGTTAGCCTAAAAGAAAATGTATATTTCAGCTAACGTACGCGTGTATGCGATGTCGCCTTAGCGATATGGGCGAAGGGTTCACCGATAGGGGAACCGTAGTCGTATACACGCTGTTATATGACGTTTTAGTCGGGAACATTATATCAAAATGGGGCAAAAATTTATTTCCATTTGACGTGGTCACTGTCACCGACTAAAGGTCCATTTAATATCCTAAACTTCTTTTTTGTATTCCATATTTCGACTAATTCATCAAAATTATTATCTGGTTCTAACATCAATTTAGCTAATTCATCAATTTCTTCAAAATCTTTTTCTGATAATTTATCGAACTTATAAAAAATATAACTGGGCATTTGATTATAAAGAATTTCGTTATTCATCAAACTATGAAAGTCATAAAATATTGCCCAAAGAACTGGCAAAAGTCCTTTAGATCCGTCCGCATGGAGAAAGTTGTTGGCGTCTAATTTTCCTTCTCTAATTCCAATCCAAGCATTTGCCGCCCAATCAAATTTTTTCTCAGGCATATCATATTGGTCAAAACCAATAGCGCTATCAAAAAACCCATCTGCGTCAAAAGTAATCCATCTTTGTTTATCTTTATCCCAGTATTGGTTTATCCAGTGGTCCCAACTACCTTTGAAAAAATAGGGAGCAAATCCTGAACGAACTCTACAAGGAACACCTTTTGATTTCAAAATAGAGGCCATGAGAATTGCTACAAAACGGCAAGTGACAACAATTTTATCTTCAACTTTTCTGTCTGCCAAAAATCCTCTGTCATCAAGTCTTATTAATTCTGCAATCATTGAAACAGCAGTAGGCAACACATCATCTTCACACCTCAATCTATACCACGGATATTTATCTAGATCACCATAACGCAAATCTCTGTTGGCTTTTGTGTTGCCTTCTTTGAGAGTTACACGATGAATAACTTGATGACTGATTAGGTTGCCCAGTTCTTCGACATCGTCCGGAAGATTCTGAAGAAATTCTTTATAACAACCAGGATTGGTGAATGTGCCAAACCCTAAATAATGTTTTAAGATTTTTTTGTCCATAATATTGATGAATTAGCGATTTGTATAAAATTTTGCCCCACCTTATTATTTGTTCTCGACTCAAATTTCATATAACTCGATTATGTGTTGGCTTTTTTCGTTAATAAAAATTATTACTTAACCCCATTTTACATGGAATATTGGCTTAATGGAAAGGAGGATAGGCACCGACTCCTTGGCTGATTGCTGTTAAAAGTCCGCTTTGAATGCTGTATAATGCAAAGCCCAATGACAGTTCTCACCAAAAAAGAGTTAGAAAAACGTGAAGCGCAGAATTTGGCATCATATGCGGTTTTGAGTTCAAAAAGCCAAGGGCGACAATTTCCGGAGACGGAAGATTTAACGCGAACGGTTTTTCAGCGGGATCGCGACAGAATAATTCACAGCAAATCTTTTCGCAGGCTTTCGGGCAAGACGCAGGTTTTTGTGGCAACGTACGGCGATCATTTTCATGATCGCCTTTCTCACACGCTGGAAGTTGCGCAAGTGGCGCGCGACTTGGCGCGCAATTTGCGGCTCAACGAAGACCTTTGCGAGGTGGTTGCACTTGCGCACGATCTTGGCCACACTCCTTTTGGCCATGCGGGCGAGCAGGCTCTAAATAAAATCATGCAGGATTTTGGCCTTGAATTTGAGCACAACGAGCAGAGCAGGAGAATTGTAGAGACGCTGGAAAAGCAGTTTCCAAACTTTGACGGCCTCAATTTATCTTACGAAGTTACTCAGGGCCTAATTAAACATCAAACTTTTTATGATCAGGATGGCAAAGAAATTGCCGGCAAAACGCTGGAGGCGCAGGTTGTGGACATTGCCGACGAAATCGTTTACCTAAGCCATGATTTGGATGATGGGCTGCGCTCGGAATTGTTTAAAATGGAGGATTTAAATAAAATTATTATTTGGCGCGACGCGGAAAAAGAAGTGGTAAAAAAATATAAAACAAAAATGGATGATGATATTTTGCGCCGCAGAATTGTGAGCAATGTAATGTCGATTATGATTTCGGATGTTTTAAATAAAACTGTGGAGAATTTGAAGAAATATAAAATCCGCACACTCAAGGATGTGTTAAATCAGCCAAAAAACATTGTTGAATTTAATGCAAAATTAAAGAAAAAACTTTTGCAGTTGCGCGATTTTTTGTGGAATCGCATGTATAAATCGGCAGAAGTTAAAAAATATTCCGTGCGTGGCCAAAAAATCATAGAAAAACTCTTTTGGCAGATGTACAAAAAACCAAGTTTACTGCCAAGGCGTTTTTGCGATAGAATAAAGCACGGTGAGCCCAAAGAAGTGGTGGTAAAAGATTACGTTGCGGGCTGCACGGACGTTTATGCGGAAAATCTTTTAAAAAATAATTAATATGCGCTGCCCAAAATGCAAACATGATGACACCAAGGTGGTGGACTCGCGAGAGACAACCGAAGGCGCGCAAATTCGCCGCCGCCGTGAATGTGAAAAATGCAATTTTCGCTTTACGACTTTTGAGCAGGTGGAAACCGCGAACTTTTTGATAATAAAAAAAGATGGCTCGCGCGAGGCTTATAGCCGCGAAAAAATAGAGAAGGGGATTTGGAAGGCATGCGAAAAAAGGCAGGTAACGGAAGAGCAAGTCAGCAAAATGATCGACGCACTGGAAGTTAAATGGATGGCAATTGGCAAAGAAGTGCCAAGTAAAGCCATTGGCGAGGGAGTGATGGACGAATTAAAAAAGCTCGACGAAGTGGCGTACATACGTTTTGCGTCTGTATACCGCCACTTCAAGGATTTGGAAAGTTTTAAAAAGGAATTGTCTAAGTTGTTGGATTAGGCTTCGAGTTCTGCACCACGGCGAGATGATTTTCTTTGTCTTGGTAACCATTGTTCTTCGTGGCCATTTCCATTTCCTTTTCCATTGCCGTTACCTTTGGCTACAACTTCCGCTTCTGGCACTTTTCCGCGCGCTGCATTCATATTTAGCACATCATTTTCATATTGTTTTTGCTCTTCTGGTGATAATGGCTTCTCTGGGAAAGGTGGAGTTTCATCAACAGCATAAGGAGCATCTTTCAAGCTTGCTCGGTATGCTTCCGCTTGGGCTATTGCATCAGGATATTCCCAGTTATCTTTTGCCTCCTGAAGTGATTCATCTCCCATTGAATCCAATGCAAAATCTTCATCTTGTTCTGCTTGCAATCGGTTTTCATCTTCTGTCATCTCTGCTGCCATTTTTGCGTAATCTAAATCAAGAAGTTCTGCTTCTGTTAGTGATCGGTCAGTCATAGTTGGCCTGCTCGTTAGCAATGCCTCTTCTTCCGAGTTTCTTTGTGCTCGTGCATTGCTTCTTTCCACGTCTCTATTTTTTTCTTCAGCTTTCAGTCTAGCAAAATTGGCACCTAGTACTGCTTTTCTGCTCAATGCAACATTTCTTAATTCTTCGCGCGTATTTCCTCGAGTATCTTCTATTTGGCCATGTCCCGTTGTAACTTCTTCCCCATGATCTCTTTTTGTTAAATCTATGCGAGATTTTCTAAGATCGGTTTTTAAATTTTCTCTCAAGTGAACATCTATTTCTGCTTCAGTGGACATCGTGGTCCAATTTCGTTTTGGCACGCCCCATTTAGATTTTCTCATTTCTCTTAATGCGACACCCAAATCTAATGGATCTTCTTGTGTGCCAAATCTTGGATTGGAAGCCGGTCTAGTTTGCCTCTGTTCCAATTCCGCACTTGTGCCACTTCCAAGTGTGCGTGGAGCTCGATTGCCCAGGCCTCTTCCCGGAATAGAAGCATCGACAGTTAAACCCTCAGCACGTTCATGAGTTGCAACATCTGGACCTCTTAAAAATTTCCTACCTTGTTTTGGAGGTGGAGGAAGTTGTTGTCCTTGTTCAAAAGCATTATGTGCTCGTGTACCAAAAGAATCTGTAAGTCTTTGTAAGGCTTTGCTTGGAGTGTTTTTTTCTTGATGACTACGACCAGCTTCGTGTCTAACTTCTGCCGGAGGAACACATTGATCAAGTGGAAGATTTGGTGACATATGCTTAAAAAGGATTATTGAATAATATTTCCCCAGAAATCTACATCTTATAGCGAAGGTTTGTCAAACAAAGCGCGCAGAATAGAGATAATTTATATGACATTTGATAATAATTGACGATAAAAGTCAAAAAGCGAACCGGTTTGCCATACGAAAAGTTGGCTCCGATTATTTCCTTCGTTTAGTGATTTCTCTCATTAAATCGGCAAATTTAACGCCCCTTTGTGCCGTCAAGACAAATAAGTGGTACAAAACGTCCACGCTTTCTTCGATTACGCGTTTTTTGGATTCTTTTTTTGCCGCTTTGATTACTTCTGCGGATTCCTCTGCGACTTTTGCGCAGATTTCCGTGAGCCCCTTTTTGAATAAATATGCGGTATATGATTTTTTTGGCATTATTTTTTTGCGCGATGAAATTACATCGAATAATTCTTGTAAAATTTGCGCGTCGACTATTTTTTTCGGGTTAATGCTCTCATAAAAACAACTTTCGCAATTTTTGTGGCACGTTGGGCCAGCAGGATTTGCTTTAATTAATAAGGTGTCTCCGTCGCAATCCATTTTTATGTCGACCAACCGCAAAATATTTTTGCTAACTTCGCCTTTCATCCAAAGTCGGCGCTTTGATCTACTGTAAAACCAAACTTTGCCGGTTTTTAATGTCTTTTTTAGCGCCTGCGCATTCATATAGCCAAGCATCAAAACCTTATTGCTCTGCGCATTTTGAATGATTACAGGCACAAGTCCGCCGGATTTCTCCCAATCAATTTTTAATGCAATGTTTTTCATAATCTTGTTGAAATATTATTTTCTAATAAAAATTTCTTAACTTCCGCAATTGAAAATTTATTAAAATGGAACAAACTTGCGGCAAGCACGGCGTCTGATTTCCCTTTATTTAAAGCGTCTGCGAAATCTTGCAATTTTCCCGCGCCGCCGGACGCAATTACCGGAATTTTTACCGCCTCGCTGATTTTTTTTAGAATTTCCGTGTCGAATCCATCTTTTGTTCCGTCGCGATCCATTGAAGTTAACATAATTTCGCCGGCGCCGAGGCGTTCAACCTCCTGCGCCCAAGAAACGGCTTCCAGCTGAGTTTTTTCGCTTCCGCCTTTTATATAGACAAAGTAGCCATCTGCGTTTTTTTTAACGTCAATTGATACAACAACGCACTGCGAACCGAAGATTTTTGCAGTCTGTGTAATTAAAACCGGATTTAAAACTGCAGCCGTGTTGATTGTTATTTTATCCGCACCGGCCCGAAGTAAAGCTTGCACATCTTCCACAGTTTTTATTCCGCCACCAACTGTAAATGGAATAAAAATCTCCTGAGCTATAGCTCTAACAATTTCCACCAATGTTTTTCGTTTTTCTTTTGAAGCCGTTATGTCTAGGAAAACCAATTCGTCTGCGCCGCTTTCGGAATATTTTTTGCCAAGTTCAACCGGATCACCGGCATCTACCAGATTTTTGAAGTTTATTCCCTTTACAACTCGTCCGTTTTTTACATCCAAGCAGGGGATTATGCGCTTTGTTAAGCCCGAAAGTGGTTTGCCCAATTTTATTGCCTCGCCCAAATTTATTTTTCCTTCATAAATTGCTTTTCCGATAATTGCGCCGGAAATTTTAAGTTTTTTTAACTTTTTTATTGATTCAAGCGAAGAAACTCCGCCCGCTGCGATTACATTTAATCCGATTTTTTGAATTTTTTCCGTTAATTCAAAATTTGGTTCGGTGAGTGTGCCATCGCGTGAAATGTCGGTAACAATCACGTTTTTTATGCCAAGCATTTTTAAATTTCCAGCAAATTCGAAAATATTTTCACGACCTTCCGATTGCCAGCCGCGAGTCGCAACTTTTTCGCCATTGCAATCAATAGAAATTACAATTCTTTCCGCCCCAAATTCGGCAAGTAGTTTTTTTATAAAGCCGCTATTCAAAACTGCCTTTGTGCCTATTATGATGCGGT
This sequence comes from Candidatus Altimarinota bacterium, assembly GCA_041666125.1. GTDB lineage: Bacteria > Patescibacteriota > Gracilibacteria > UBA1369 > UM-FILTER-53-11 > JBAYHN01. The sequence continues at coordinate 15,720 of JBAYHN010000017.1, read as the reverse complement.
AAACTCCTGCGCTAAAGTAATTTTCTGCGGTCGCAAAATCGCGAATTCCACCTCCAACTTGAACCGGAATTTTCACCTCAGCACAAATTTGCGAAATCAAATTTAAATTCACAGGTTTTCCCGTTTTTGCGCCATCCAAATCAATAACATGAATCATCGCTGCGCCAAGTTTTTCGAAATCTTTGGCAACGCAAACAGGACTTTCATTATAGATTTTTTTTGAATCGAATTTGCCTTTGGTAAGGCGCACACACTTGCCTTCAATAATATCTATTGCCGGAATAATTAACATTTTTCACAGAAGTTACGGAGTAATTGCAGTCCCATTGGTCCCGATTTTTCCGGGTGAAATTGCACTGCATAAAAATTGTCTTTTTGAATAATTGCCGGGAATTTGAGGCCATAAATGGTTTGCGCAACGACAAATTCTTGCGGAGCATCAAAATAAAATGAGTGAACGAAATAAAAATAATTTCCATCGCCAATGCCGCTTAGGAGTGGGCTTTTTTGCGTTCGTTCCACTTTATTCCAGCCCATGTGCGGCACTTTTAATCGGCCGTCGTTAAACTTTCTCACTCTGCCTGGAATAATTGAGCAACATTGAACGCCGTCCTCTTCCGAAAAGTCAGCAAGAAGCTGCATGCCGAGGCAAATTCCCAAAAATGGGACCCCCGAGCCGGAAATTGCTTCAATTAAATTACTTTCCAGCAAACTTTGCATTGCAGCTCCAGCTGATCCGACTCCGGGCATGATGATTTTATCCGCACCACAAAGCCCTTCCGGCGAATTTGCGATTTTGAATTCCTGTCCTATTTTTTTTAGCGCGTTGCATACACTTTGTATGTTGCCAGCGCCATAATCGATAATTGCAATCATAGAATTCCTTTGGTTGATGGTAAATTGTTTGCGCCTCGAGGGTCTAGCTCGCACGCCTGCCTGAGTGCGCGGGCGAAGGCTTTAAATGAGGCTTCTAACCTGTGGTGTTCGTTTTGCCCGGGGTTTAAAAATTGAATGTGCAAGTTCATTTCTGCGTTTAACGCAACCGATTTAAAGAAATCGCGCATCATTTCTGTGGAAAAATCGTTAACTTTTTCGCGAACCGGTTCGTAATTGGTTTCGAAAGAGAATCGGCCGGCCAAATCCACCGCACAGACGCATAAAACTTCGTCCATTGGTAAGATTTGTGAGCCGTAGCGTTTGATGCCACGCTTTTCGGCAACAGTCTGTTTTATGGCTTGCCCAAGCACAATTCCCAGATCTTCAATTGTGTGGTGATCATCAAAATTAGTGTCGCCGGTTGCATTAATTTTGAGGTCAAACATGCCGTGCTTCGCAAAAAGTTCCAACATATGATTTAAAAATCCAATCGGCGTTTTAATTGAATATTCGCCCGTGCCATCGAGGTTTAATTCAAGCGAAATTTGGGTTTCCTTTGTGTTGCGCGTAATTATAGATTTTCTAGCTTTCATAAATTAAATATTAATTGTTAGTGGCTGATTTGTTGTTGTAGGAATAAAACGAATGCCAATATTTTCCGCGAACTGCTCATCCGTTTTGCGGTCGCCACACATAAATGAATTCTCGAAATCCAAATCGGTAGTCGCCAATAAGCCTTTAACAAGGCCAAGTTTTGGCTTGCGGCACTCGCAATTGTCTTCCGGGAGGTGTGGACAAATAAAAATCTTATCAAAAACAATTCCGGCGCGTTCAAAAATTTCCAACATCATATTTTGTGGCGCATCGAAGTCTTTTTGTGGAAAAGAAGGCGTACCGACGCCGTTTTGATTAGATACCAAGGCGAGTTTATAGCCTTTTGCGATCAGTTTTTGCATGGATTCTTTTGCGCCCGGCAATATTTGTAATTTTTCAATGCTGTCGATTTGAAATGTGTCTGTTGGCTCAAAGATCAGGGCGCCATCGCGATCCAAAAACGCATATTTCTGCAAAATTTTCTCTCTAAAAATTCTTATGAATTCTTTTATTTGAGAAGCCGTTCCGATTGTCACTCGAACTGTTCCATCAATATTTGGACCACTTCGCGGTCGCGTTAAAATGCCATTTGCAGCCAAAATTTCATAAACTTTTGAATTTTTTGGTTTAAAAAGAATGAAATTTGAGCCGCTCGGATAAAATTCAATTTTATTGCGTGTAAAAAAATCTTCAAGTAGCGGTTTTGCCTTATCCATAACCTCCGCGACGTACTCATCTACGAATTTTCTATTGTCCAGCGAAGCCTTCGCGGCAACAAAAGCCGGCATATTAACATCATAAGGCCCGCGAACTTTGGAAAGTTCATTAATATTTGCCTCTTGCGACAAAACATAACCAATTCTTAGCGAAGGCAGCCCAAAAGCTTTGGAAAAAGTGCGCGTAATCAATAAATTTGGATATTTTTTGATGAGTGGCGCGGCAGAAACCTTGGAAAATTCAAAATATGCCTCGTCAACGTAAACCATTGTGCCCTTGGCTTCTGCCTTTTTTAGAATTTTCTCGATCGTTTCTAAATCAAGCAATGTTCCAGTCGGATTATTTGGATTGCATATAACGAGAAGTTTTACGCCACCCGCATCAATTGCCCTCAAAACTTCTTGCACGGGAAATGACAGGCTTGGGAGCTCGTACACGGGCCTCATAATTTCGTTGCCGGTAACGCCGGCGCATTGATCGAACATTGCAAAGCTCGGAGTTGGAATAATCACTTTTTCTCCTTTGCTGGTAAAAGTCCTAAATATCAGCTCAATTCCCTGATCGGAACCGTTTGTAACCATAACTTGCTCCGGCAAAACGCCTGCATAATCTGCGATTTTGCGTGTAAGTTCTGTTCCATATTCAGGATAAACTTGCAGAGTATTTTGAGAGAGAAAATCGCGCACGGCTTCAACAACTTTCGGATTTACCGGCACAGTGCGCTCATTAAAATCCAAAAGTGTGCCTTCAAAGTCGCGCCTGCCTTCCAAAGGAGGCGAATATGCTTTCATTTTCTGAATTTGTGGGTTTGAATAATTCATAAAATTTTAATTAAAGATTATTTTTTAAAGCGATTTGTTACCGCTGCGGCGTGGGCTTGTAATCCCTCATAACCGGCAATTACTTCAACTGTTTTTCGCAATTTTTCGAGGCCGCCTTTGGAAATTCTTTGAATCTGCATGTATTTTCCGAATGATGAAGCGGAAAGCCCGGAAAACATCTTTGCGTAGCCGGATGTTGGCAGCGTGTGATTTGAACCGGATACATAATCGCCAACCGGTTCCGATGCCCATTTGCCCAGGAATACGGAGCCGGCATTGTTGATTTGCGCCAGAATTGCATTTTCGCTTTTTGCAGTACGCATCACGATTTCCAAATGTTCCGGAGCATATTCATTTGCAACTTCGACGGCTTTTTTTACCGAATCAACCACCACCGCAAAGCTTTTTGCAAAGGACTCTTCAATAATTTCTCTGCGCGGCAGATTTTGCATTTGCTTCTGCATCTCTTTAATTACTTCGCGTGCAAAATCCTCCGAAAAAGTCACCAAAACCGCTTGAGAGTCCGTGCCGTGTTCAAGTTGAGAAAGCAAATCACCGGCAACAGAGCTCGGCTTTGCACTCTCGTCGGCAATTATCAAAACTTCAGACGGTCCGGCAGGCATATCGATGTCCACCTGGCCATAAACGAGCATTTTTGCAGTTGAAACATATTGATTGCCCGGCCCAAAAATTTTATAAACTTTTGGGATTGTTTCGGTCCCATACGCCATTGCTGCGACCGCCTGCGCTCCACCAACTTTAAAAATATCTGTAATTCCGCACAAATCCGCCGCAACCAAAATGGAAGGATTGATCTCGCCATTTGGTAACGGTGGGCTGCACATAACAATTTTTTTGCAGCCTGCCAGATTTGCCGGAACGCCAAGCATTAAAACCGTGGAAGGATAAGCTGCAGTTCCACCTGGAACATAAAATCCAACATTTTCAATCGGCCTAAATTCCTGCCAAACGTTTACGCCTTTTTGGGTTTCAATTTTTGGCCCCTTTTTGCAAAAAGTTGTTTTGTGAAATTTGGCGATATTTTCTTGTGCTCGTTTTAGCGCTTGTACAAGGGATTTGTCTACTTTGCCATATGCCGCCGCAATTTCTTCCGGCGAAACTTTTAGCGTTTCCAGTTGAGCTTTATCAAAGCGGGCTGTTAATTCAAATAGCGCTTTATCTCCACGTTTTTTGACATCTTCCATTATTTCCAACACTCTTTCTTTCACGTCAGCACTGTCGCTCCTAGTACTGCGCAACTGCCCAAGTATTTCACCAATTCCCAATTGTTTTTCATTAATAATTCTCATATAGAAACCAAATTATTATTAAATATCAGGTTGATTTTTTTGATTGTCGAAAGCGGCACGTTTTGGCCTTGTATAAGCACAGCTTGAGATTCCAGGACGGTCGCAATTTGCACCAGATTGTTAGCTTTTAGCGTTTTCCCTGTCTGAGTAAGATCACAAATCGCATTCGCAACTTTTAAACGCGGAATTATTTCCGCAGAACCTTTTATTTCTATAATTTCTGCAGCGATTTTATTTTCTTCCAGAAAATCGTTGAGCAATTTTGGGTAAGTGGTCGCAATTTTCTCGCCATTCAAATCTTTAATATTTTTAATTTTAGAATTTTGAGGAACGGCAATAACCAATGAACATGCGCCAAATTTAAGATTTTTAATTATTTCCACACCAAAATTTTTCTCATACACAACATTTTCGCCAACGATTCCAAGATCAATGGCGCCTATATCCACCAGTCGCGGAATATCGTCGTCGCGCAGCAGCATAATCTCCACGCCACAATTGAGGCATGGAAGAACCAGGTCATTTTTACCGGCAGGCCGAAACCTAAGTCCCAAAGAATAAAGATATTCTTGGCTTGCCAGAGCCAACTTTCCCTTGCTCTGAATCCCTATTTTTAGAGTATTATTTGAATTCATAATGTAATTAAAAAAAATCCGGATACAAAAAATCCCGCTATTGCGGAATGGCAGGTAATCGGATTGTGCTTTATTTACGAACGATTTAGCACAAGCTTATACCCGCCCATTCCATGATGCAGCCAATGAGCAACGCGGGTTATTGTAGCTGTGCTTGCGCCTGTTTTTTTAGAAATATTGCGATATGGAATGCCAAGTTTGACCTGTTTGGCTACTTGCCAGCGCTCTGTCATGGCTTTTAGCTCGGCTAAAGTACACAGATCTCGGAAGAAATTTTTAACTTCCTGTTCTGTTTTTAAGGAGGAAATAGCCTGCCAAAGCTCTCTTGTGTCGCTGGTTTTTAGTTCGGATTCCATATCTTTACTTGTTTTAACGTATTAAAACGTTGACATTATAGTTTAATCAAAAATAAAGTCAAGGCCTAAGGGCCGAGTGCTGTGCCCAGGCGGGGCCAGCCAAGCTAAAGCGAGTGCCATCCACAAGCGGTGGTGGCCAAGGCCTAAGGCCGGGTGCCATCATAATTTTATTTTTCTTATCTGCCGAGACATGCCCTTATTTGGTGGGCAATCTTCTCTGCAGTACCTCTATCTCCACTTGATGCCATAACGGCTTCGGAAAAACCTTTCTGATGTGGAAATTTAAATTCAAAAGTGCTCAAAGTTAATCCGGATTTCCCAATTATACTTTTGTCATCGCGAAATCTTATTCTTAGTCGTTTTCTGCCTGTGGGATCTTCAATTTTGCGCAAATCACTAGGTATTTCTAAATTTCTAATACCTCCTAGAAATCGCAATAGAGTATGGTCGCTGCTGACTTCACCATTTTGTACGCGTAAAGCAAAAGCTCTCTCTGCTGCGCTCGTTAATATTTCGACTATAGTTGAAGTTAACATTGATCCGGATTTGTTAATCTCATCATATGGCGTATTTAAAGGGAGAAGGATTGCAAAATTGGTTGTGTCTTTGCCCACATGGCAGTAGTCGCCATGTGTACGGATGACACAATCTGCAATTGAATTTCTTTCTACGGAGTATGAAATTGGAGATTCAGGGTTAAGTACGCCGTAAAAGTTAATTGTTCTACCTTCACTTGTAACCAATTCTCCATCAAAACACGATTCTTTATGTCTATATAATGGCCCAACTTCAGCATGAAGTTTAATGTTAGATGTAACCGGTTTTCGCCATTTTACGTCTTTTATTCCAGCAATGCTTTCACCAGGATTAAGTAATCGAGCAGCCAGTGCACATGGAGCGATCATTAAATCTGATCCGTGTGCGAAATCTCGTGACCAACCTGGTGTCATAAAGAGTTGGGTGTCGCATGATACTGCGTCTGAGCTAACTGCTTGCACATTTGTGATTGTGCGCTCCGAGTGCTCATCTAAACTTTCTTGAACATTTCTATGTCTTGAAAAAAATGGAGATGGCAATACATTGGTTACAGCTTGTCTGGCCAATTCTGCTCTTCTGGCAGTCTCGTCGACGACCAACATTATGCCTGCATTATTTTGGCAGCCTTTTGCTAGACTGGCGACTTCATCAATACTAAGTCCAGAAATGTCTAAAGTGGATTTTTGACTGTCCATACCTGCATATTTAAGCCCTAATTGCCAGATATGTCAATACCTAAGTTATCTGTATTTCACCTTCGCCACCAAAATTATTGCAGCCAGCACAAAAGTTACGCAGTTGGCCACAATCATCGAAATGGAATTGATTATAAATCCATAAACGAGCCACAAAAGAACGCCCATGCTGAATATCACAAACATTAGCAGGGAAACATCTTTTGCGGATTTTGTTTTGAGCGTTTTTATGACCTGTGGCACGAGCGATACCGTTGTGCATATGCCTGCCATTATTCCAATTGCTTCATTCATATGTGTTTAAATTAAATATTTATTTAATGAACGCTTTTGTTGCCGCCTTGGCAACAACTTTTGCCACACCCTTATCAAAAACTCCCGGAATAATTTTATTTGGCGTCGGTTTTTTTATCATATTTGCCAGCGCGTGAGCTGCGGCAATCTTCATTTTATCCGTTATATAAGGCAATCTTGCGTCCAGCGCCGCACGGAAAAGTCCCGGAAACGCCAATATGTTATTAACTTGATTTGGAAAGTCGCTCCTGCCGGTTGCAACAATTTTTGCACCGCCTTTTAGCGCTTCGTCGGGCATAATTTCCGGACTTGGATTTGCCATCGCAAAAATAATTGCATCTTTATTCATAGTTTTTACCATTTTTTGATTTGCAATTCCCGGCCCGGAAACGCCAACAAAAACATCTGCGCCACGCATTGCACCTTTCAAATTTCCTTTTTGCAGACTTTTATTTGTGAGTTTTGCAATTTGTTCTTTGTATGAATTTAAACCTTCGCGACCCTCATAAATTAGCCCTTTTCTATCTGTTAAAATGATATTTTTTGCTCCTTCTTGAAGTAGCAAGCGAGTCACTGCCATCCCGGCTGCCCCAGCCCCGGCAATAACAATTTTAACTTTCGCCAGATCTTTTTTTACAACTTTTAGCGCATTAATTAATCCAGCCAAAATTACAATCGCAGTCCCATGCTGATCATCATGGAAAACGGGAATGCTTAGCTCTTTTTTTAACTGTTCTTCAATATAAAAACAATTTGGAGCGGCAATATCTTCCAATAAAATTCCTCCAAACACAGGCGCAATATTTTTAACGGTTTTTATTATTTCTTCCGGATCTTGCGTGTCTAAACAGATTGGAAAGGCATCAACGCCTGCAAAATTCTTGAGGAGTATGCATTTTCCTTCCATTACAGGCAGTCCGGCCAGTGAGCCAATATTCCCAAGCCCAAGAACCGCAGAGCCGTCTGTAACCACCGCAACGGTATTTGCCTTAATTGTGTATTTATAAGCCAGCGCAGGATTTTTTTGAATTTCTATGCAAGGCGCAGCAACTCCCGGAGTATATGAAAGAAACAAATCTTTCTTGTTTTTAAGGCTTACTTTAGCGGTAATTTGTAGTTTGCCTTTGCTTTTTGCGTGAAGTGAAAGAGAAGCCTTTGCTATCGCGGTATTTTTCATGATTTTTTAATAAGCGCCCTTTTGAGTGTCCATTTTTACTCCCTGAATTTCTTTGCCGGCGCGATTTAATTTTACTTCCCATTGCAGGCGAATGCCAACCTCAAAACGCGAATCTGAACGCAGAGTAACCGCCAGTTCATCACCTTTTTGAACCTGGAGTGGGGAAGTGAGAGGCAAGAAAATTTGATCCCAATGAGTCTGTGGCGCATCCGGGCTTGTGGAAATATTTACGTTCCCAATCAAAGTTGAATTCCACCAAACGGCAAATCCATAAATTGTTCCGGCAGTGCCAATTTTCCATGATGCATGCCCTTTTCGCACACTAGCTTCGGTCTTTTTAAAATCAATTTTATCCCAGGGTTTTGCGCTTAAAATTCCATCCATCAATTCTTTTGGCTCAATTTTGTAAACATACATGTTATTTAACGCAGAATCTTTCGCGGCAGTTAAATCCAAATCATAACCAACCGAGTCCCACACATTCATTTCGTCATAAATGCGCGGAGAAGTTACCGGAGCGATGAATTGCTCTATTTTCTGCGGAATAATAACGCCTCCCGGCTTTAAAAACCGCTTGGCATTTTCAACGCTTTCGATAATATTTTCTTCCAACGCGTAATTGCCGAGCGTTTCCGAAACTATCACATCCACTTTTGGCGGAGATTTTTCCTCAACTGAATGCTTTTGCACAAAATGGCAGTTTTGAATGTTATTCGTTTTTGCCAGCTCCCGGCTTATCTCGATCACATCCGAATATTCATACAAAAAACATTCTTTAGCGCCCAGTTGGCTCGCCAGAAAGCTCAAAAAACCCGTTCCGGAACCAATATCGGCAACTATCGTCTGCCCTTTATGTATAACTTTTTGCAGGGCTTCATAAAAAGCCTTATTTCTTATTTTATCGCCCAAAAGTTTTTGCTGAAGTTCAATCACGTATTGAAGGATAACATGCCACGTCCACATTGACAAAGTTTAAGTTTGCAGCCTTTGGCAGGTTATTTTTAGCCAGGTGGCGGACCAGGAGGAGTGGCAATGTGAGGAGGTTCACTTGGCCCTTTGCTTGATGGCGCATTAGGATCCGTCGTTGCTTGATTTTGAAGGTTTTCTTTTGATTTGCCGCATGACGCAAGCAAACTTATAGCCAGAACCAAAATGCATATTGTCGCGAATATTTTTTTCATACTAGAAAGCGTTAGTTTGGGATTCTCGAATATTTAAAACTGTACCAGAATTGCGCTCCAATTTAATAGTCGTATTTGCCTCTTTCGTGAAATAATAATCAACCGGACCTGTGCCAACGCCAATTGCATCCGTGTTGAAAAGTTTTTTATCTGGGAAAAGGGGAGCGAGATCTTTCCATTTATCCGCAATCAAAATATTTTCGCGAAGCGTCGCCATGCGTTCTTCTAGCGGAATAACGGGCTTTGGAACTTCCGGTGGCTTTTCCGTGTATTGGTATGACGCATAAACTTCTTCGATCTGCTTTTTTAAGAATTCTCCAATTGGAGCTGCGCCATATTCGCCATAAAAAACCAAAACGTTTTTATTTGGAAGATAAATATATAAATCAATTGTGCCACGTTCGCGATTCGAAACTTTTAAAGCGCTTTTGTCGCCAATCAAGAATTCCTTAGGGATGGCTTTGTCGGCGTATTCTTTTTTATAAAGTTCTTTTGTTTCGGCAAAATATTGAATTGCAGAAAGGGAGTCGGCATTTGCTTCTACCGAAATCGAAATTTGCGCACTGCTTGGCCAAATTCGTGTAAAAAACGGCTGGTGTTTTGCGCGCATCCAAAGAACACTATTTGTTTGTCCTTTGAAAAATTCCCAATTTGCCGGATATTTTAATTTCCAGAAATTTTCTTTGTATTCCGTCTCAATCCATCCTTTTGTGATGTCAAAAGGCTTTCCGCTCGTTGTTGCCGTGCGCAGTCTGTAAATTAATTCCGCAACTTGTGCGCGAGTCATCGTTTTTGTGGCATCAACAACCCCGCTTGAATCCGGAATAATGATATTTTGATTTTTTGCGTACTGCATTGCCTTTGCATACCATTCTTTTGTGTCCAGTCCGCTATAAATCACAGGTTCTACCGAAATATTTTTTGTGCTGATTTTGAAAAATGAAAGCGCAATTACGTTTGCTTCCGGAAGCGTAATCGGATTTGCAGGCTTAAAAGTTTTATCTTCATAACCTTTTAATTTGCCCATTTCATAACCTGTTTGCAACACCGAATAAAACCATGCATCCCCGGCCACGTCGGTAAATGGAAGTTTGTTTTCTGACTTTACGGCCGTAATTCCGGCAGCTTTTAAAATTATTGCAGAAGCTTCGGCGCGAGTAATTAGGTTGTCCGGTTTAAAAGTGCCATCTGGGTAACCACTCACAAGTCCCGCGTCTTTTAAGACCTGTATTGCTTCCACATTGGCATGATTTGCCGGGACATCGGAAAAATTTGCAGCAAGAACAGAGCAAGGTGCAGACGCCAGAATCATTGCCGCACAAGTCGCTAAAACTAGCTTATTTAAAAGGAAATTCCGCATTTTTTCGAATTAGAAAATCGAAATGGTTGGATGCGGCAAAACAAACAAGCTAACCAAGATTGCGATTATTGCCACCAACACAACGATGATAATTTTTGCAGTTTTTATTGTCATGCTGGACATTAGTATACCACTTCTCCCGGCGAGTATGTATCGAGAGAATCTTCGCCTATCATTTTTTTCATTTCTTCCACGACTTTTGAGTATGGCATGATTTTTTGTATGCCTTTTTTCATATCGCGGATTATTGCAGTGCCATCGCGAACTTCTGTAATTCCTAGAATTATTGTAAATGGAACTTGAAAGCGATTTGCGTGGTTTAATTGTGACTTCATAGAGTCTTTACCGAGTGCACCAACTGTTTTTATTCCGGCCTCACGCAACTTTGTAATCAAAGTTAAGCATTTTTTCTTTGCTTCATAGCCAAGTTGAGCCACAAAAACGTGCAAATCATCTTTTTTTGGAACTTTTATTCCTTCCTGTTTCATGTTTGCAACAATGCGCTCTATGCCCGCAGCAAAGCCCACGGCAGGAGTAGGTGCGCCACCCATAAGTTCCACAAGTCCATCGTAACGGCCACCACCACCGACTGCATTTTGTGCGCCGGATTCTTTGTCCCAAAATTCAAAAACAGTCTTTGTATAATAATCCAAACCGCGAACGAGCGAAGGATTTTCGACGTAATCAATTTTCATTTCTTTTAAGAAATCCAAGAGTTGACGGTGAAATTCTTTGCAATCCGCACATAAGTAATCTTTTAGTTTTGGAGCCATGCTAGCCAAAATTCGGCAATCTTCAATTTTGCAATCCAGCAAACGAAGAGGATTTTTTTCAACACGATAACGGCAATCTTCACACAAACTGCGCTCTTTTCCAAAATAATAATTCTTTAAATCTTCTATATAGCGCGGCCTACATTCCGGCATGCTGCAACCAATTGAATTTATCTGTAGAGAAAATAAATCGGCAACGCCCAAATCTTCCATTATGTTTCTGGCCAAATAGATCAACTGAGCATCAAGAGCAGGATCTGATTCACCAATTATCTCGAAACCGTACTGCCAAAACTGGCGGAATCGGCCTTTTTGTGGGCGATCATAGCGGAAATGCGGTTCAATATAAAAAAGTTCGACAGGCTGAGGCATAGTTTGCATGTTGTGTTCAATATATGCGCGAACAGCTCCGGCAGTACCTTCCGGCTTTAGTGTGAGCGAACGACCTTTTCTATCCTGAAAAGTGTACATTTCTTTGCTAACAACGTCGGTATCGTTTCCAATTGCTCGGGAAAACACATCTGTAAATTCAAAAATCGGAGTGGAAATTCTGCGGAAACCGCTTTGGCGTCCACGATGACGAACAACTTTCTTTATAAAAGTGAAATATTCTTGATCGTCAGGCAAAATGTCATGTACACCTTTTGGGCGCTGAAATTTGGTGGCCTTCGGAGTGTTATTCTCTTCTGCTATCTGAGGTTTTTTTGTGTCCATAACAGTGGAATTGTACGTGTAAATTGACATTCTAACAAGCTCAATATAACAGGTTTGGCTCTGGTTTGCGCTTTTGTGTATATTGTGTTATTATATATATGGTAAATAAAAATATATTTCTAACAAAAATAAATATGCAAAAGTATTTCCAGGATAAAATAGCCTTGGTTGTAATTGCCATTTTTGTCGTGGCGACCGTGGGTTTTGCTTTTCAGAGAGGTTACAGTTATTACTCAAATACAGGGTCAAATTCGGGTTTGAACTTTAATAATCAGCAAGATGATGAGTTTTATTTTGACGATAATTATGAAGAAGATGCATATGACGATGGCACATACGACAATGGAGAATTAAGTGAAGAAGATGATTGGGGAGATGATGAAGATATTTTTGAAGAGGAAGAAGGGGATGAAAATATAGATACCTCGGATATTCAAACCATAGTGGATAGAATTAAACCGGCACCCGGGAAAGCGGTTATAAAAGGTAAAGTAACTGATGGTGACGGAAATCCGGTATATTTGGCCAGCATAAAAATAAATAAAACAGGAGCAAAAACTTTAACCGGAATTTCCAATAAACAGGGAATTTATTATATTCTTGATATTGAACCGGGAGATTATAAAGTAAGCGTGAATGCTCCAACTGCAGAAGCAAACATGGTGCCTCCTGCAGCTTTAACTCTAAACCTTGGGGCTGATAAAAAAATAACACAAGACTTTAAATTTTCCGGTGGTGGGAAAACTTTTAGCGGTAGTGTTAAAAAAATAAATGGTCAGCCACTTACGGATGCCAAAGTTGTTGGTATTCGCAGCAATCCACCGGCAATCGTGAGTAAAAATGTTGATTCCAATGGTAAATTTTCCATGAGTGTTTCGGGAGGAAGTTGGTTTTTTAGCATTAGTCCTCAGGATCCTAAAAAATCGACTTGGACTCGCGGTGGCAATATTGCTCAGGCGAAATTTGCAGAAGATAGTGTTGCGGAAAGCAAGTCGTACGATTTTATTGTTGATTTGCCGGATGCAACTGTAAAGGGAACTGTTAAAAATTCCGACGGGTCTGCCCCTTCCAAGGGCACAATGGTTATTCTTTATGATTCAACTCAATACATAAAAGAAGTAAATTCTGATGGCTCATTCTCAATTCCGGTTAGTGCAAGTGCTTATAGCGTTGCAGTTTTGCCGTCCGATACAAAAGTTTCTTCTCCGGAACCAATTAGTATTTCTGTTGCTACCGGCGAGACTGTGGATGTTGGTGTTATTAACCTCATAAAAGATACAGGTCACATTAAGGGTGTTATTAAAAACGGCAAGACTGGGCAACCAATGCAGAATGTGACTGTTAATATTTCGATGATTGAAGGTAACAATTTTCAAACTTTAAAAACAAATTCCAGCGGAGCATATGACATTAGCGTTTCTCCGGGTAACTGGATGGTCGCTGTGCAGCCGGATGCCGCAAATCTTTTGGCAGATATAAATAACGTGGTTGTTAATGTTGCCGAAAAACAAACTCAAGATGTTAATTTTACGTTGACTCTGCAGCCTGCGGTTCTTTTGGGTAGCTTGGTGAATGAAAAAGGAAAAGTTGCCACAAATGTAGATGGATATGTGCTCGCATCCAATACAGATGGAGAGAATTTTGGTGGTCAAATTACACAAGGTTCTTATTCTTTTAATCTTCCGGCCGGAACATTTAATTTGCATGTTTCTTTGGCTCCGGATGCGGCTTATAGCCCGGGAAATGATGTGTCGGTTTCCGTTGCGGAAACGGATACAAAAAAGAGCATGAACTTAAATGTTGCTACAAATAAATATGAAATCACGGGTTCTGTGATGGATAGCACCGGCAAAAAAGTAACCGGCGTAAAGGTGAGAGTTTTTGGATCGGACAGCGAAGGAACATGGCAACAGGATGAAAAAACGGATGGCTCATATGTGCTAAAAGTTTCTCCGGGGACATGGAGTTTGGGTTGTGACACAGACAGCGACATGTATTTGCCTTGCGACAGCGCGGTGGCTGTAACAGTTAGCAACAAGAGCGTTTCCAAAAATCTTACGCTCGTGAAGGCAAGTTATCCGCTAACCGGCGTTGCAAAAGATCCTGCCGGAAAACCGCTTTCTAATGTTTTGGTTTCGGTGGATGGCGGAAGTGCTGATCCTGCAAACGCAAATACGGGCAGAACATTCGTTGCATCTGCAGAAACAGACAAAAACGGAAATTTCACAACTTACCTTCCAAAGGGAACTTATTATTTACATTCTTACCAAAATGCCAGGCGCGGACTTGTGAGCCCGGATGAACAAATTGTTACTGTAGGCGGAGGACAAGTCGCTCCGGCAACGCTTACATTTAAAGAAGCAAAGGCCAAAATATCCGGAAAAGTTTTGGGCGCAGATGCTAAAGGCAAACAAGGAGCAATTGTAAATGCATGGTCCGAAAATGGTGGCTATGTGGAAACAAAAACAAACAAAGACGGCGCATATAGCCTGTCTGTTGTGCCGGACGTTTGGCACGTTTCTTCCTCTTTGGATGCAAATGGAAAAGGATATAGGACTTCCGCTGTTGAGATTGATGTTGGCACACAAGCGGAAAACACTCTAAACTTGTCACTCCCTGCAGCAGCAATAGCTCTTGCCCCTGCAGTTTCTCGCGCTACAAACTCCGGAGGTGGAGCAGCAGTTGAACTTGCAGGATCTGTTGGCGCTTTCTTGCCGGTTAATTCAACCGAAACAAAGAAAGTTACATTCAGCATGACAGAGACTTCCGAGACTCGCACACAGGGCACTACAAACGTTCTCGGCAACGCATTCAACATTGAATTGCGCGACACAAAAGGAATGTTAATTAGTGATTTAATGCAGCCTGTTGTTCTGACTTTTCCATATAAGAAAAATGATTTGACTGCAGCAGGAGCAAAAGCAAAAAATCTTATGCCTTCATATTGGGATGCGAGCGTTGGATCTTGGAGAAAATTGGACAATGTGATTGTTAATGAAAAGAAAGGAATGATTACCGCCACTTCAAAGCACTTAACTCGCTTTGCATTGGTTTCTCCGGCTGATGAAACTCCACCGGCCGCACCTGGCTCGCTTGCGATCTCAGCAAAAGGAGCGGGCGCACTTATTGCTTGGCAATCACCATCCGTGGATTATCATCATTTAAAAATTTACAGATCAGATAAACAAGGAACTCTTGGAAATATTTATGTAGACAATGTCTTTGGCACTTCATTTGAAGCAAAAGATGACGGCGCTAAATATTTCTACACACTTCGCAGCGTGGATCTTGCAGGTAATGAATCTCAAAACGTAAATCAAGTTTCTCTCGCGGCAATGAAGGTGAAAAGAAAATAATAAATTAAAAATCTCATGAAAATACCTAATCTGTTTAAATTTGCATTGATTGGTATTGGTATCGCCTGCTTGGTGGTACTGGGAGTACTGGCAAAAAAATGGATTTCCGGCAAAGAAAATGTTGCAGTAAGTGCTTCATCCATTGCTGCGGTTAATTCCGGACAATTTGCGCATTATTATGATAATAAAGCCATTAAATTAAAAAACATTCGAATAGATTATGTTTATTTTGTTCCAAAAGAATTGGAATATGAATCCTATCCGGAGTGGCAAGAGACAATAAACCTAGCCGCAAAAGATTTAAAATTATTTTTCGAAACGCAG
>JBAYHN010000016.1:0-22468 GCA_041666125.1 Candidatus Altimarinota bacterium | reverse complement strand
GTAATTGATGCCGGCTATAGTATTACTTCTGCCGGTGGAGACTCAGAAGCTAAATCCAATAACAAAAATAAACTCGAAGATTATTTTCAGATTTTTGCAATTGGCGTTGGAGTGCTTGTGTTGGTTTCGATATTTAACCAGCTCGGGGTTGCGCAGTTGTTCCCTAATTTTACCGGTAAAGAAGCGAATATATTTGTTGCATTAGCAGTCGGAATTGTGGCTTCTGTTTCAACATGTTTGGCATTGATTGGTGGAATAGTTTTGAGTTTTGGAAGCATGTATAAAGGTGAGGGGACTGAGAATGTCCCACTTGGCGTGCGTGCAAGGCCGCATATTTATTTTCATATTGGTAGAATTGGGAGTTTTGTTTTGCTTGGCGGACTTTTGGGTGTGCTTGGTAGTAAAATAAGTTATTCCGCAACTTTTACAGGATACTTTACGCTGTTTATTGCGCTCGTGATGTTTTATATAGGTCTGCACATTTTGGGTTTTGTGCCGAATATAACAAAATTGGGATTTCATTTGCCAAAGTTTCTTTCTTCTAAAATACATTCGTTGCAGGACAGTAATCACAAAGCAGCGCCGCTTATTATTGGCGCACTAACCTTCTTTTTGCCGTGTGGCCTTACACAATCGATGCAGCTCGCTGCGGTTGGCTCACAAAGTTTTTTGAGCGGGGCACTTATAATGGGAGCATTTGCACTTGGAACTTTGCCGGTCCTTTTGTCTTTAGGCATTGGTTCAACTTATGCGCAGAAAAATAAATTTGGATTTGTGCAAAGAGTGGTTGGAGTAATTATTATATTTTTCGCATTTTATTCTATGAATTCCGGACTGGTTTTAACCGGTTCAAAATTCTCTTTTAATCTATCCGGCGGACAAAGTACTGTTGTCGAAGTGCCCACCGAAAATGGCGTACAAACGGTAAAAATGGATATTGATTACAGTTTCTCCCCAAGTAGATTCAATATTAAGAAGGGAGTTCCCGTGAGATGGGAAATAAATGGAATAAACCTTGGATGTGCTGATGAAATTGTAGTGCCATCTCTTGGTATCAGACAAAGAATAAATCTGGGGGCTAATGTTATTGAGTTTACTCCGACTAAATCTGGTTCTCTGCCATTTTCGTGCGGCATGGGAATGATAACCGGAAAATTTATAGTTACTTAATAATAAAAATATGCAAACCATCAAATTTAAAATCACAAATATTACGTGTCCTTCGTGCGTAAAATTAAGTGCTTCCGCTTTGGAAGAAATACCGGGTGTGAGCTCTGTGAAGATAGATTCAAAAAGCGGTTCTGCTTCGGTAGAGGCAAATGGTGAAATTAAATGGGAAACAATAAAAGATGCACTTGAGAAAGTGGGGAAGACTGCGGAAATTATTTAATAATCAATAAATTTATAATTTTTATTTATGACTAATATCTCTCTGAAGATTGACGGAATGCACTGCGAATCGTGCGAGAAAATAATATCCGGAGAACTTAAAAAAGTGCCGGGAGTGGAATCTGCCACGATTGACAGTAAAAAAGGAACCGGCGAGGTAAAGGCATCTTCTGCAGTGGCCGATAAGGATGTTCTCGCAGCAGTGGTAAAGGCGGGTTATAAAGCTAAAGTAATAAAAAAAGAAAATACTAAGGCTGAGCCGGAAATTCTTTTAGAGAAAAAAATGGTTGATTCATCGTCTCCTTTTAAAATTAGAGTGGAAACTTCGGTTGAAGCCGATGGTGCATTTTCCCCAAATGATCCTAAGTCGGGATTTTCCGGAAAAATAACACAGAGAAATAGGGGTGAAGTTGAAATTCCACAAGGGCGCCACGACATAAATAACCTTGTTGATAATTTGTTGAGTTCTGGCAAGATAGGTCAGCTTTTTAAATTATTGTCTGGTGGTGGTGCTTCCAATTCACAAGCACATTCAGAAAATTCCACGCATCATGCCCAAATGTCTGTGCCGACAATGCAGGTATCGCAAACGCAAGAAAAAGGTGATCAGCAAGCCTATTTGAGTCTTACAGGAATGCATTGTGCGTCATGTGCAATGATAATCGAGAATTCACTTAAAGGGGTAAACGGCGTTAAAGAAGCGAGTGTTAATTTTGCCGCGGAAAAAGCGCGCGTAATGTACGACGCTTCAAAAACTAAAGTGGAGAATCTAATTGAAGAAAT
Source organism: Candidatus Altimarinota bacterium (assembly GCA_041666125.1). GTDB lineage: Bacteria > Patescibacteriota > Gracilibacteria > UBA1369 > UM-FILTER-53-11 > JBAYHN01. The sequence goes on along the minus strand of JBAYHN010000016.1, from coordinate 20,296 downwards.
AAAAAAAGCCGGATATAAAGCGGAAATTTACGATGAGAAAAATTCGGAGCAGATGAAAATAAAAAAAGCACTTGCCATCAAACGCTACTGGCATAAGTTTTTGTTTGGATTGGTGCTGAGTTTACCAATGCTTTATTTTATGTTGCTGGATTTCTTTAGCTTTTTGCCGGGCCGTGAAAATTTAATGCCATATGTGGGGATAATTTCTCTAATATTAACAATTCCTGTCCAGTTTATACTTGGCGCGGGTTTTTATCACGAATTGTGGAGTGGGCTTAAAATGAAGACTTTTAACATGGGAAGTCTTATTGCAATAGGCACTAGCACTGCATTTTTTTACAGCTTGGTTCAATTTATTATTTATGTAGTGGTAAACAAAACCGTCATTGGTTTGGGTGGCGAAAAGATTCCGGAATTGTATTTTGAAACAGCAGCTTTTTTAATTACTTTTGTAATTCTTGGAAAATGGTTGGAGGCAAAAGCTACAGGACGAACTTCGGATGCAATTAAAAAATTAATGGGATTGCAGCCAAAAACAGCGAGAGTAATGCGTGATGGATTGACAGCGGATATTCCGATTGACCAAGTGGTGATGGGAGATTTTTTAGTTGTTAGGCCCGGAGAAAAAATTCCAGTGGATGGCGTTTTAACAAAGGGAAATTCATCCGTGGACGAATCCATGTTAACCGGAGAAAGCATACCTGCGGAAAAGAATGTGGGAGACAAAGTGACAGGCGCGACAATGAACAAACATGGCAGTTTTGAATTTAAAGCAACTCGCGTTGGCAAAGAAACCGCATTGGCTCAAATTATTCGTTTGATCGAAGAGGCTCAGGGATCCAAAGCGCCGATTCAAGCCATGGCAGACAGAATTTCTGCATATTTTGTTCCAATCGTTCTAATCTTAGCTGTTGTTACATTTGTGGTTTGGTTTGCATTTTTGGGCGCCACTCTTACATACAGTTTAATGGCATTCACTTCGGTAATAGTTATTGCTTGTCCTTGTGCGCTTGGACTGGCCACGCCAACTGCAATAATGGTTGGAACGGGAAAAGGCGCGGAATATGGGCTTTTAATAAAAGGTGGCGAGCCTTTGGAGGCCGCATGCAAAATAAAAGCCATAGTTTTTGATAAAACCGGAACACTTACAAAAGGAAAGCCGGAAGTTACCGACATAGTTGGTGCCGGTTCGGTGGATGAAGATGAAATAATCACTTTGGCCGCCAGTTTGGAAAAACTTTCCGAACACCCGCTCGCGGAAGCGATTGTAAAATATACCGAGGAAGAAGAGATAAAGTTGGATGAAGTTTCTGATTTTCAAGCTGTTCCGGGGCATGGGGTTACCGGACTTATTGGCGGGCAGAAATATTTTTTAGGAAATCGTAAATTGATTGGTGAAACGGCAGGATTGGATGTTAACAAAGTGGATAGAAAGATTCGACGGCTGGAAGAGCAGGGGAAGACTGTTGTAATTTTGGCTTCGGAAAAAGAAATTATTGGTATGGTTGCAGTGGCGGATACTTTAAAAGAAAGTTCCGTTGAAGCTGTAAAGGAATTGCAAAAACGCGGCATTGAAATCTTTATGCTAACGGGGGATAACCGCAGGACAGCAGAAGCTATCGCTCACCTAGCAGGAATTAAAAATGTAATCGCAGAGGTTTTGCCGGAAGATAAAGCAAATGAAATCAAAAAAATACAGAGCGAAGGGCTAAAAGTTGCTATGGTTGGCGATGGAATAAACGATGCGCCTGCGCTGGCTCAGGCAGATCTTGGAATTGCCATGGGTGGTGGCACGGATGTGGCCATGGAAACAGGCGGAATCATTATAATTAAAGATGATCTCCGCGATGTGTTGAATGCTATAGACCTAAGCCGTCAAACAATGGGCAAAATAAAGCAAAATATGTTCTTTGCCTTGGTTTATAACGTGATTGGTATACCGATTGCAGCACGCATATTTGCAGGAATTGGCATAGTTTTGCGTCCGGAATTGGCCGGTTTGGCCATGGCTATGAGCTCGGTTTCGGTGGTTTCTAATTCGCTGCTTTTGAGGCTCTATAGGCCAGGAAAACGCAATTGGATTTCCTTAATTGCACCGGCTGTAATGGTAATAGTATTTACTTTTGGATTCATACAGTTCGCCAAGCTTAGCTATGGCATGGAGAATCAAGGTGTAATAATTACAACGGCATCAGTACAAACCGCAACAACGCTGAATATCTTTATCGCCAACGGACAAACAAAAATCAATTTTGCTGAAGGTAATCCAAAGTTATTTTTAGGTGCAGAAAGCCTGCCAGGAATATTGAAAGCTAAAGAGGGTTCTTTGAACCTTGGAAGAAATGAAATGGTTGTTGGGTATGATGAGGCTATGATGATGAAAAAAGAAAATTTGATAAAGGGTGCCGGTGACACTCTAACGAACTTCTTTGGCTTACCAAGTGTAAAGGTTGTAGGAATACTGGAACAGACTCGCACTTTGATGGATAGCTATCACTTTGTTAACAATATTACTTTTACCAAGATTACCTCAGTCGCTGATGTTCGTTTTGTGGCCGAAAAAGAAATCATTAAAAGTTTCTACACGATAACACCTTTAAGTACTCCGGAAAAATTGAAGACAAATATCCAAGGATTTGATCCAGTAATACTGGGGGGTAAGAAGTATTTACCGGTTTATATCGGTAGCGATGAAGCTAAGATGATGATTGAGAAAAAACTAATCTCTAAAACAGGAGATACAATTGATAATTTCTTCGGCAATAGCGTGATAGTCACAAGTATATTGCCAGAAACTAAAACCTTTTTAGACACAATGCATTATGTTGGTCAGGGGTTTGAATTAAAAAAATAATTAAATCATTGAGCCTGCTCTTTTTGGTGGCATTTCTGGCATTTGCGAAAATCACCTAGGAATAGAGGAAAGATCGCGTGAATATAGATAATAAAGGGCTTTAAACCTTGAGATTTGTAATTGTTGGTGCAAATATGGTAAAAATTACCTGTTTTGAGGTATAATCTCGGACGAATAAACCTTTCTATGCTGGGGAGTAGCCAAGTGGTAAGGCACCGCCCTTTGGAGGCGGCACTCGGGGGTTCGAATCCCTCCTCCCCAACCACGGAAGTTTCGATTAACAACTAAAGTTTTTAAGGTACCCTAAAGTCGGGAGGGATTCGAATGCCGCAGGCAAAATTTAAGAAAAATTTTGCCGAGGCGGGGTCGAGCGCAATTTTGTTAAGACAAAATTGACGCGTGACCGAATCCCGTAAAATCAAAATTTTATGCACATCACCTCCCAGCTTATCGAAATCTTTCTTCTCGGCCTCATTGGCGGAGCAGTTCCCGGCCCAATCCTCACCGCTATATTTGCCGAAGTCCTGAATAGGGGATTTAAACGTGGCCTTGTGGTTATGTTTAAGGCATTTATGGCAGAAACTTTGGTTTCCGGATTGGTGTTATTATTCTTTTTTTCTTGGAATATACCGACAGCGTATTTTTATATTATTTCCATTGCCGGAGCGCTTGTTCTTTTTTGGATGGCAAAGCAAGTTTGGGGAATTAATAAAGTTGATAATGACAAAATGAAAGTTTTTTCGTTTCCTAAATTGTTGCTGCTGACACTTTTAAATGGAGCTTTTTGGATTTTCTGGATAACAATTTGCGTGCCGCGGGCTTTTGAATTGAAACAAGCTATTTTTGGCGGACATGTACTCTTTTTGCTTGTTTTTGAAATGGGATGGCTTATTGCTGCAGGTGCACTTGCTTATATATTCTCTAAATTCAGACCCTTACTGTTGAAGAAAAATATAGTTTCCATTGTTTTTAAAACATTTGCTTTGTTGCTTGTGTTCTTTGGAATTAAGTCGATTTGGGTAAGTGTTGATTATTTTATGACGTTAGGGAGCTAGGTCTGCTTGCCCACCAGTTAGCTATTGACAAAACGCCACTTGATGGGTTAAGGTCGTAGCTATGGATAATAATCACCTGGAACAAGGTAATACATCAGGTATAGCAGCACGATTGGCAGACGCTATGGAAGCTGGGCGAGTGCCAGCATTACTTGAAGGGCTGGACGATAATGGGGCTTGTACACTATATGATTTATGGGAACACTTAGAGGCAACTCAAGGATTATCGGGGGTACAGCCAGCTGCTGATTTTGATTATAGGCTCAACGAAATTCCAGGTTATACAGCAATTAGGGAAAGGCTACTCTCCGCACTACCAGCAGAATCAGAATCCAGTTTTTGCGAGAGAATAAAAGGATCACTTGATGAAACTGTTCGTCAGGCGCTTAAGAGTGCAAAAGAAGACGGAGTTGAAAAGCTAATTAAATCGCCGCCAGATTTATATGACGGTGATCTTAATGTTAGTATTCCTTTTGATCCGCCGGCAGAATTTAAAGAAGCCTGGGGTAAATATCCAAGATTGGCGCATTTTTATGGACTTGAATCTGGCCCAATAATTGACTCTGCTACGCTGGGTGAACTTATAAAAGCTTACGAGAAAAACTTTTTGCAACATGCTCATCAGGTTGAAGCTGGACAATTTGTGTCCAATAGACTAATCGGTACTTATAACGCGATTACATATATGGTAACGGCTTCGTTATTGGAAAGCGACGGTAGCACACGACCAATAATTTGCGAGGCGCGAATCTGCGTTGCAAGCGATGAGGCCGAATCAAACAAGCTAAGACTTTTTGAAGTTCAAGGCTTTTCGGAAACGATGGCTGGGCATATTCCAGTTAGCCCCAATGTTAAAATTGTTAAAAATGGTGATGCTTTTTCTCTGCAAGTTAAGTTGCCATTGAGAAGACACATACATGAACTTGGACATCAAAATGTCGAGGGTTATTGTGAGGAAGACCCTCATTTTAGATTAGGTGAAGCTGCAAAAGAGGTTTGTCCGTTTGCACTAGACCAAGACGGTCACCCTGTGGTTAAGGAAACGGCGGATGGCAGCGGAATTTATGTTCCAATTCCGCTCACGATTGATCAGAGATTACTACTGCAAAAAAAAAGCTAATGGGCGTATAACACTGCCACCAATGTCAAACCAACTAACCACTCTTACACCAGATAACCCTTGTTGCGGTTGTAAACAGAATTGTTGCGATCCCGTAACGGTCGGAACTGCAATGGGTGGTGATTCGCAAAGGTTTCTCCCGCTAAATCATGGTGATCCGTTGCAACTACAAAGTGTTTCCGCGAGAGATGTGGAACTGGCCAGGGAGCATGCCAGATTGATGATTCAGGGGGATATCACCACTCGTAATCATCTTCTTTCTATTCCTCATTTTAGGCAAAGGGGTGTTTCTTTGGTAGGACTTGGAGAAACAGGAATAATTAGTCCTGGCCGAGAAAGGACTGATGCTCAAATAGTGGAAGCTACGATGGCTGGTTCAATTCAAATAAACGTCGTGATGTTGATTGCGGCAGTACTGTTTGATTGTGATTATTTTAGAAATGGAGTCTGTGCAAAGCATGATGAAAGCAGGCCATACGACCCTTGTAGAAAATTTAGTACTACACAATGTGGCCGCAGTAAATTTGCGCAACCACAGGAAATGCAACAGGCACTTGCAGAAATGTCTACAATTAAAGCTTGTGCGAGGCCAACTTTGGAAGAAGCAATAGAACATTTTATGACGCGGATGAGACAGCAATATTCTTAGGCTCCTACTCAATCTCCGTCTCCATTCCAGCCCCAACAACCGCTTCAGTAGGCTTAATCGCTTTGATTTTTGTTTTGTTAACGGCTATAATCGCCCCCTAGTTTTTAATAAAACTTTATATGAATGAGCGAGTTGATTCTCAGCCGGATGTTGATTATTCGCAGATGTCGGAACAACAACAGAACAAATGTAGACGCAATATATCACTTGGGGAGTCTGTAGTTTTTGATCCAAGTAGTTCCCATCAGAATCCGCGTGCTGCTGAAATGTATAGACGTGGGCCACAGCCCGGTGAACTGGTTCGTAGGTCAGATACAGTTGGTATAGGTTTTGTAATTAACACTGTTGGGGGAAGAGTTTTTACCTTACATGGCGCAGACGCGAAGCTGAGGCTAACTTCAAAGCTTCGGCTAATTACGGTTGGCGGTGTGCCTTGTTGGGAATTGCGTGACGATGGTGGTTTACAAGAAAGACGTGCTCACAAACCGAGTGAACGCGCGCCACATATTATTTTTGATCCGTCACAACCTGAAGAAGAACAAGATCCGATTTCTGCTGAAATGTTTAGGCGGGGACCTCAACCTGGGGAAATGGTTGTGTCTGGCGGTATTTGTAGTAATTATGACATTTACTCAGTAAGCGAGGGGATAGTACGTGGTGGTAGTCATGGTGCTGTCGAAGTCGCCAAACTAAGGCCCATTACAATGGGTTGGTCAGGTGAGTATCATTATTGGATTAGAGTGGCGGAATAGCTGTTATTCACTCAATCTCCGTCTCCATTCCAGCCCCAACCACCGGCTCCGCAGGCTTAATCGCGCCAATATCTTTGTAATACAAAAGCAGTAGAACTAGTGCAACGACCATATAAATAAAGCCAACGGCCCATGGAAGTGGCAACGCGATGTCGAGCAGCCATCCGCCAATTATTGGCGTAAGAATGGATGCCAGAAAAAATAAACTCTGGTAAACGCCCAAAACTTCGCCTCTTTCGTGTGGCTGTGCCGCACCGGAAATTTCGCTATTACTAATTACTCGCAGTATCGGCTGAGAAAAAGACTGCATAAATATTCCAATGAGCATAAGCCAAAGGTTGCCAATCATAATCATTAAAAGTGCCAGAGCCATGCCAATATTTGCAATGATTTGCAGCTGAGGTTCTGTCCAGAATTTTAGCCAAAAGTGCTTGAGCAAGATGCCTTGATTTATGGCTATAATAAGGCCTATTCCGGTCAATATTAATCCGTTTTTAGCGGCGTCAAATCCATATGCCATGTGATTATAAAGGGCGAAAACCGATTGAAAATTACTAACTGTCATTGCATACAAAAACCAAATTATTAAAAGTATTCGTATTGTTGGATTTGAAAATGCCCTTTTCATTCCAGCCAAAGGATTAATTGTAAATTTGCTGTTACGAAGATGTTTTGGATGAGTTTCTGGAAGTAAGAAATAGGCTGCAACCGTGTTGCCCAAAGCCAAAACCCCAGATGCTAAAAATGGAAAAGTTATAGAAACCGAAGAGAGTGCAGCGCCAATTGCCGGGCCTACCACGAACCCAATTCCAAAAATCGCACCCATCATACCCAAACTGTGTGTGCGTTCTTTTGCATCTTTTGCAATGTCTGTTAGGTAGCTTTGAGAGATTGAAATATTCCCACTTGTGATGCCATTAATTACGCGTCCCAAAATTATGAATGGCAAAGTGCCGATGGAAAAAATAAACCAACCGATGGCGGTGCCAAAAATGCTGATTACAAGAAGTGGGCGCCTGCCATAGCGATCCGATAAGCTCCCAAGAACCGGCGAAACCAAAAAACCGCAGAGTGCATATACGGAAAAAACGAGTCCAACCGCAAACGCCGATTTTGTGATGTTCTCAAGGTAAATAGGCAATGACGGCACAACTATCCCAAGTCCGGTGACGTCCAAAAAGACTGTTATAAAAATTACTATTTTCGCTTTATTCATTTATTATTATTGTTGCGGCGGAGATTGCGGCTGTTTCTGCGCGGAGAATTGTTTTGCCAAGTGAGCATACTCTAAAATTCGCATTTTGTGCGCAGTCGACTTCTTTTTCGGAAAATCCACCTTCGGGACCTATAAAAATTTCACACACGCCAATTTTATTTGCATTTTCGGCTTGCAGACGAAGAGGGGAGTTTTGGCCGCGAGCATGCAGCAAAATCGGGCATGACAGTTTTTCCTTCATCGCCTCACTAAACTTAATTTCATCCCTTAGAACCGGAATCTTTCCTCGTTCACATTGTTCAGCCGCCTCACGCAAAATCTTTCGCAAACGCTCAGGTTTTGTAACTCCCTCGCGCTGTGTAAATTCGGTAATCATCGGTACAAATTCACTAACGCCAAGTTCCGTACATTTTTGCAGCGCAAATTCGAACGATTCCATTTTTTTCGTTAGCGCCTGATACAAAATTATATGAGTTTTTGGCTCCGCGGCATTTAGCCGTTTTTCTTTTATCTGCGCGCTTATTTTGTTCTTATCGATCTGTGAAATGCGGCATATAAATTCATATCCACTTCCATCCAACGCAATAAATTCATAACCAACATTCATGCGCAAAACACGATTTATCTGATGTAAAACTTCATCATCAGAAATTTCAATCCTATCCCCTTTAACATTTTCCGAACTTACAAAAAAATGCTGCATATACAAGCCACAGCGTATAGCTTTTAGCTCTTTATTTCAAGCAAAGGCGGGGCTGGCCAAGCCATCACCAAGCTGGTACGCCCAAATTCAATTCTCCGCTCAATCTCTTTAAATATTTCTCCGGCAGAGACGTAATCGGCACAAATTCAAGAGGCAAATACTCAAGTGGATCAACATGCTGGAAGTCTTTAAATACCTCAAAGTGCAAATGTGCACCTGTTGTTAGCCATCCGGCACCTTTTGTCCCCGGAATACCGCCAGAAAGACCAATCACCTGGCCCTGTCTTACAACCTCACCTTCTTCCACCAGCATTTCCGAAATGTGGCCATACAAGGTCACAACCTTATCTGCATGGGCAATAATTATGTAGCTGTAGCCAAAACCGTTATCTGCAACTTTTGTAACAACGCCGTCGGCAGCCGAGCGCACTTTTGAACCCTGAGTAATTCTAATATCGATTGCATTATGAGCTATTCCCATCGTTGCGCGATAAGCAGAGTCGTGAAAAGTTGCACTTATTCCAAGAGACGGACTTACCGGCCATGAAAGCTGACTAATTCCTTTTAGAATTTGTTCACCTTCATCCAAATTTAAATCTGCAATATTTATGCCTGCAGCTTCCGGTCTATTCTTTAACTCTGTAATTTTAGAATTAAAGAATTCATAATTTTCCTTGAGTCTCATAATTTCATCATTGACCTGTTCGATTTCTTTCTTGGAAATTTCCAGCAATGCTTCATAAATTGCCTGCTTGCCTTTTGTCTCATCAATAAGGCGTTTGCGCGAATCTTGAGCATCAAAGAAAATCTGTTTTTCGTGCTCAAGCATTTTTTGCAGTTCCAAAATTCTTTGTTTTTTATCTTCTGTTTCCGCACGCTTATCATCAATCGCATTTTGCGTGCTCATTATTTCTTGTGCCGCTTGGTTGCTGGCATTTTGCAAAAATAACAAATAGGCATTTTCCTGCATTATTTGCCCCGTTGAGTTCTGCGAAGAAATAAACGCCAAAAGTTTTGGTTCGTTACTTCTCGGATCAAAAAACGTATTATTTTGTAAATAATATGTAGAAATCACGCTGTTAAGAGACGCAATTTGCTTTTTTAGTTCATCCTCCTTGCGCTTCATGTCATCTGCCAAAATTAAAATTTCATTATTTGTGTGCGCAATTTGCAATTCAACCGCCCCAATTTTTTCTTTATTAATTTCAATCAGCCGATCAAAATTTGAAAGTTGGGAACTTAAATCTTCTATTTTTACCTTGGACTGAGCAATTTTATCTTCAATTTGATTTATGTTCTTTTTGAGAAGTTTTAGCTCTTCTTTTGAATTATTAAGTTTTGTCTCAATGCCAAAAACATAGTAAGTGCCGCGCTTTAGTTTACTTTTAAGATTTTCGGTTAGCTGCTCTACAGTTTCATCAACTTCTTTATCTTCTTCTGTTTGGACAACTGTTGTATCCGAAATAAGATTTGGCGAGTTAACGCTCTGCGCACGCACAAAGTTTGCCGGGAAAAGCATTAATATTGCTGCAAATAGCGCTGTGGTTTTTATGAGTTTTCTAGGCATGCTTTTAACCATATAAATCAATAAATTATACCAGAAAAAGCCCCTTTTGACAATTAACAGGTGTAAAACTGGTATTGCAAAGAATCTACTAATCTATTAAGATACCTCCACTATGGCACATAAAAAAGCTGGTGGCTCCACCCGGAATGGACGTGATTCGCAGGCGAAACGCCGAGGTGTGAAACTATCAGGAGGACAACTAGCTAAATCTGGGTCTATAATCATTCGCCAAAAGGGAACTGAATATTTCCCGGGTGAAAATTGCCGCATGGGTTGCGATTTTACTATCTTCGCAATCAAGGAAGGCAAAGTAATCTTCTACGACAAGAAACGAACACGTTTTGACGGACAAGTACACGTAGCAAAATTTGTTGCTGTTAAATAATGGGAGATTTTGAATTTTTTAGCCCACCAAGTGAAGGTGGCGAGGCATATGACCCCGCGGCCTTTGAGCGTTTTAAAGAGCAGGTAAAGAAAAACGGGGCTTTTGTTGCAGCTATTCGCAAGGATGAAGCCAGGCAAAAGAAGAAAGAAGACAGGCTTGTGAAGATTTTGCTTAAGTTTATTCAGACAAATCAGCACAGTGGGATTTTGATGCTCGCGGCAAGACTGCTGGAAGAAAATATTCCGGCAAGTTTTATTTTGAGCATTATTATTCTTGGGAACGAGGAAATGCAGCAAGAGATGAAACGTGAAATACAGGGGGATTTGCCGCAAATTCCGGCTGGTGAATTTGTAAATAAGGAACCGAATGAGTTCTCGCTTATGCCAAGATTTGCGGATGAGTCGTTGCCGCTAAAGGTGCGCGCGGAGATTGACGCTTGGGGAAAGGGGATTTTTGATGCCGGCAGTGCCGGGCCTTTCCGCGTTTTGGAGACAATTTTAAATAAAGAGGGTGAACTTAAAAAAGTTGTAGTTGATTGCGCAGCCAACGTTTTGAGCGATTATATGGGAAACAATGATCTTAAAGATTTTGATTACGATTCGTATTTCTCATTCGCAGAGTTTTTAATAAAGGGAATTGCGAAAGCGCTAAAAAAGCAGGTGGAAAATCAGAAGGAGTTGAGTTAAACGGCTTAACCCAAGCTTTTTCTCATCTTGGCGGCTTCCACAATGTCGCTTTCGATTGGTTCACCAAGGCTGCGTTTTAGCATTATGTTTGAAGTGAGATTTCTGTGCAGAAAGTGATGTTCTTTTTGCGGGCCAAAATCGCTTTTGAGAATTTCTTTGCAAAGTTCCATGTCTTTTTTGATTTCGCGAGCCCATTCATTATCTTTCTCTAACTTCTCCAAGTTTTCCGCATTAAAGAATTTGCCGGCGTGTTTTAGTTCCCATTCAAGTGTGATGAAATGTTTTTTTAGAAGTGGCAGTAAGCCAAGTTTTTTGGCTTTCTCGAGCCCTCTGCCGGTTCCTATGAATTCCGGTGGAATTCCGGCGGAGTAACAGGCGCCTGTAAAACTTATTGCGCGTGGAAGTTTTACTTTTCCAACTCCGCGGTTATAACCAAAAAGCCCGACGTGCTGAACGCGTTCGCGCCGCGCCGGAATGTGCGCCGCCAACTCATTTATAAAAGGCGCCATTTTTTCGATAGTCTTTTTATAAAGCGGTTGGAAAATTTTAATTATATTTTTTAGGGCTGTGTTTTCTTCTTCGCTAAATTGCACCGTCTGTTTTTTGCCAAGTTCGCGCTTGATGTATTTAAGCGCTTTTTTGACTTGCTCCAGCGGATAATCGTACCTGAATGCGGATTGAATAGTGACAGTTGAAGCACCACGATATTGGGATAAACTGTGCGTAATGTTTTCCGGATTTATTCCGCCGCGAAAGGGGAGGGAGCCGGTTCCAATAATTGGGAATATTTTTACTCCAAACTCAGCCGAAACTTTTTCCAGTTCTTTTAGTGCAATTCGTACCGCCAAAACTGCCGGCACAAAACCTGCATTTAGCGCAGGGTCGGATCGCGCTATGAACACACGCAAATATTTCGGATAAAATTTAAAATGAGCTTTGTGGAGACGTAGGTATTCCTTCATTACACGGCCACAGTTAGCCAAATTATCGACGCTTTCGAAAAGCGGAATTATTTGAATATATCCTGCGCCAAATTTAGTTTGCCCGAAAATTTTCTCATAAACTCTTGCGGTTTTTTGAAAAGTTTTTTGTATGTGAATTAATTGTGACGCACTTTTTGTCATCGGTAAAATTAATTCAAAAACCGGAGGCGCATTTAATTTTAAAGATTTGGTGAACTCCGCAGCAGAAAGAATGCTCATGTATGCGCGGCCTAGCTTAAAAGTTTTTTCTTCCCAAATATTTGGAATTCTCACGGTTATAAAATTGTCTTTGCCAATTTGGTTTTTGCGAAAATATTGTTGATTTCCAGCAATTAGCCTTTCAATCATGGATTCGTCGGCAAACTTGCCTTCCCAGTCCCACATTTGCTCGTCGCACCCCATTTCACTAAAACTGCGAAAGACCTCTTCCGTCTCCATTTTGGTGTTAATAAGCGCTTCTTTTAGCCAAAAAGGCGGGCTCGCATTATCCGGGTGCTGCGTTGCCATTAGTGCCGGTATTTTTCTCTTATTTTGAGGCGAAAACACGTCTGCATTATACATGTTTTTTGCAGATTGCTACCTCTTTTTTCGCAGTATCGCGCCAACCGGTACAGCCTGTGGAAGTTTTATGAGCACCGAGTTTTTTTGCCCTGGATGAACTGTTGTTAATTTCTCGCCCTTTAGAGTTATAAAACTTTTAAGAGTGCAGCTAAAATCTTTTTTTGGACTTATAACTTCACATTTCACCGGAGCAATTAATCTTCCTTTTACTTCCATTTCATATAATTTAGCGCCTTTTTGTTTGTGAATGGCTTTTATTAATCCAACAAATTCATGCGTTTGGTGGGTTACATTTTTTTCGTAATCTTGTGCGGCTTGACGAGGATCATTCATCAAAAAGCCAGGAAAAAAACCGCGATTGGAAGTTTTTGCGAGTTCGGTTATATAGGCTTTCTTAAAAGGTTTTTTGGCTTCCATGTCATCAATTGCGCGACGATAAGTTTTTGCCACAGTCGCAACATAAAATACTGTTTTATTTCTTCCTTCAACTTTAAAACTGCAAATTCCCGCATCTTTCAATTCCTTTAAATATTCAATCAAACAAAGATCTTTTGAATTCATAATATAACTGCCATGCTCATCCTCATCCACTTCCAAAAATTTTCCAGGGCGTGTTTCTTCTTCCAAATGAATTTTATATTTCCACCTGCAGCTGTGAGTGCAAACACCCTGGTTTGCATCGCGATATGCAAAATAGTTAGAAAGCAGGCAACGGCCAGAATAAGCCATGCAAATGGATCCGTGAACAAAATATTCCAGCTCAAGTTTTGGATTTTTTTCGTGAATTTCTTTAATTTCACGCAGCGAAATTTCTCGCGCAAGAATAATTCTTTCCACTCCCTGTTTGTGCCAAAACATTGCCGAAGCCCAATTAACATTATTTGCCTGAACCGAAAGATGAATAGGAATTTCCGGCGCGATTTCTTTGCAAAGCATAATCACACCAGGATCCGCGACTATAAAAGCATCCGGCTTCAAATCCGCCATTGGGCGAAGTGCCGCTTTTAAAACAGGAATCTTCACATTTCGCGGAAAAATATTCACGGTTAAATAAATCTTCTTGCCAAGCGATTTGGCATAATGAACAGCCTCTTTTACCGCTTCAATATTGAATTTGTTCTCACGTGCACGCAAAGAAAGCATTGGCACACCGGCATAAACCGCATCCGCACCATATTGAAAGGCGCATTTTAGCTTCTCCATGTCACCCGCCGGCATAAGTAATTCTGGCTTCATACTTGAGCATTATTGCAGTTTTGTGCACAAAAATAAACTTTGATGTATTATATAGGCATGATAGATGGATCAAAACACGGGCACGAGATGGATGACACAGCCGCTTCTGCGGCAAACGACAGGTTAGAAGAGATTTTGGTGCGTGTAAAAGCGGCCGGAGGCACAATTACTTTGGATGAGACAATTCCGCTTGAAATAGAGTTTAATAATGAAATTGCCGAGCTTGGAGAAAGGCGCGTTGTGGAATTTAATATAAACCGCACGGATTTTCAAATTACTCGCGATGTGAAAAATGTTCGCATTGCGGGCGGAGATGGTCACAGAAAACACTTGGAACCTATTGCGCGCCCAATGATCGAAACAAAATTAAAGAAAAAGCCGGATACGGAGGATCAATGGATCGGCGTGGATTTTGAAGACATGTTTTAAAGGCTCAATCAATAGTCGATAGTAAAAGCCTGCCACCAAATGAGTATGCCTTCCTCTGCCGCAGGAAGCATTTTTGCTCCGGCCCCGGTTTCCGGGTCATACGGTGACAAATCAAATATTTTTGCGAATTTGCGATCGTCAGAAATATTCATTACGTGATCCAAAACAACTCCTAGCTCTTTTTGTGCCTCGCGATCTCCACCCATAGCTCTTACATTTAAATCTTTCCACCGTTTGTTTATCTTGTCTTTATTGTTTTTAATGTAATCGCGAAAAGCTTCGCTGGCTTTTACTGGGTCATCAATGCCGTTTACAATTTCTTCCAATTTATCCGGAACGCGTGTGAGCGAATCTTTGTCGAATGCATCCTGTGGCCGTGGCAGGGGACTATTTCCAGGTGCAGTATAGTTAAGAACTTCGACAATTTTCTCGGCAATTATTTTTCCATCGGGTCCAATGTCTACTTTAAATTTTGTCGGAAGAGTTTGTATCATACCGCCAGAAACCGGTCTTTCAACATGAAAATGTACATGTGGAGTGGAACAAAATCCGGTGCATCCTGCAAGTGCCAAAACATCACCAACTTTTACTTTATCGCCAACTTTTACCTTTGCCCCATGAAATTGATGATGACCGTAATATGCGGCCGTGCCATCTAGATGTTGAATTACAATATAATTTGAAGAATTCCAATATGAAGGATCGGGTCCGCCCGTTTTAAAACTATCAACAACTTCAACTACTATTCCTTCTCTGGCTGCCATTACGGCTGTGTTTTCATCCATTAGCCAATCTATTGAATATGCCAGTTCACCATAGTGTGTGATCATGCTGTTATTTCCCTGTCCAACTATGTGAGTTGTGCCGACTTCATAGGGCAAAGTATAGATGTACGAATCGTCATGCTTTGCGTACATTGAGCCAGGTCGCCGGTTTGATTCATAGGTCCAAGAGTTTCTTTTTGAAGTATTAATAGTGGTTAAAGTAAATGCTTTTGTGGTTGTATTTGGAGCAAAAGTTTCATTATATGTAGCCTTGAAATCGGCCACCATATTTGTGAGTTTTGGTGTGATTTGTACGGTAACGAATCCAGGTTTTTTATTGCGAACATAAAAATCAACAGTTCTGCCATTATCTTTTTCCTGAGTGATTAAACAGATTCCGGCAGGGGATTTATCGAGTTCTTCCAGGCATTTTTCCACGCCGTTTTGAATTGCATAATCAGCCGGAAATTCCAAAAGCTTGTTTGGGCTATATGCTTGGGCGGAAAGTTTATCCAACGCAAAATTGGAATTAATTTCAGGAGTTTTTTCCGAAATGGAATTTATGGAAGTGCTTGGAGTTTGGCTGCATCCAGTACCAAAAAGACACATTAGAACCAAAAGAAGGTTTGTGTAGATATTCATTAGCGTATTTTTTTAAGGCTATTTATGGGGTGTCTATCCGGGTTCGAACCGGAACTAAAGGGACCACAACCCTTTGTGCTGCCATTACACCATAGACACCATGACCCGAAAACGATGGAATTATACCAAAAATTGGGGGAAAACCTATAGAAACCAAAAAATCCCCTCCGGTTGAAACGGAAAGGATTAAGTTGGGTTGACGTGTACCAACGCCGAAGCCTCAGTAGCGTCATGAAACCTTATTAAAGCGCCTAGCCAATAAATTCTTCAAGATCGAAAGGAATCACCGTTGAATCATAATTTCTTTGACCCACAGAAACTTGTGCAGTGTCTGTTAGCCCAAATTCAGCATTCGCGAATACATATTTTTTCATGAATCTATATTTGCGATCGAGCAGGTAATTTGATTTTGCAAGCTTGCGAAATTCCGCACCATGAAGCCTATAAAACGTGTATGTCTCGGCAAAATCCTCAAATGGATCCGTTGCAGCATACTGTGAAACGAAGTCCAATTCTTTTGAGTTTGAACGTTTTTCTGTTTCTGATTTCCAGCTGATTTTATAGAAAAGTGAGCTGGCATCATCTTTTGTAACCGGCACTTCGAAGTCATAAAATCCGCTAAATTCGCCATTTTTTGTGCCTTTCAAATAGCTGCCGTCTGTAATGTGGCCCATTTCATGAACAAAAACTGCGGCCAACTCATAATTATCAACGTTATCACAGCGAACAATAATTTCTCCGTTGCCACCAAGTCCGCGTCTGCCATCTTCTGTATAAAAAAGTGTAAGGTCTCTAAGTTTTTCTGTGTGCTCTGCAGGAAGTGCAGCCATGGCGCTATAAATAATGTCATTACAAACGCGCATTGATTCCGGAGTTGGTGAGCTGTCTTCTCTGTGCTCCGTACCAGGCAAAAGATTAACACCAATAGAACTAAAGCGTTTTTCGTAGTAAGTTTCGAGATTTTGAATGGTTGATTGTGTGTCTTCTACCTGAGGCTCAGTTATGCTTGATTGAGCTGTTTGGCGAAGATCAGTAATATCGGCAACTTGGCCCGCTACAGTCTCGCTTATTACTGGTTGATTTACCTGTTTTATGACATTTTTATTCGAATTTGCTCCTGATAACAGGAGGACAATGGCTAAAATAACGCTTAAACCTGTTATTTTCCTTAGCCAGACCATATTGTGTGAATTAGTCATCTTCATAAGGCGAGTGAATATAGCAAGCTTTGGCCGACTTGTCAATAGGTATTGACTTCTTCCATTCATATGTTATTTTGTGCCCACTTATGGATAGATTTGAAACTAACGGCATGGAAAATACCCCTGATCGAAAAGGTCAAGGAATTGGCGTTTTGTCAGCAATAGCAAGTCAAATTAGAGATTTTAGGGATGTTTTTCTCGAAGCATGGTGTGATGAAATAGGCCCTTTCCGGGTGGAAAGGGAAGCACGGGTAATAGCTAATCTGAGGGCTCTGGGATGGTGCCAAGTTAGGCCTTCTCATGTTTTGACGATTAATGACCATGCAGAGGACCTCCATCAGGGAGGTCATGACACTAAAATCTTGACGCTAAATAATGGGACGAGGGTTATTTACTTTAAATAAGACAAAAATTAGCCTAAATATCTGCACGGGCTGATGCGTTTTGTAATAAGAGGAATTTTGATTGATTTTTCTCGCGCACAAAGCAAAAAGGGCGCCGCAGAGATTAACCGCGGGCGCCCTTCGAAGAAATGGGCGGGCGAGTGGCATCCGGCATTGCACCGGAACCAAAAGCCACGAACAGGTAGAAACCGGGGAGGTTTCCACCTGAGGAGCTATCAAGAAAGGAGGGAAGACACATCTGGGGCGGAAGGCCGCCCCAGGTTCTCGGCTAGGAGAAGAGGAACAGAAGACCCCAGCCGAGGAAGAGGAGCAGGCCGCGAAGCCCGGTTCGGGTCGCGAGACCCGTCCAGATGGCTTCCGCCACGCTCCAAACCCACACGAATGCGAGCGCCCACCAGTACGTGGACGCGAGGAACGAGTGCTCCCAGCCAAGAGCGCGACCAAGTGCCGCCAAGCCGACGAAGACGAAGACGAAGACGCATAGAATCGCGTCGTCGAACTCGATCTTCTTGAGGCCAGGCAATCCCTTGAAGGCACTCCAGAGGAGCAGGAGGCCGAGTGCCTCCAGTATGTGCAGAACCTTCCACCATGGGTAGGCGGAAGGCGGCCACAAGAAGGTTGGCTGCAAGGCGAGTCCAAGAAGGACAAGCCCAGCAATCAGCCCGGGGACGGTGAGAATGAACACCTGTCTCTTGCGGAGTCCCCACCCGCAAGAGAGAACCAGCAGAACGCCGATAGCTGTCTGCCAGGGGGGCAGAGAAGCCGGCGTTGTGCTGATGTTACTGCCGGTTCCGGACGTCGGAATCCCAGCTGCAACGTGTTCGCTAGCATACCGATCTGTCTCGTTCTGCGCCGAATCCCACTTCGGCAGTTCCCGCTTAGGAAGCGGGGCCGGAGGCTGGCTGGTGCAAGAAACGATAGCGATGGCGGCCAGGAGGGTCGCCAGAAGAACGGACACCGTGCTGCTGTTACGCATGTCTCAACTCCTTGAGTGAAGAAACGTGGTGAAAAACGGTCCAACTTGCTGATTTTTTTCGCGCAAATGCAAATAAAACAATGCGGAAAATAATTTAAAAATCCCCAAATCAGACCGTTTTTCTTATTCTTGATAGCGTTTGGCGAATTCGCAACTAAAAAAGTACGAATTCACACATTATAAAAGATCAAAAGTCTGTTAAATTACACCAAAACAGCCCCGCCGTCAATCGTGCCGAGAAGAGAATAAACAAACCTTTACGGTCTTATAACATCTTCCATTTCCAATTTAATTGCCACCCATTCAGCGTCGGTAATTCTCTTAGCAGTTTCATTTGCATCTTCACTTGCCTGCGCACTCCTCTTAACAGGATCTTTAATGCAATGCCTCAGAGCCTCTTTTAAATATTCACTATAATGTTCTGCCAAAACAGAAGGGGATTTGTTTTCCAAAATTGCCCTATTCAAATACAACTCTCTATAAAAAGGTGTCTCTGTTTCATTCAAAAACCCAACCATGTCACTATTATAATCATTACCAAAAAAGTGGCCGTGAGTTTTTTCCAGCCTGGCAATATAATGGGCCTCCAGTTTTGACATGGAATTTGCCATGAGTGTTTTGTGTCGCGGTTTGATTAAACTATTTTGAACATGTGGATTTTCTCCTTCAATGCTCCATTCCCAAGTTTCTTTTCCGGAAATCCATCTAAATAAATCTTTAATTAAATTCCAGACTTCACCCGGCACAGTACTTGATTCCGCCTTGTCGCGAATTTGGGCCAATTTATTGGAAAATCTGCTTAGCATTTCTTCTTCGGAACCATTTTCTGTAATTGCGCGAAGTATCATTCCTTCCGAAAGATTTCGCAGAATGCTCTTATATCTTTCCACAACTTCGCCATCAAATTTTGGCGCATAACGAAGAGGGAATTCGCGATCAAAAATTTCGCTCATCTGCCTCTTAATTCTATCTAAATTTTTTGCATCCGGATTTATTGGACCCTTCACGTCAATTTCTTTTGATTCGTCCGGACTTGCGCGTCCTCCCTTAACATCTGCAGCATAATCATCCACAACTTTGCTGCGTCCCCAATCTTTCGGCATCAAATCTTTTAATTGTGTTTTTAATTCTTCCAGCTCTATTTTTCCATCGTTGGCTTGGCAAACTTCCAGCGCGGCACGCACCTTATATGTAACGGCCTGGCGAATATATTTTTGAGTTTCCGGATGAATATTGTCTATTGTATTTCCAGCAACATTGCCTGCCACAAGTCTGTCTTTTCTTGCAAAATCACGAGTGTTATAACTCCAAACATTTAATAGGAATTGATAGATTTCAAAAGCTTTGTCTCCGGCGCCCCAACTTTTTGCGCCACTTCCGCCAGAAATATCGCCAAAAGATTCCAGACCTTCGTAATCAAATCGCTCGTCTGTAATTACTTTTCTATATTCACCCAAAAGTCCTTTGTAGTCCTTATTTAGATAGTTTGCATTTTCAAGTCCATCTGAGCTTTCTCCACCATGCATAAACTGCTCAAAGCGTTTTGCTTTTTCTCCTTCATCTCGCACAGCATGGAAGTCGCGATCAAGTTTTTCCATTTGCTGTACAACGCTTTCTATTCTGGCTTTGTAGGCAGTTTCCATATCTTGCACCGTTTTGCCCTGCAAATCTTGTTTGAACATTTCCAGCGCTTCGAATTTCTTAAAATCTACGACGAATTTCCATTGCCTTTGTTGAACTTTTCCGTTTACCGCAGCAGATAATCCATTGGAAAATAATCCTTTAGTATGTGACCAGAAACTCTCGCTCGTGTTGTCCATCATCGCTTCAACTTTCATAAAAGACGTATTGAAGTCGGAACTTGCGAGTATTTGTTTTGCTTTTTCGTTTAAGAAAGATGAGCCTCCGTTGGTTTCTGAAATCTGTAAGAATTCGGTGCCGCCGGTAACTGGATTTACTGCGCCACCGGTACCAATAAAATCCAATTTATTTCCACCAACTCCAGGTTTTGCTTTAAATCCGAGTCCTGCAATTTTCCCGGTAACAACTGTGCCAAGAGCAGGATCCTGCTCTATATTTGTAATTTCCACAGGCAATTTGTCCAGAAGTTTT
>JBAYHN010000015.1:0-22652 GCA_041666125.1 Candidatus Altimarinota bacterium | reverse complement strand
CGACCACTGAGAAGGGCTAATATTAAACAATCGATTAAAAAAAGATATCGAAAACCTCTTAAATGGGCACTTTTGGCCACTGGGATTGCCGTTCCCATTTACGTTAGCTGAATCAGGATATATATTTGCACTGGCACTCATATATTTTTGTATTTTTGTTTCCTACAATTATACCTCAAAACCGCTAATCTGTAAACCCTTATGCGATCAGGTACGCTCCTGATGGGACTTTCATTCCTAATCAGCAAAATTTTGGGACTCGTGAGGGACAATATGCTGGCTGCGCAATTTGGAGCCGGCACAGATCAGATAAATCAGCCAGCAATTTTCAATTTGGACGTTTATTATGCGGCTTTCAGGTTGCCTGATTTTTTGTTTAACCTTCTTTCTTATGGCGTTTTGTCGGCTGCTTTTGTGCCGCTTTTTGTAGAAATTTTAAAAAAAGAAGGTCGAGAAGAAGCCAAAGTTTTTGCCAGTGAAATATTAAGAACAATTTTAGTTTTAATAATTGCGGTAGTTGCCGTTCTTTTTGTTTTTACTCCACAGATAATGCAAATTTTCGTTCCTGGATTTGATGCCGAAAAAATGCAAACAACAATTGATCTAACGCGAATTCTGCTCATTACTCCAATCTTTTTCACGATTGGAAGCATTGGAGGAGGAATTCAAAATGCAATTCACATTTTTTGGGGACTTTCCCTTGCGCCCATTGTTTATAATTTGGGAATTATTGCCGGTGCATTATTTCTCGCACCGCAATATGGCGTTTATGGCGTCACCATCGGAGTAATAGTTGGTGCATTTTTAAATATGATTATTCAACTCGTTCCGGTATTTACATCCGGATATGGATTTACCATTCCGCGAATGTGGTTTTCCGCGAAAGTAAAAGAAATGATTAAGCTTTCAATTCCACGCGTTTTTGGAATGTCCGTAACTCAACTTTCACTCGTCGTTGATACAATAGTGGCTTCCACACTTGCTTCCGGCAGCATCGCAGTTATAAATTTTTCTTCAAATTTAGAAAGCCTTCCGATTGGTTTAATTGGAATTTCTGTGGCGATTGTGAGCTTTGGAACTCTTTCCAGCCTCGCCGTGGACGGCAAAAAAAGTGAATTCATAGAAGAAGTTGCGAACAACTTAAGGCAAATGCTTTTCCTGTTAATCCCGCTAACTCTAGGAATGCTCACATTGCGATTCCAAATAGTTAGGCTGCTGCTTGGCCGTGGCAATTTTAGCTGGAACGACACGATTCTGACCGCAAACACACTTGGCGTATTTTTAGGCGGACTTGTTTTTGGCGGATTGGTATTTTTGTTGGCACGCGCATTTTACGCCCTAAAAGACACAAAAACGCCGGTCATAATCGGCATAATCGCAGTTGTTTTAAATATTGGAATGACTTTAACTTTTACGAAAGTGCTGAACCTTTCCACTTATGGCCTTGCTCTCGCAAATTCAATCACAAACATTGTAAACGTCACATTGCTCATAGTTTTTCTTAGCAAAAAACTTAAAGCAAATATTTTGGACTGGAAAGAAATCTGGAAGTTCATTTTTGCCGCCCTGGTAATGATGCTAACAGTGCAGGGGACTAAAGTTTTAGTTGGACAAATCTTCGAGAAAATTGGCAGCTCTGGAGAAATAGATACGTTTAGCGAACTCCTAATACAGACCAGCGCAGCAGTTGCAATTGGTATCGCAACATATTTTTGCATATGTCGGGTATTTCATTGTAAAGACATCAAAAAGATATTGACTCAAATTTCGTCCCGATTAAAATAAAGGGTGCCTTGAAATTGGATCTTTTTTATAATTTCCACTATTTCAAGGCACTTCCGGCTTTAAGAGTTGCTCTTAGGGCCGGATTTTCTGTAGAATGAAGGCATTATGAATAACATAATCGCAATGAAGC
Source organism: Candidatus Altimarinota bacterium (assembly GCA_041666125.1). GTDB lineage: Bacteria > Patescibacteriota > Gracilibacteria > UBA1369 > UM-FILTER-53-11 > JBAYHN01. The sequence continues at coordinate 20,737 of JBAYHN010000015.1, read as the reverse complement.
CATTTCAATTAAATTTTTTACATATCGCAATACTCGCTTCATTTGTTTTTCTTGGAATTGTTGTCTCTCCGTTCCTAACAACCCTTTTACTGGCGGCAATTTTGGTCACTGGAACATACCCAATTTATAACTGGATTTTAAAAAAGGTACGAGGACATAAAGTAGTGGCATCAATAATAATGTCACTTTCAATAGGCGTTCTTTTTAGCATAGTTTTTATATTATTCATTCTACTTCTTTCGCAAGAAGCGGTTTCTACCTATCAAGGTTTTGATTCATGGCTTCGCGAAAGCAAATTCAACTTAAACTCATTTATAGGTAAATTGGTAAAATTAAGCGCAAAAATGGGAGTTCCTCAGATAGATATAATTCCTTACATAACACAATCCGCACAAACATTTTCCACATTGCTGGTTCAACAAAGCACACTTCTTTTAAAGAGCATTGTTTGGTTAATAATCAATTTTTTCCTGCTTGTATTCACGATGTTTTTCTTTTACAAAGACGGCAAATATTTAATTGCAAGGGCAGAGAAAATGACCCCACTCCCAATGCCATATGGCCAACAAATTTTTAGCCAATTCAGACAAGTTTGCTTGGGGATGCTATATGGAATATTTTTCACCGCAATAGTGCAGGGGATCTTGGGCGGAATCGGACTTTGGATTGCGGGAGTAGGTAATCCAATCTTTTGGGGCACAATAATGGGATTCTTTGGAATGCTGCCAGTTGGCGGCACAGGAATAATTTGGCTACCAGCAGGCATTTATTTATTATTTATTTCAGGGCATTATTTAGCAGGGATATTTCTTTTGATATGGGGCGGACTAATCGTCGCATTTGTAGACAATCTAATTAAACCATTTTTGATTTCAAAACAGACAAAGATTTATCCACTCGCAACATTCATTGTGGTAATCGGGGGACTTATGGTTTTTGGTCTAAAAGGAGCAATTATTGCACCTATGGTTCTTGCTGCTCTGCTTTCTTTCCTCAATATTTATACAGCTGAAGAAAAGCCTTCGGATTTCACAGAAGCCTCAACCAAAACATCCTGACCTATTTGTTTAAAGGATGAATTATTAAAATTTAGTGCATTTTTAACCATATCTGCGCCTTTTCCGGCAATTGCCGTTTTTGCACCTGCTCCGCCAATTATTTTCGGAGAAATAAAACAATAAACTTTATCAACTGCGCGGCTGTCTATAAATGAGCCAAAAATTTCCGAGCCTCCTTCCACAAAAACGCTGCTTATTCCAATTTCTCCCAAATATTTAAGAAGCGGCTTTATGTCGATTTTATCTTTAAAAATCACAACGTTTATATTTTTCTTCTCAAATAATTTTATTTTTGATTGCGGTGCAGCACTTGTAGTAAAAACCACAACATTTGAATCCCTAAAAACATTTGAATTCGGCGACAGCACAAGTTTTGAATCCAAGATAATTCGCTTTGGCTCGCGTTTTATGCCTTTTAGCACAGGATTATCCTTAGCAACAGTATTTCGCCCAACCAAAATTGCATCGTAGCTGTCGCGCAATTCATGCACCAACTTGCGTGAAGCTTCTGAGCTTATCCACTTGGAATCTCCGGTTCTAGTCGCAATCTTTCCATCCAAGCTCATTGCAAACTTAATGGCTACAAAAGGAATTTTAGTAGAAATCCATTTTGCAAATTTTTCATTTAATTTTTGAGCCTCTTTTTTAAAACATCCAACTTTAACTTCAATTCCAGCCTCTATTAACTTTCTAATTCCTTTTCCACTCACAAGCGGATTTGGATCTTTCATGGCAACGACAACTTTTTTAATTCCGGATTCTATTATTGCATCGGCGCACGGCGGAGTTTTGCCAAAATGGCTACATGGCTCCAAATTCACATAAAGCGTGGATCCGGACACACTCACTTTCTTAGCTTTTGCATTTTTTAGCGCAACTACTTCCGCATGATCATTCCCAAACTTTTTATGCCAGCCACTCGCAACAACTTTTCCATTTTTAACAATAACCGCGCCAACAAGCGGGTTAGGGGAGACTGAGCCTTCTCCTTTTTTGGCCAGCTCAAGCGCCAATTCCATATTTTCATTGTCCTGCGTAGAAAATTCCATAGCTAAACATTAAACAGCATGTGTCCCATTTTATTCTTCTTCGTCTTTAAATATTTTTTATCCTGTTTTGATCTCGACTTAATTTCTATTTGCACGCGCTCAACAATTTTAAGTCCATATCCGTCCAATCCAATTATTTTTTGAGGATTATTTGTCATCAAGCGCATTTTAGAAACTCCAAGGTCCACAAGAATCTGCGCGCCAATGCCATATTCACGAAGATCGGCCTTAAACCCAAGTTTTTTATTGGCCTCAACCGTGTCGTAACCCTTATTCTGCAAATTATAGGCCTTTAATTTGTTAATTAAACCTATTCCACGGCCTTCCTGCCTCATATATAGGAATACGCCTTCACCTTCCTCTGCAATGCGCCTAAGGGCCAAATCAAGCTGGCTCTGGCAATCGCAGCGAACTGATCCAAAAACTTCTCCGGTAATGCATTCGCTATGCACTCTAACAAGGGTTGGTTTCTTTTTGGAAGGATTCCCCTTAACAAGCGCTATGTGCTCCTTTCCATCGGTCTTTGATTTATAAACATAAACCTTAAACTCGCCATAAATAGTTGGCAAACGCGTCTGCACCGCACACTCAATTAGTTTTTCATGCTTAACTTTTTCTGCGATCAGCGCTTGAATGGAAGTTATTTTAATTCCATGCTTTTTGCCAAATTTATCCAGCGCAGCACCGGAAAGCATTTTCCCATCATCACCCATTATTTCGCAAATTACGGCCATTTCTTTTAGGCCGGCCATTTTCATAAGGTCAATTGAACCTTCTGTGTGGCCACTGCGCACAAGCAATCCGCCATCGCGGGCGATTAGCGGAAAAATGTGGCCTGGACGAGCAAAATCCACCGGCCGCGACTTTTCATCCAGCAGGGCTAGAATTGTCGCAGTGCGATCTTGCGCAGAAATTCCGGTTTTCACTTCACGCTTTGCATCCACAGAGACTGTAAAATTGCACTGTAGCGGCGCGCTGTTATCTTCTGCCATAAGAGGCAAACTAAGCTCAGTTGCGCGTTTTTTGGTCAGCGGAACACAAATAAGTCCACGTCCGTGCTTTGCCATAAAGGCTATCTTTTCCGGCGTCACAAATTGGGCAGCAAAAACCAAATCGCCCTCGTTCTCACGATCTTCGTCGTCGGCAAGAATAACCATTTTGCCGCCTTTTAAATCCTTTAGGATTTGTGCAATGGTAGTCGTAGACATATTTTTTGCCACCTATTAGAAGTTATAGCGTGTAAAGCGCATAACTTTGATGTTTTCCCCAATCTTGAGCATCGCATCCGAAATCATCTTTTCTATAGTTAATTCCGGATTTTTGATGAATGGTTGACCCATCAAAGCAACTTCTTCGCGGAACTTTTTCTCTTTTCCTTCAATAATTTTATCGAACATTTTTTCCGGCTTACCTTCTTTTGCAAGTTGAGCCTTCCAAATTTCTTTCTCTTTCTCAATTAGTTCCGGAGAAACATCCTGCAAAGCAATACAAAGCGGATTCATAGCTGCAATGTGCATCGCAATTTCCTTTGCCAAATTCTGAAAATCTTCACCACGGGCAACAAAGTCCGTTTCACATCCAAGTTGAAGCAAAACTCCAAGCTTGTTGTTTGTGTGAATATAAGAAGTTACAACTCCTTGGCTGGTTGACCTTTCGCTGCGTTCTACCGATTTGGCTTCGCCTTTTTTGCGCAGTAGGTCAATTGCCTTTGATTCGTCTCCTTTGCATTCTTCCAAAGCTTTTTTGCAAGATTGCATGGAAACACCTGTTTTTTGCCTTAGTCCCTTGATTTGTTCAGCTGTAATATTAGTCATATGCGCAAAAACTTTACTGTTTTTAAGGTAAAAAGGCAAGATAAAAAAAGAGCCAAAACTTTTTCAAGCTTTGGCCCAATATATTAATTTAAGATAATTTTATCCACAGCACAGGTCTGTAGAACCACCAATTCTACTCGCCATCCACGCTTCAAGCTGAAAGCGTAACGCAAGTTTATCTACTGGTTGATGCCCTAACTCTATATCCATAGGCTCATGTTTCGCAATTGCTGGCATAGGTGCAGTGTGAGCATCATAAGAAGATTGCTTTGCTGATTTAGCCTGCTGTATCTCATGATCCGCTTGCTTTTGTTGCCTTTGCTCAGCAGAAACATCTTCTGCTTCTGTTATAGGATGACCATCAACCGTTAAAAAAGAACCAATAGCCACAGCAGTATCTGATACTGGCAACGAAGGCTGAGCTACATCATTTTGATAACTACTAACATTTGATTCTATAGGATGACCATCTATCGTTATAGGTGTCTCTGCCATAAAATAATTGTTTTAGATAATAAAGCTCGTGAATTGTATCAGGTAATTAACATATGTCAAGTACAAACTAACCTGCAAAAAAACACGCAGGCATGAATTTACCTAAATGCTAAAGACAAATCAAGCCTTTTTATCAGGAGCCGGGGCCTGTGCCTCACCAGATGCAGGTGCCTCTTTATCGTTTTTGCCAAGGTTGGCAACAGCACCAGTAGCTTGAGTAGCCATATCTGAAGCCTTTTCTTTTAAACCTGAAATAACGCCCAATGTTGACCCTGTTTTGCCATAGAGCGCATTCATATCAATCTTGCCTGCAAAATTGGAAATCATAGGGATTTTCCACAATTCACCTTTATATGCCCTAAAGATAGCAATCACATAAAGAGCAAAAAGTCCCAATGTAAAAATTGAACCAATAGATGGAATGAGAGCAAGTACAAAAAGTACAGCTATTGATATAAGAAACAGAGCAATACTCTGTTTTGCATGAAATTTACAATACTCGCTTTTTGGCTTAAGTATGAGCGGAACTACGAACAAAAAAGAAAAATAACCAACAGCGGCAAAAAATTTCTCATCATTATCCGGAGAACCTGGAGCCGGCACATTTGCCACAGCTGCAGCAGGAGAATTCTCAACTGGTGCTTGAGTTTGTATTGGAGTTGTTTGATCAGCCATAAATTAAAAGTTATTAACTTTCAATTTATTATACCACAGGTGTGCTGACTTGAACAGGTCTAGTTTTCTGCACTACAGGAGCGCTGCTTGTGTTCTTCCTTTTGCCCTCGATGATGGCATCTGTAAATTTGCCCATAAAGAAACGTAGAGATCTTATGGCATCATCATTACCAGGAACAGGACAAGTAAGAAGATCAGGATCTGCATTAGTATCACAGATTCCAACCGTTGGAATTCCAAGTCTCTTAGCTTCTTTGAGAGCCAAAACATCTCTAACGGAATCAAGAACGAAAATCACATCAGGCAACTTCATCATATTCTGAACACCGGAGAAAGCATCTTCCAACTTATCCAAAGTGCGGGAAAGATCCAATCTCTCTTTTTTGGTGTATTTATCTTCCCATTCACCCTTTGCCTTCTGCTCTTTTAAATCGCGGAAATATTTGATTCTCTTTCTAATAGTGTCGAAATTCGTAAGAAGTCCAGGCATCCATTTTTGTGTAACATATGGACATTCGCATTTTTCTGCAGCCTCACGCATAAGACGAGTTGCATGCAATTTTGTGGATACAATCAAGATTTCTTTACCATTTGCGGCAGTTTCTCTTAAAAAATCGCAGGCTTTCTCTAAAGCAGCCTTTGTTTTTGTAAGATCAAAAATATGAACGCCCTCGCGTTTTGTGTAAATATACTTGTGCATTTTTGGGTTCCACTTCGAAACTTTGTGGCCAAAATGGCAGGCGGCCTCGAGCATTTCCTCGAGCATTTTCTTATCTGTTGTCATAATCCTTGTGGTTATTGCCTTCCTTTATCTACTCGCTTCGTGACCCTCTGCCCCGCTAAGCGGGGCGGTGGCAGGATGAAGCAATCAAAAGAAAGACTTAAATAAAAGCTAATTCAAAGTAAAGGAAAACGAGCCAATATGCAAGAGAACCCAAGATAATACAAAAAAGCCGGTTCCTCCTGAAAGAAACCGGCATAAAATCAAAAAAATACAGATTTATTTAACTATATAGGCGTAATAACCAAGAAAAACACCAAGTGCAAGAGAGCAAACTCCACCTATATACATCATCCAAGTCTTGCTTCCCATCTTTAAAATGGCAGTGATCCATGGACCCGGAGCAAGAAAATAAGACACACCTTTAATAAACGCAGCCCAACCCATAATGGTAACAAGTACCCAAACATTCAATTCCCACGAATGATACATTTGTAGCATTACCAAGCCCATAAGCATTACCCCAAACATAATCGAAAAAAGCCCATAATGATCTTTTTCCCATCTTTCCATAATCCCTTTCCACACTTTTGCGTACATTAAAAGTGACAGACCCAACACCAAATAAACCGGTGCCAGCACCGAAGCAATCGCAATTGCGTTTTGCATAGCAAAAAAAAGTTAGGAAATATTAAATTTAGTATACCACTATTCCGTGGTCTTTCCGTCAAATTCCGCATCATTGGCTTCTGCTTCCGCCTTTGTAGTGCGAACAATGCCATCTTTGTGATGAGCAGGGGAGTAGATGGTGTAAAGCTTCAAATCTTCCGTGGCAGACATATTTATGACATTGTGCTGCGCACCGGCTGGCACAACAATGGCGCTGCCATCACTAACGCTATATTCATTTCCATCGATAATGCATTTGCCTTCGCCTTTTTCAAAACGGAAAAACTGATCGTTGTCATTGTGAACTTCCATTCCAATTTCTTCATTTGGCTTAAGACACATCAAAACAAGTTGGCTGTGCTTGCCTGTATATAAAACTTTGCGGAAGTTTGTATTTTCAACTGTGTCCTTCTCTATATTTGAGCTAAATCCTTTCATATATATATGTAGTTAAGAAATATCCTAGTTGACCATTGCTTCTAGTTTTCCGGTAAATGGGCCGTACCACTCAAAGGTTTGTGGTATGGAACAAATCACTTCACCATTGCCAAAACAGTCTGCAGAACTCGCAACTTCCAAATAGAAAGTCTGAATATCTTCCAAATTGCCAGCATCCCAACCCTTTGCAGCCAAAATAAAAACACTTCCGGTAACGCCATCAAACATCACGGTCATTCTTTTCTCCACACCATTAATTTTAATTCTCTCAAAACCTTCCGGCTTTGCAGTGTAGTACTTTGTGCTCGTGGCAGGTTCAACAAGAAGATGGACATACTCGTCCATAGTATTAAATTGTGGATTTTGCGAAACCGGCACAGTTGCCACATTTTGTGAATAAAAACCCATTCCTGCAACAATTAAAATCAAAAGTAATTTATACATACTTAGAAATTAGCAATTTTTGGGGTTAGGTGCAATTACCAAATTCCTAGAATCAATCGATATTTAACTTTTTTCATATATTCGCCGTAACCGGGCAAATCTCTTTTTAAAATTTTCTCCTCGTGTACTGCTCTAAAAAATATTGGAATAATTGATAATACAAAGAATATGAGTGCCCAATATGAACCAAGTGCAGTGGACATGGGAAGGTACATTAGTATCACACCAAAATACATTGGATGACGAATCAACGAATATGGCCCTGTAGATATTACTTTTTGGCCTTTCTCTACCTGTATTGTTCGCGCAGTATAGGTATTTTCTTTAAATACAAGAAAGACTATAAAATACCCAACAAGAACCAAAATGTTCGATATTATAACAATAAATGTAGGAACGTTGGACCAACCATATCTATAATCAAATCCGGGGATAAGAAATCCGATAAAAAAGAATAGACCGGATAATTTTACTATCATTCTTTGCTCCACCTCTTTCTCCTTATATTTCATCCTTCTTGCTAAAAGTTCCGGGTCGTTTTTTAAAAAATATGCGACAACAAGAATGCAGGGAATAAATATAACTCCCATAAAAACCCAGCCTTGAAAGTATTCCAGCGACCCGGCCGGCAAAAAAAGCATTAGCCAAACCACAACAGCCGCCAGCGGAAACATTATAGCTGCTCTAATTTTTAATTTTACTTTATCCATATTTATAAATTCCTAAAAAACATCATGGGTTTTAAGTATATTTAAGCCTATTCCAATCAAAATAATACCACCAATTAGCTCAGCTTTATTTTTTAGTATTCTCTTAAGAGTTTTGCCCAAACAAACCCCGACTACAGAAAAAATAAAAGTTACAACGCCAATTACAATTGATGGAATAATTATCTGCACATGCAAAAAAGCGTAGCTTAAGCCAACACCAAGCGCATCTATGCTAGTTGCAATCGCCAACAACAAAAGCATTTTATGATTTAATGAAAAACTTTTTTCTTCGACTTCGGTAAAAAATTCAAACACCATTTTGCCACCAACTAACACCAAAAGCACAAACGCCACCCAGTGATCATAGGCATTTATAATTCCACTAAAGAAAGTACCACCATACCAACCCAAAATCGGCATAAAAAATTGAAAAAATCCAAAATAAGAAGCGGTGAGCAGAGATTTTCTCATTGTCGGCTTATTCAAACTTGCGCCGCCACTAATAGAGACGGTGAAGGCATCCATAGCAAGGGCAAGTGCCACCAAAAAAGTGTTTAAAGAAATCATAACCTTGTTAATTCATAAGCATAAAACACTCTCGGATCGTTATTTGGCATTGTCTTCTCACCAATTAATTTAACATCAAATCCAGAATCAACCGCCAACTGTTTCATTTCATCGGCAGCGCCATAATTTGACTGTGTAATGTAAATTCTGCCGTTTAGTTTAAGATATTTATAAACCTTGGCGAAAAATTCTTTTTGAATTCTTAGATTTGTATCCCACATAGTTGCCTCCGCACTATCACTCGCAGTTCTATTTTTAAAAGGCAAGTTTGCCGTAATTACATCAAATTCTTCATCATTTCGTAATGCATCAAACATGTCCGACAATCTGACGTCTATTATGCTCTCAAATCCGTGAAGTTTGGCATTCTCCTTAGCAGTTTTTACGGCATCTGGGCTAATATCCAAAGCAACAACTTTCTTTGCCCCTTTTTCGGCGGAAAAAACAGAGATTACGCCTGAACCGGTACAAACATCCAAAACATATTCACCTGGATTTATTTTATAATTTTCAACTAGCGCTTTACTATCATCTGAAGGCCAAAAAACATTCTTATAAACAACGAATTTCTTTCCGAGATATTCAACGATCTGTCCGTTCTCCGGCACAGCCCTAAATTGGCGCATTTTTTCTTCCTGCCTTCTGGTTATTTCATCCAGTTGCTCTTTTGTTAGCATAATGACAATAACCAGCATAGTATATAAACCAAAGGCTCACCAGTACAATTATTTTTATAAATTTAATTTAAATATGTTACCAAAGCTCGTAGTACAAAAAACTCTTATGCCCGGTATTCCAAGCGCAAAAGCATATCAATTGATTTTTTCGGACGAGGCTGCTTATTTAATTTTTCTGGGACGAGATTGGGGCGGTTATGGGGGGAGCAATGCATCTGTTCTGGGGAAAATGGTTGTGGCCGCCGCAGGTGCTGTGAGTCACAACAAAATTGCCGAAAAACTGGAGGAAATAAAAGATGAAGAAGTGGAAAAGCTGGTTAGCGACGATCCAAAAAATAGCGTTAAAATCCCATACGGCGAGCTTAAAGAATTCAAAAATAAAGCAAAAAATTGGTGGAGTGGTGACGCCTTCGTTTTATTTAAAACGAGTGGCGGTAAATATAAATTTACGTTCACGGAAGAAGAACCGCGCGAATCAATTGTTGAACTTATAAAACAGAAGCGTCCGGACCTTATTTGATCTTTGGCAAAGGGGCACTAATAAAGATAATGCCCCGGCCAAAATTCAATCTAGTTTATTCCAAGCACTTCGCCGACATAATCCACATCTTTATCGCCGCGGCCGGAGAGATTTACTATTACAATCTCATCTTTGCGCAGTTTGCCGGCCATTTTTAAAACGTGGGCAATTGCGTGCGAACTTTCCAATGCTGGGATTATTCCTTCCGTCTTACTTAACAAACAAAAGGCATCCAGCGCCTCTTTGTCGTTTGCAGTTACATATTGCACCCGCTCTTGATCTTTAAGGTAAGAATGTTGAGGACCAACGCCAGGATAGTCCAACCCGGATGCGATTGAATGAACCGGAAGGGGATTGCCTTTGTCATCCTGTAGCAAATAAGTAAACATTCCATGCAAAGTTCCGGGCGAACCTAAAGTTAGCGTTGCAGCATGCTCTCCCGGCTTAAAACTTTTGCCAGCAGGCTCAACACCAATCATCTTTACCGGATCATTCAAAAAAGCGTGGAACAAACCAATTGCATTTGAACCTCCACCCACACAAGCGACCAAATAATCCGGCAACCTATTTTCCTTTTCCAAAATTTGCTCACGAGCTTCTTTGCCAACAATTGACTGAAAATCTCGCACAATCATTGGGTATGGATGCGGACCAACCACCGAACCAATCCCGAAAAATGTATCTTTATAATCTTTAATATATGCGCCAAATGCACTGTCTACTGCGTCTTTTAGGCATCTTCCACCGCTTTCCACTTCCACAACTTTTGCGCCAAGCATTTTCATTCTCAAAACATTTGGATGCTGTTTTTTAACGTCAATTGCGCCCATGTGAATTTCACATTCAAGCCCCATTATTGCTGCAGCCGTGGCCAAAGCAACGCCATGCTGCCCGGCTCCTGTCTCTGCCAACAATTTCTTTTTACCCATTTTCTTTGCCAAAAGAGCTTCCCCCAAAGTGTGATTTATTTTGTGCGCGCCGGTGTGATTTAAATCCTCACGTTTTAAATATATTTTTGCGCCACCAAGTTTTGCCGTCAGATTTTTCGCAAAAAACAAAGATGAAGGACGACCAACATAATCGGCAAGAAGCATTTGATATTCCTTTTGAAATTCAGGATCGGTCTTGGCGCTTTCATAAGCCGATTCAACTTCTTGCAGCGCCTTTGTTAATTCCGGAGGAACAAATTGTCCGCCATACTGGCCAAAAAATCCTTCCTTGCTCGGTGAATTCTTATAATCTGTATGTTGTAAATCTAGAGTTTTCATAAAATTTTAAATTAATTTAATTAAAATAAGGCGAGTAAAATCACGAATTTCGTGTCGCCAATAATGAGTCGCTGTTCCTTTAAAATAAAATTGATTTTTCATAAAAATAAGCACAAAAAACCGCCATTTGTAGGCGGTGTAATAATTGAAAATTAATATAACAAAATTACCGCCTACATTTTGAGGCGGTCCACCAGTTCAAACTTAATTTAATCAATAATGTCTTCACGGCGATATATTAACAGGACAAGGTGGCACAGTCAACCTATTGACAAAAAGCTATATTAGGCTAATATAGACCAGCTATGACTCAACCCAATCAACCTGAGAAAGAACCATCATTAAGTGCCATTTTAGTGCCACCGTGCTTGCGAAATACAAATAGGAGCACCTTAAAAATTTGGGCTATGTGTGCAGGTGCAGCAGCTTTCATTTATGGCACTATGAATTGGGGACAGTATGGAAAAGAAGATAGAGATTTATCGGCTATGGAACCGATTGCACGAGCCGCATCAGCGGCGCACGATGTGGATATTTGGAGAGAAAATTCATTGCTTTGGAAAGCAGCTTTCTTGGGTTCCTATTTAGGTGCAAAAAAACACGACACGCGAGAACCAGTAGAGGACAAGACAGAATCCAAGTAGTGATATAAAAGCGGCTTGGTCCTTAATTAAGCGGACAAGTGCTCTTTCCAAGCGCTGCATAAAGCCCACACCAGCTAAAAATCGCCTCAAAAATAACAAATCCGGAAACAAATAAAAGTATCGGATTCCACGAAGTAGTAATAGCCAAAACAAAGAGTCCAATGCCAAGAATTGCACGCAACAAACGATCTTTTGTACCGATATTTTTATGCACTTTGCGTACGGAATTTCTAGACACGCGCCTCAATATCAATCGATATAAAAATCCAAAAACAAAAGACAAAACAAACATAATTAGCGCCAGCCCCCAGCCAAAAGGCGAAAAAATAAATCCGGCGGGGGATTCATTAAAAAAATCACGCTTAAGCGTTGGAATTAAGCTCAAAGCATTCATTACTTCCTTAAAATTAAAGTTTTCCGCCTCCCCAATGGCAATCGAGTACTTGCTGTCGTTATTCGCGCTGGAAACAGTAATATCATATCTTCCTGCACTCACACTTGCCTTATATTCCGGCCCCATCCAATAAGAATCATAACCAAAAGGCTCAAAAAACTTAGTCCATGTGAATTTATTGCCGTCCAATTTAGCAAGAGGACTTTCGGTATGCCCATCATTAACGATAACCGCACTTACATCTTTTTTTTGCCCTTCGATATCCGGCACCAATACATTTACATAAAGCGCGAACGGCTTGTCCGAAACAATTGTATATGTGTGAGGCGAACCCTTTAGCTGACTGTAATATGCCTTGGAAATTTCCGGCTCCGGCACACTAATTTGGTTGCCATCAGGAATTCTTGGCTGATGCGCAAAAACCGCCATAGGCACCAATAAACAGATGGCAACTGCAATAATTATATGTTTTTTCATATTATTTTCTTAAAGAATCTCTTATTTCTCTGAGCAACAAAACCTCTTCTGCTACTACAGCTTCCTCCTTATGTTCTTCTTTTTTTCTTATTTTATTCAACTGGCGAACGACAATAAAAATAGAGAACGAAATAATTAGAAAATTTATGACAGTATTAATAAAAACTCCATAATTTATGGAAACCGCGGGCACAGTTTGTGTTGCAGCTTTTAAAGTTAAAGAAAAACTGGAAAGATCAATGCCACCTGTTAAAAACCCAATTGGAGGCATAATAACATCTGTAACCAAGGAGCTGACTATTTTTCCAAAAGCACCGCCAATAATCACACCTATAGCCATGTCCATTACGTTTCCTTTCATCGCAAACTTCTTGAATTCTTGAAGCATAGATAATTTAATTAAAGGTTTTATTACTTTCTTCTATACATCAAAACTACCACAAAATAAAAAAGCAGCACAAAAATAAATACCGCCTGTCCAATCAATAAAAATAAATCATAAATCGCCACATATTTGACCAGCAAAATTGAAGACGAAAAAATCCTAACCAAAAAGCCTTTTATGGATATATCTCGCGAGGATTTTCTGCGAATAACATGAATAGTCTGAATAATAAGATCGGATGTGAATCCGATATATGCGACTATTAAGCTGTAATTTATAATTGTTTCGAGCACGGGATAAGCATACATTATTGCCTATTTGATGTATAATTTCGCGTGATTTTATGAATTTCCTAGAACAGTTTGAATTATTGAGGCAAAAAACGCCGCGCGCCGGATTGCAGTGTGTACAAAACGAAAACAGCCCATACTGCCAATACACAGAAAAGAGCAAAAACTGCTACATGACGTTTGCGAGCTACCAGTCGGAGGATTGCATTTATAATCACCGGCTTTTTTATTGCCGCGACTGCGCCGATTGCACCATGTCCGTTAAATGCGAACTGTGCTTTGAATGTGTCGACTGCCAAAATTGCTACAACTGCGACTTTTGCATGCAGTGCGAAAATACAATCGATTCTTATTATTCGTTTGATTGCGTGGGCTGCAACAATTGCTTTGGATGCGTTGGATTACGCCGAAAAAAGTTTTATATTTTCAATAAAGAATTCTCCAAAGAAGAATATTTTGCCAAAATTGCGGAGTTGCGAAAAAAACCGGCAGATGAGATTTATGGCTTAATGAGCGAAATATATTGGAACACGCCTCGCATTGCGGTGTTTGGCAAAAATAATGAAGGCAGTTTTGGCGATAACATTCACAATTGCAAAGACAGCTATTGGATTTTTGATTCTTTTGGCCTGCGCGACTGTTTTTATATGTATTTTGGTGATGATTCCAAGGATTTGTATGATTGCACTCATCTTGGCTGGTCCGAAATGTGCTATGAAATTATGAGCGGAGGAAATTTGAACAATTGCTCGTTTTGCAGTGGGTCTTGGTTTTCTTCTAATTTGGAATATTGCGATTTGGTTTATAACAGCCACGATTGCTTTGGTTGCGCCAGTTTAAACCACGCGCAGTACCGAATTTTAAATGTGCCGTACGAAAAAGAAGAATATTTTGCGCGCGTGGCGGAAATTAAAGAACAGATGAAAAAAGATGGAACTCACGGAAAATGGTTTAATTCCACATATCCGGAGGTTTTAACTTACGGGTATTAAGATGTATAATTCCGGCACATGACACTAGAAAAAGCGTACAACGCTAAAAAATATGAAGATAAGATATATAAGGAGTGGGAAAGCTCCGGTCTTTTTAAACCTAAGATAGTTAAGGGCAAGAAGCCTTTTACAATTGCCATGCCACCGCCAAATGCTACGGGCACTCTGCATCTTGGCCACGCTGTAATGTTGGCTCTGGAGGACATAATGGTGCGCTACCATCGCATGAAAGGCGATCCGAGCCTTTGGATTCCGGGAACCGACCATGCTTCTATTGCCACGCAAAATAAAGTTGAAAAAATAATTGCGGCGGAAGGGCTAACTCGCCACACTCTTGGGCGCGAGCAGTTTTTAAAGCGCGTTGATGAATTTGTTAAAGGATCACGCAACACAATTCGAAATCAAATACGTAAAATGGGTTCTTCGTGTGATTGGAGCCGTGAGGCGTACACATTGGATGAAAATTTGTCGCTGGCAGTACGTGAAGTTTTCGCAAAAATGTATAAGGATGGACTTATTTATCGCGGCCACAGAATTGTTAATTGGTGCCCACGATGCGCTTCCACATTGGCAGACGACGAAGTGGAATATAAAGAGGAAAAAACGAAGTTTTATTATTTTAAATATGGGCAGTTTGTAATTGGAACGGCACGTCCGGAAACCAAGTTTTTGGATAAAATTATTGTGGTGCATCCGGATGATGCGCGTTATAAAAAATATATTGGTAAAGAAATGGATGTACCGTGGATTGAGGGCTCTGTTAAAGCAAAAATAATTGCCGACAAATGCGCAGATATGTCTTTTGGAACCGGCGCAATGACAATTACTCCCGCTCATTCTTTTGTAGACTTTGAAATCGCAAAACGACATGGATTTGAAATTGTTCAGATTATTAATGAGAAAGGGGATTTGACCAGCGCTGCAGGAAGCTTTGCTGGGAAAAATGCCAGAGCTGCGCGCGAATTAATAGTGGAACAATTGGACAAAAAAGGACTGCTCGAAAAAGTTGATGAAAATTACGTACACAATTTATCCGTTTGTTATCGCTGCGGCACAGCAGTGGAGCCACTTGTGAGCAAACAGTGGTTTATAAGCGTAGATAAAAAATTCCGAGGTGGAAAATCATTAAAAGACATGTCACTAGAAGTTGTTAAAAAGGGAAAAGTAAAAATTGTCCCGGAGCGCTTTGAAAAAACATATTTTAGCTGGATGGAGAACCTGCACGACTGGTGTATTAGCCGCCAAATCTGGTTTGGACATCGCATTCCGGTTTGGTATTGCGGAGATTGTGGAGCAGAAACCGTAGATTCAAAAACGCCTACAAAATGCGCAAAATGTGGATCAAAAAAGCTCACACAGGATCCAGACACGCTCGACACTTGGTTTTCTTCTGGCCTTTGGACTTTTTCCACTCTTGGCTGGCCAAAAAAGACCAAAGATTTGGAATATTTCCACCCAACGAGCGTGCTGGAAACCGGCTACGACATCCTCTTTTTCTGGATTGCCCGCATGATTCTCATGACAGAGTATGCGCTTAATGAAATTCCATTTAAATATGTATACTTGCACGGACTTGTTCGCACTCGCGAAGGCAAAAAGATGAGCAAATCTCATCCGGAAACATGCATTGATCCGCTGGATATGATTGCAAAATACGGCGCAGATGCACTTAGGCTTTCTATGATAATTGGAAGCACACCAGGCAACGACATTCGCCTTTATGAAGAGAAAATTGCGGCGTCTAGAAACTTCGTAAATAAAATTTGGAATGCGTCGCGCTTTGCGCTGATGCAAGAGGATGGCAAAAAGGCAAAGACCGGCGCAATAAAAGCACAAACGCTAGCCGACAAATGGATTTTAACTCGCACACAAAACCTTATAAAAGAAGCCACAGACGACATTGAAAACTTCCGATTTTCCGATGCAGGCACAAAAATCTACGATTTTACATGGGGCGAATATTGCGCTTGGTACCTGGAAATTTCCAAAGGCGAGCATAAAAATCTCGCGGTTTTAAATTATGTATTGGAGACGATCTTGTCCTTATTACACCCATTTACACCATATGTGACAGAGGCAATTTGGAAGCACCTTGGCAAAAAAGAGATGCTCATTGGCCACGCATGGCCAAAAATTCAAAAGAAATTCATATATAACAAAGAGGCACTGCAAATGAATGCGGTTATAGAAACGATTACAGCAATTAGAAATCTACGACAGGAAAATAAAATTGATGCAGGCAAAAAAATAAACGCCGTATTAATCAGCAAAAAATTCAAAAAGATCTTGGAAGAAAAAGCCGATGTAATTTCGCGATTAACGCGCATCGAGAAGCTAGATATTGCAGTACAGACGCCAAAAATCCACCCGGCACTACGCACATGCACAAATATGGGAATAGAAATTCTAATTCCGCTTGGCGATTTAATTGATGTTACTGCTGAAAAAAAACGCATCGAAGAAGAAGTTGAAAATCTTGCGCAATATATTGCCGGCGTTGAATCAAAATTAAAAAATGAGAACTTTGTAAAGCGCGCACCGGCACAAATTGTAGACGCAGAACGAGCAAAACTGGCATCAGCAAAAGAAAAACTCGCCAAACTGGAAGTACAGCTAAAAATGCTATGAAGAAAAAGACACTAATTTTAATTTCCGGACTCGTTTTGTGCGGCATTATTTTACTTTCAGCCGCATACATAAATTCTTACGTAAAAGCTTTTGGAGAAAAGAACATTTTTGAAGACACGCGAAATCTTCCGCAGGCACAGACTGCACTTATTTTGGGTGCTCGCGTTCTAAATGGCGGCAAACTCAGCGACATGCTAAAAGACCGCAGCGAAAGGGCTTTATCTCTTTATAAAGCCGGCAAAGTTAAGAAGATTTTAATGAGCGGGGACCATGGACAAAAAGATTATGACGAAGTAAATGCAGTAAAAGATTTTTTGCTTTCAAAAGGTGTTAAACCACAAGATTTATTTTTAGATCATGCGGGTTTTGACACTTATGACAGCATTTACCGAGCCAAAGAGATCTTTGGGGTCCAATCATTAATAATAGTAACGCAGCGTTTTCATTTACCAAGAGCGGTATACATCGCTCGCTCGCTTGGAATTAGCGCAAACGGCTTTACCGCCGATCAGCAAACCTACGTAACCATAAAATATAATGAACTCCGCGAGATTCCGGCACGAATAAAGAGCTTTTTGGATGTACTTTTCCATGCAAATCCAAAGTTTTTAGGTGATAAAATACCAATTACCGGAGACAGCGCCGCTAGCTGGGATTGAGCTTTTGTGTTATAATAATACGAATGGCTGATCTACAAAAATACATAAAAGATGGCTTAAAAATTGTCGATAATCTCATTAAACAAGGCAATTTACAGGCCGCGCTAAACACATGTCAGGAGCTTTTGAAGGTAAATCCTTATGATTCTGATGTGCAGTCGTATTTTCAAATAGTTCAGGAAAAAATAATAAAAGATAATCGCAAAAAAGTTGATGCGGACATTGATGCAACCATGGATTTGTGGAAAGAAGGGCGCTATGCAGAGCTCGCACAGATTTATGATCGGCTTTATGCCTACGCACCGGGCTATGACAGACTTATTGGGATGATGGCCAAACTAGAGGCTAAAATATCTAAACTGCAAAAAACACAAAAGGAAAATTTGTCCGGAGATTTTGTGGCCGCGTTAAAAAAACTGGAAGATGAAAAACGTTTTGCAGACATGATTCAGGCATGCAATGAAATGCTTTCTATGGATCCAAAAAACGAGGCTGCGACGGAATATTTAAAGCGCGGGAAAAGGCTGCTGGTTGAGCAAAAAATAAGTGACAACCCAAGAATTGTAGAAGGTGCGGACTTTGAAAGAAGTATGTCTTTTTTTAATAGTTTACTTGCGATTGATCCGGAAAACGAGACTGTAAAAAAGCTAAAAGCGGAGACACAAGGACACTTGAGCGAACAAAAAGGCGTTTCTGCTCGCATGGATATTAACGAGAGTGTTACCCGCATGAAAGATTTATTTGACCACAGCGAATACGAAAAAGTGCTTCAAGCCTGCGAGGAAATAGACAATATTGATCCGGGGAATTTTACTGCAAAAATATTCAAAACCAAGGCGCAAGATTTGCTTCATTCAGAAAGCAATAAGCTGATTGTAAAGAAACTTAAAGAGGCATGCGCCGCACTTACTCCTGAATATAAGCAAAATCCGGGGGCATTTGTGAGGATATAAATTTAACCTGTCACATACCAGTAGCCGTTGACTAATCCTGAGGAAGTTTTATAATACCTGCCTTTTAACCATATAAAGATGGAGGCATGTGGCCAGGCGGAAAAATCATTAGTTTTAGATAAAATTTTGGTGCGCCAAGAAATTAGAGAAATGGGCAATCCGGAAATAGTTCCAGCTGATACAAAATATTTTATTGTTGGACTAAGCCACGGGAAAGCGCCAGCAAGAACCGACACTTTTTTACCAATATCAATTCTGCAATATTTAAATGCGGTTGGCCCAGATGGAAAGATTGTTCTTTTCGATGCCCCGGGAATGGGCTGGCAGGGTGGAAATGAAGAAGATTGGCAACCCGGCATCTCACGCATGAATTTAAGAATTAAGGCAATCCTTGCCGCCATGCATAGACCGGAAGTGGAAGTTCTAAAAGCATCCGATGTTACCAATAAAAATCCGGAAAGATTTGCTCAACTTGTTGAAGGAATAAAAGAAATTGCACAGAGAGACAGCGAAATAGCACACATTTTGTGGCTCATAGTTCCTCCACATGCAAAACGCGGAGTTGGCCTTGAGAACAAAAAAAACTTTGAAGATTTAGAGCCACATGAAAGAGAAGCAGCCTTAAATCTCGCAGAATACGAAGTTTACCATTTGGCTTTTATTATTTTCTGCAAAGGCCAGAAAATCCTTCAAGGAAGAAGCGAAGAAAGAAGCGCACAAATAGTAAAAATTCTATGCGCAAAATATTCAAATGAATTGGGGATAAAATACGTAAATATGCCGTTAAAATTAAAAACCAATCAAAAAGGCACAAGACCATATAATTTAATGGAGATAAGTACTCACTTGGAATATGCAGAAGAAAATTTGGCCGAAGCACCTCAAATTCCACTAAAAGCCTCAATGCAAATTGCCGCTTCTGTAAGACATATTCTGGAGCAAGAAGGGGAGCCGAGTTTGCGTCAATATTTGGCCCAAAACGCACACTTACCCGGCCTGAGTGAAATTGTTAACACCGCCGATTTTAAAACGCCGGAAGGTATCTCTCTTGCAGTATCCAATCTTGTTCACGAATGCATGTGGCCAATAGAAGTAGATGAACTTAAACAAATGCGCGAAAGTGATCCGAACGCTTTTTTTATAGAAGCAATGGTAAAAATTAATGGAATTGTTAATACTTTTGCGATGTCTCCAAGGCTTAGAGTCATTATGGATGAGCTTATGCCAATTTTATATTCTCCAGTCCCTTTAGCACATTTAAGGAAGCCAACCTTAGATACAATTGCCGCTCAAACCGGATTCAGCAAAAAAGCTCTTAAAAAGATGGGAGACGAAGAGCCGTGTGAATTCTTCGATTTGGTTGCAGATACATTAACATCAATACCAGACAGTGCTAAAACCGCCCCAAAACCAAGATTCATAGCAGAAGCAATGGACGCAATATCAGGCTCGCCGGAATCAGTTAGAATTAAATATATTTCTCTTTTAAAATTCGTGCAGTGGCTTATTGATGGCATGGTAGGAGCCATATCTAGTTTGCCATTACCTTACGAAAGAGAAGTTATGGAAAAATCCTTAAAAAGGCTAATCGACATGTACACTGTCCTGAGAGAAAACACTCCAAAAAATCATCCTTGGCAAAACATGGACACCGAAGATGTAAGTACAGAATGTGAATTAGAAGGATTAAATTTTGACTCTCATTGGTGGCAATCTGTAATGGGAATAGATCAAATATTAAATGACGGCAGATTTACAGCTTTGTTGGATGGCGAAAAAGGTTCAGCCGGGAGTAGAGAGCAAAAAACGGAAGAAGTTGAGAAGCTTAGCGCTGTAGCAATCGGACTTTTGCTAAAGGATCCACTGCAAAGCGATGGTGATTATATGACAGATATTTTACATGAATTAAGGTTAAAAGATTGGGACGCTTGCGTGTTTTTATACAGACAAATAATGCTTCCTTATCTTGCAGAACACGGCGACAGAATTTCAAAACGAACAGTCGGATTAAACGACGTTGGGGGCAGAAACTATACTGCACACAAGATGTATGACGATAGAACCGCAAGAGCCTTCTGCGAAATGAGACAGGCCGAACTTGGCCTTACAGAAGCCCAAAAGAGAGAATTAAATGAGAAAGGAAGAGAAAGATTGGGACTACCACCACTCACGCAAACGCAAATTGATTTCATTCAACAATCCGAAAAGAT
>JBAYHN010000014.1:0-23181 GCA_041666125.1 Candidatus Altimarinota bacterium | reverse complement strand
TCAACAGTACATTTTTCTTCTGCTTCCGGGGTGCCGGCTTTGTCTTTTCTTACAATTGTAAAATGCTTGGCATCCGGAGAACTCTTGCTTATAAATACTTTTTTATCTTGTTTTTCAGCCTTTGCTTGCTGAACGGCAAACAAACGATCAATTGCCTCTTTTACCATTGGGTCTTCGATTCTTGGACCTTTACCAAGATTAGGATTAGGTCCCTCTTTCCCCTTTCCTGCCTTTTTACCAGAGGAAAATCCTTCAGACACAGACTTCAAAAGTCCTCCAGCAAAATCTTGAACCCCTTGTGTGATTCTACCAATAGTTTTGCCAAATCCACCCGGAGCCGCTTTAGGCTTGGAATGCTTTGGTTCACCTTCCGCACCACGTGGCTTACCATGAGCTGTATCTGTCGATGGCTTCATAAAAAAGGGTTTAAAAAGTCAATTTCTTATCTATATAGTACCATTTTACAGCTATAAGTCAATGGTGATGCGCCTAACCTGTTAATTGGCAGATAAACAAAAAAGCCCTCAAAGAGAGAAGAACTCACAAAAAAACCATTATAATTTCTAGCCCAATGCAGCTCTACCAGCAGAAATTTCGGCCAATTCAGCAGTAATGGAAGCCTGTCTAATTTGGTTATACATGAGAGTCAGATCGGCAATGAATTCGGAAGCGTTGTCGGATGCGTTTCTCATGGCAAACATACGAGCTGAGTGTTCCGAAGCCGCAGCCTCCAGCACCGCCTGGTAAATTTGCATTTCCGTTAAACGCGGAAGTAACATTTCCAAAACTTTGTCCGGAGATGGTTCAAATTTATATTCCAATGCCTTAGATTCATCTACTGCAACGGCCGGTCTGTGGGATTTTGTCTCCAATCCATCCACCATTTCTTCCAACGCATGCTGAGAAAGCGGAAGCAATCTGCGAACTGTGGATTTTTGATTAATGACAGAAATAAAATCCGTATAAATCAGCATTACTTTGTCATATTTTGCAGCCGTATATTCATTTAAAATCATTCTGCTAACAGATAGGCTTTCTTTCATCGTTATGTTATTGCTCATTGCAGCATAGGCCGCGATTACGGTTTGGCCGGACCTTCGCAAGAAATCTTGCGCCTTTTTTCCTATTGCAATAAAAGAAATTTCCGGAGGATTTTTTTTGGCCTTTTCCGCCTTAATATAATCGCTGATTTTTCTAAACATCTGCGTATTTAAGCCTCCACAAAGCCCTTTATCGGTACCAAACACAACCACCAAAACTTTTTTAACTTCGCGCTTTGCAAGAAGCGGGTGCAATTCCGGAACCGCTTTTTCGGCAAGGCTGCGAAGCAAAGTTTGAGCAAGAAGAGCATAGTGCCTCATTGCCGTTGTATTTGCCACCGCGCGTCGCATTTTGGAAGCCGAAACCAGCTCCATCGCCTTTGTTATTTGGCGAGTATTGGTTGTTGATTTAATTTTTCTGCGGATTTCCCGCGTGCCTTTTGCCATAAAATTGCGAGTTTTGCGAAATAAATTTCGCTATTATTCAAACCCGTTTTCTTTCTTGAATTTTATAATTGCGCTCTTTAGAGCTGCGTCTATTTCCGGAGTAATTTCTTTTACTTCTTTAATCTTCTTCAATACATCTTTGTCCACATTCTTCATGTAATCCAAGAATTTAGTCTGGAATTCAATAACTTTTTCGATTTCCAAGTGGTCGATAAATCCGTTCGTGCTGGCGTAAATAATCGCAACCTGCTGCTCAACGGACATAGGAATATAAAGATTCTGTTTTAGAATTTCCGTAAGTACGCGGCCACGATCCAATTGTTTCTTTGTGGCTGCATCGAGGTCGGAACCGAACTGCGCAAAAGCTGCAAGTTCACGGAACTGAGCCATGTCCAAACGTAGACGACCTGCAACCTTTCTCATAGCTTTGATTTGTGCAGCGGAGCCTACGCGGGAAACCGATATACCTACGTTGACTGCTGGACGAATACCTTTGTAGAAAAGATCAGGTTCAAGATAAATTTGTCCGTCTGTAATGGAAATTACGTTAGTTGGGATGTATGCAGAAACGTCGCCTGCCTGAGTTTCGATAATTGGCAAAGCGGTTATGCTACCACCACCATGCTCCTCCGAAAGACAGCATGCTCTTTCTAGTAAACGGGAGTGGAGGTAGAAAATATCACCAGGATAAGCTTCACGGCCAGGTGGTCTGCGTAATAAAAGTGAAACTTCACGATAAGCCCAAGCATGTTTGCTCAAATCGTCATAAATAACCAAAACGTCTTTGCCTTGGTCTAGGAAATATTCACCCATCGCGCAACCTGAGTATGGAGCGATAAAGTTTAACGAAGCAGGATCCGAAGCGCCACCAACAACAACGATTGTGTATGCCATTGCCCCGTGTTTTTCCAGTTCCGCCACGATGCGGGCAACTTTGGATGCCTTTTGACCAATCGCAACATAAATACAAATCACGTTCTCTTCTTTTTGATTAATAATTGTGTCTACTGCGATTGCCGTTTTACCGGTTTGGCGGTCACCAATTATAAGTTCGCGCTGACCACGACCAATCGGGATCATGGCATCAATTGATTTAATTCCAGTTTGTAGAGGCCTTGTTACAGACTTACGAGTAATAACTCCTGGAGCAATTTTTTCTACAGGATAATATTTGTCGCTTTTAATTTCCGGTTTGCCATCCATAGGCATACCGAGTGGGTTAACTACACGTCCAATTAATTTTTCGCCTACCGGAACAGACAAAATGCGGCCTGTGCCTTTCACTGTGTCTCCTTCTTGAATGCTTGTTCCATGACCCAAAATCATCGCGCCAATACTGTCTTCTTCCAAGTTTTGAGCAACGCCAAATATGCCATTACCGAAATCCAACATTTCGGAATATGCAACGTCTGCAAGGCCTGAAATTCTGGCAATTCCATCGCCAACTTCAATAACTGTTCCAACTTTTTCCGTAGTTGTAACGGCTTTGAATTTATCAATCTCCGTTTTTAGTATATTCAGAATGTGGTCTTTCGTTTGAATCATATTTGTGATGATTAATAGGTTTTATATGTTGGCAAGGTGTCTCGCGAAGGCTTGTAGTCTACCCTTCATACTCGCATCAATTAGAGTGTCTCCCATCTTTATCCTAAAGCCTCCAATTAGATTTTCTTGAGGCTTTTCTTGAATCTCGAGCTGTTTACCCAGGCTGGCGGACAAATTCTTTTTAAAATCATTTAGTGAATCTTTGAACTTTGGCGGGAATGATATTTCGAGCTTTACTATTCCACGCTCTGCGCTTAATTCATCATCCAGAAGCTGCACAATTTTAGGAAGAAGTTTTAACTGTTTCCTGCGGCGCAGGAGCTCCAGAAAATTCTTCGCGGCAGCAGGAGCGTTCTGAGATGAGCCCAAAACAGCAGCAAGAGCCTGTGCATATTTTCTAGGTGAGATCTTCATACTGTCTTCATTTCGTGAGTTATTGCATCCGCCAAACGCTTTTGGTCAGCTCCCGAGAATTCTCTTTCCAAAAGTTTGCCGGTAGCAGAAAGAATAAATCTTCCAACTTCACTCTTAACATCTTGAATCATCTTTTCTTTTTCTTCGGTAATTTGTAGTTTTGCGCGGCGCAGCAAGTCTTCTGCCTGAGCGGAAGCGTTTGCGATAAGCTCCTTTTTTACCGCCTCGGCATCAACCTTTGCTTTGTCGAAGATTTTGCCAACTTCCTTTGCGGTTGCGGCCATTTTCTCTTCGTTCATTTGCTCGATTTTTCGCAACTTCTCTTCGCTTTCCTTTGCGTCGCGAACTCCCTTTTCTATTACCTGGGATCTGTGTTCAAGCAAACCAAGCACCGGCTTATATACAAATTTATATAAAACAACCAGCAGTATGAAAAAATTTATAATTTGGGCGACCAGAAGTTTCCAGTCGATCCCGAGCTTTGCTAATAATTCCATCAGACAAATTTAATGATTAATGCGATAACCAAAGCGTAAATAGCAATTGCTTCCGCGAAAGCGATTGCCAAGATCATAGCAGTTTGAATTTTGGAAGTTGCTTCTGGATTGCGTCCAATAGCTTCCATAGCTTTACCTGCTAAAAGACCGATTGCGAGTGCCGGTCCTACTGAACCGATACCCATTGCGAGTGCAACAGCGAGATTCTTGTCCATAGTGTGTGGTTATTAATAAGAAATAAAATGGTTTTTTGATAGTGTTTTTAACCGAAGGAAGTCTATTGATAAAGTGTGTAAAAATCAAGCCCAAGGGCGGGTGCCGTGCCCTAGCGGGGCCGGCCAAGACCTAAAGGCTTTTCTAATGCGCTTCTTCGTGGTGTGATGTGACGGCCATTTTCATGAATACGATTGTGAGTACAGAGAACACCAATGCCTGTACAAAGCCGACGAAAAGCTCAAGGCCATAAAAAGGCATTGGAGCTATGAAAGGTAACAGGAATCCAATTACTGCAAGCAACACTTCTCCTGCGAAAATATTGCCGAATAACCTGAAAGAGAATGAAACTAGTTTTGCGAATTCGGAAACCACCTCAAGTAATCCAACAAAACATCCTATTGGGTTTTTTAATGGATTAACGAAGAATTTGCCTGCGTAACCAAAGAATCCAAGTGAGGCAATTCCGAAAATCTGAGTCAAAATAACAGATATAAGGGCTAAAGCGAGCGTCATATTTACGTCGGCGTAGGCGGAGCGAAGGAGTGGAACAAAGATTTCACCTTCGTGTACCTTCTCTTCTTTGGTAATCTCCACCTCGGCCCCGGAACCTTCTTCAATAGATGATGCTTCTGATCTTTCGCTAAATATTAATTCCTGACTTTCCACTACTCCACCAGTATGCTCAACCGACTCCTCTATTGCTTCTTCTTTTTCATAAATTCCAATTGGTCCAACTCCAGGGAGAAGCCCCATCCAGTTGGAAAGAATTACAAATAAAAATATAGTCGCGACTATTGGGAAAAACTTTTTAGTCTGTTTCCTATCTTGGGTTATTGCATCGAAAAAATTAAATAACAACTCTATAACACTTTCCACTAAATTCTGCAGTCCGCGTGGAACCATTTTTAGCCCCCTTCTCTTTATTACAACAGCGACTGTAATTAGAATTATCATCGCTATCCATGCCATCACCATGCTGTTTCTTATTGGGAAACCGGCTATGTGGGCAATTGTTTCTGAGCCTAATGTAGGAGGTGTAAAAGCCATTTTAGTGTTTAATCTTTAGTTAGATTTTTTACTTGTCTGTATACCGCGATCCCGGAGACTGCCATGGAGAGGAATATTCCAGCGAGCAGTAATATCGGAGAGGTGCCAAATTTTTTATCTGCCCATGCCCCTGCGAAGGCCAGAACCGCTACCGGAATTGCTATCGTGTATCCAAGTGTCCAAACCAGATTTAAAACGCCCCAAATATTGTTTTTCATCATAAAGAATCACCTGTTGAAATTGGAGACGGACCACGAGAACCTTTGCGATATCTTTTAACAACTTTGAGCCTTGCGAGTTCGCGTTCGAGTAACGCTGTGGCTTCTGCAAAGCCTTCCGCATCTCCACGTTTTTCTTCCATAAGTTTGCGCGCCTCCTCTTTTGCAATTTCAATTTTGCTTTCTTCCAATTCGTCGGCGCGCTCCGCCGTATCTGCCAAAACAATCACGCGCGTGCCATTAATTTCGATAACTCCGCTGGAAACGGCCAATGGGATTTCTGTTTCTCCTTTTTTAACTCGCAAAATTCCGGCTTTTAACATAGTTACAAGCGGGACGTGGTTTGGCAAAACTGCAATTTCACCTTCGCTGGTTGGAAGCACGACCTCATCGATCGTGTCTTCGAACACTATTCTTTCCGGAGTTACTATTTTGAATTGAAGAGTTTTTGACATGAAATTATTATTTTACGTCGTCGATACCACCACACATATAGAATGATTGCTCAGCTTTATCGTCGTGTTTGCCTTCCAAAATTTCTTTGAATGCGCGAACCGTTTCTTGCCTTGTAACATATTTACCAGGTCTGCCCGTGAAAGTTTCTGCTACGAAGAATGGTTGAGACAAGAATTTTTGGATTTTTCTTGCGCGATTTACCGCTAGCTTGTCATCTTCGCTCAATTCTTCAATACCCAAAATCGCAATGATATCTTGTAGATCTTTATATCTCTGTAAAACTTTTTGTACGCCACGAGCAACTGCGTAATGCTCTTCGCCTACTACTTTTGGATCTAGAATTGTAGAAGTTGAGTCTAGTGGATCTACTGCAGGATAAATACCAAGTTCCGTAAGTCCGCGATTTAATACCACAGTTGAGTCCAAATGTCCGAAAGTTGTTGCAGGAGCCGGATCCGTAAGATCATCGGCAGGAACATAAATTGCCTGCACGGAAGTAATTGAACCTTTTTTTGTAGAAGTAATGCGTTCTTGCAGCTCACCCATTTCTGTTGCGAGTGTTGGCTGGTAACCTACTGCGGAAGGAATACGTCCGAGTAGAGCCGAAACTTCTGCTCCAGCCTGAGTGAAACGGAAAATGTTATCAATAAACAAAAGTACGTCTTTGTGCTCTTCATCGCGGAAATATTCAGCCATCGTCACACCTGTTAATCCAACTCTTTGGCGAACGCCAGGCGGTTCATTCATTTGTCCGAACACCATGCAAGTTTTGTCCAAAACTCCGGAACCTTTCATTTCGTGGTACAAATCGTTTCCTTCACGAGTTCTCTCTCCAACTCCGGCAAAAACAGAAAATCCTCCATGTTCTGCAGCAATATTTCTAATAAGTTCCTGAATAATAACTGTTTTTCCTACTCCGGCTCCTCCAAATAGACCAACCTTTCCTCCCTTAACAAAAGGACAAATCAAGTCGATAACTTTAATTCCAGTTTCGAAAACTTCTGTGTTTGTGGATTGCTCGTCAAAATTTGGAGCAGGTCTGTGAATTGGATATTTTGTCTTTGTAGCGACGGTTTTTGAGGCTCCATCAATCGGCTGACCCAAAACGTTGAACATGCGGCCAAGAGTTTCGCGACCGACAGGAACGGAAATTGGTGCGCCTGTGCTCGTAACTGCCATGTGGCGTTTTAATCCTTCTGTTGCGCCCATAGCCACAGTTCTAACTGTGTTTCCGCCCAAGTGCTGCTGCACTTCGAGCGTCAAAATGGCTCCGCTCTCGGTTTTAATTTCGAGCGCATCGTAAATTTCCGGCAATCCAGACTCAAAAGAGCAGTCAATTACCGGCCCGATGATTTGTGTAATTTTTCCTTGCATAAATAGAATTGTTATCTAAAAAAAATTCTTTTTAAGGCCTTTTTCACCCTGAAAAAGCCGAAGCAATTCTACATACCTGCCCGGGAAAGTAAAGCCTAAAAGAGCGACTTTTTGCTGACGCGTGGCTTATCTAATGGTCTTTATAATGTTTGGCCGAAAACCAGGCTTAATTAATGCCCGCCACCGTGACCGCCCTTGCGCATGTGCTCAAGTTCCCATTCGCGACCTTTCCTTAGCATTTCTCTATATTCTCCCATTGGGGGTCTTCTACTACTTGGTGATCCACGCAATGCATCGACGTCAATGCTTCCGCCTTTGTGCGTGTCCAGCTCGCCTTTTGTGCGCATCTCCTTTATCACCGCCATCGCCTTTTCTCCGTTGTCTTGCTCCAGCAGTTCCGGAATTAAAGTTTTTAAACCATCAAGTTTTCTTTCGTATGCTTGCTGTTTCTGCTTCTCTTTATCGTCTAGCATCGAACCGGTTTTTTTCTTATATAACCACTGGTCCCAATCTTGCCCATATGCACGACCAATTTTTACTACCAAATTTTGCAACTGTAACTGGTGCACCCGGAGTGGACAGGCGCCGTCTACAACAGTGCCCTTTTCATAATGAGAATTATCCAAACGAGCCACGCCGCTACCCTTATCTTTAAATCTCCTGCCGTCCAGGGTTGCATCAAATATCACAAATCCATTAATTAAATCCTTTAATGTCGCCATTCTTTTCTGCCTTTCTGCGTCATCTGTAGCGTTTTCAATGGTGTAGGACAAAGACACTATATATTGGTTATAACCTGGATATACATTCATATAACCTTCATTCGTGAGGTATTTTTTGTTACCGGATTGAGGCGCAAGAAGAGAATCTATTTCAGTAAGACTCAAAGGTGGACCATAGAGATGCATATCGTCGTGATCCATACCTTCTGCGTTTCTAATACCTTTACTTATACGAGTACGAGTTGAGTCGGCAAGTAATGCTTTTTCCCACATGAATGCACTAAATTGTGCGCCGGGCTTACCTTTCTCGTATTCTTTCCAAAAATACATATGTGCCCATTTTTCATAATCCGAAAAATTGAATTTTCGCATTTTCCCATACTTACCGGTTTTTGGATCAATTAAGGAGTAATCTGGAACTTCTTCTTGTGTAAAATAATCCAACATTGGGAATTGCGGGCAATATTTGGAGTTAAGTTCAGCAACTCTGTCTATGTGGAGTAATGTTTCGCCATGCGGATTGTGCCTACCATTAAGCGGATCATCCCCCTGCCTAGTAATAACTCCGGCAATTATATAAAACATTTTCTGCTCGGCGTTCATTTTGCCAAATTTAATGGCACCATCCAACATGGCTTCATATTTTTGAGGATTAACATATTCTCCTTCTCTCCAAGCGGTCAACATATTAAAAAGTTCACCAGCAGGGCCGCCAGTTCCTTTTGGATCGTTTTCCAACTGTTTAAATTCATACTCGAAATTATTTTTAATGCTGTTGTATTTGCTCGTATTATCCATAAACCACTCATTACCCGTACCTTCTCCATACAGGGCATCAAGAGCTTTAAGCGCCATGTTTTCACCACTCTTACCCTGCGGCATATTTTCCGGTTTCGGTATGAAGAGCTCTGCACCCCTCAAAGTGTAACGCGCAGTTAACTTATTTAGGGTGTCCCACATCTCGTGGTCATCCCAACGCACTTCGCCTTTGTGAACCAATACTTGCAGACAGGCTTTTGCCTCATCCTTACTTGTAGTTCTGTGCAGTGTTGTTTTTACTTTTTCAATACTCCAATGTTCCATGGCTTCTTTATATTTGCCGGCTTCTTCGTTTTCTGCAGCCTGCTTTACGCGTTCAAATTCAGTACCAAGAACCCATGGCAACCTGCTACCAACCTGGCTGTATCTGCCTTTTGAACGGCGTTCGTGTTTTCTTTTCATGAATTCGAGAACTTCCTTGCCCATGTTCCAAAGGTCTTTCATAGACAAAAATGTAGTCGTAAACCACACATCTTTCATGGTTTCTATTACAGAACCAGCTGCTCTTCTTTCTGCGTCGGCAATAGCACGCTCTTGTTGCTCTTCTCCGGCGCGCTCTTTTGTTTTTATTATATCTTTTTCATGAGTATCCACCGTTTCCTTCTCCAGTTTTTTCTCTTTGTCTGAGTTAATTACTGCCGAACTTTTCTTTTTATCAACTCTGCGTACATGATTATTTTTTACCCAATAAAAGAATTCCGAAAACGACATTTTGCCAAACGCATCCACCGTCACACTTTCGGCATCCTGATCAATAATTAAATATTTACTACCTACTTCATCCGGATATTCCAGCTCTTCAAACTTACTCTCAACCTTATCCAACCTTATTGGTAAATTATCCTTTGCTTCAATCCCATAAAATTTATTTTCAAGCTCGTTGTGCTTTATTAAAAGCTTTCTCACTTCATCCAGGCTTACGGATTTTTCAACTTCGTAACGGTGCTTCCATTTAACAAATTCTCCAAAGGTTAGTGACTCGCGGAAATCATAATCCGTGCCTGTTGGAAAACCTGGATTAAAAAGAACCGGCTGATCAAATCTTATGCGCCTCGTGGCTCCATTTATTTCTTTAACCGTGACGTGCATCATGGTCGTTTCTACCGGAGAAGCATCGGTCGCGCGGTGCCTGCGCGGATAAGAAAGCATCATTCCCTCTTCCAATTTAATTCCATAAGCAGCCATGCCCGTGGCTCGTTCGATTTCTTCCACGCTGTTTATTTTTTCTGTGGCATCTGTAGCATCTACCCATTTTTTAAAACGTCCCAAAGTCAAATCCGCACCATTTTCCATGTGTATATGAGGAATACCAAGACTTTTATCTACCATTTTCCCATTTTTATCCCTAATATTGTGCTCATCAAAAGTTATGCGTTTAATTTTTGCAGTTTTTCTAGTACCAGTCATGGATGGATCAGCGGGATCATTATATTCAATTTCCGTACCTTCTTTTAGAGTTATACCAATCAATTCGCTGTCGTCCTCCAATACCTTTTGCTTGGCGGTCTTTAAACGAACTTTACTTAAATTTTTATTAATTATTGCGTCAAGCTCTTCGCACAGGCGAGTCATTTGAAACTCTATGCGAGATTCTTCTTTTTTTAGAGCGAGCAGCGTGCGGAAGTTAGCTTTGCCGGTAGCTCCTGGCCCTTCTATTGCACCTTTGTGTTTGGCCATCACGGTTTTTAAGTCATCCGAGAATGGGCGTACTTCATAAATCTGCTTGGAGGCAGCATCCGTCAAAACAGGCCCTGTGCCGGTCGTAAGTTCAGTAAGTTTTCTCTTTAAACTGCGGTCAACGGAATCGTCATCTTTATTTAATTTTCTCACCTGCTTTAAAAGAGCCTGAAATTCAGTTTTGCCCTTTGGAGTTTTTACAATTTCGGTATAACTTTCCGTGCGATATTGAAGATCCTGAATCTTTTTGCGAACGCTGCGTTGAATGGTAAAGATTGTGCTCCAGCTGTCGTCTTCCTCCTCCAGTTTTTTAACTTCCCCCCTAAAGGTTGCCGCGGCTTCTGGTGTGACATCTTTAGACAGAAGATCTGCAACTTTATTCTGATATCCAAGCGCAGTAAAATCCTCTGCATTCCAAGGATCAACACTTTTTTGCAGCAAACGATTTATAACTTCTTTTGTCTCGCCATCGAGATTTGCATTGGCAGCCTGCACTTTTAAAGATTCAGCCTTTCTCTTTATTGCCTCATTTTCTTTTTTCTCTTCCACATTCATTGCCGCTTCGTCATCCACCAAGCCTTGCTGTTTCCTATTTAATGCCTGGTCAAATACAAACCTGCCTGTCTCTCCGGCATTTTTTGGGAAGGTATTAAAACCGATTTCTAATATTTTTTTAAGTTCGCTTTGCATTTTATTTTATTTTTTTGAGTTTGTTTTTATGGAGTGGTTGTTCCAGGAGCTGCTGGTGGCACCGGCGTAGGTGTGGCAGGAGCCGGAGCAGCTGGAGCTGTCGCTGGTGCCGGTACAGGTGCTGTTCCAGGTGGACCTGCCGGTGGAGATGCAGGCGCTGTCGCTGGTGCCGCCCCTGCTGGCACTGGCGTGCCTGCTCCAGTAGTTGGAGCCACCGGAGCTACAACCGGAGCCGGTGTATATGTCGTTCCATCTGCCTCTGCTCGTGCCTGTGCTGCCTCTGCTGCCAACCTCGCTGCCTTTGCTTCTCTTGTCTCTGTTCGGGCTACCACTGGAGGATTTGGAGTATTAGGAACCGTGCCTGTTGCAGCTGCAGTCGGCTTGGCTTCTGCGGTCGGTTCTGGAACTGTACCCATATCTTTTGCAAATGCCCCTTCGCTGCCAAATCCAGCTGCTTTAATATATGGAGCGGCCTTACTGCCATAAAGTAACTGAGCTATCTTTGCATGTTGACTTGGATCCATTTTTGCCAATGTTTTGGCCTTCTCTGTATCTCCAAGTTTAGTAAGAAGCAAAGCGGCACTCTTTAATCCTTCAGATGAAGCCAACAGAGCCGACCCACCCTTTTTCAATGCACTAAAATATTCTGATGGATTTCTATTTTCGGCATGCTTATTGAGCTCGGTAAGCGCACCGCCGCTGCCTCCACCATACATAGTCGAAGCCGTACCGTATTTATTTTCAAGGCCCTGCTTGATTCCAAGAAATCTTCCCATAATTTGTTGAGCAGATTGCTTTGTTTTCCCCTTTCCTGAACCAACCGGAATCATAGGAATAAGTGTTGGCGCCGTCATACCAAGCCATTTTGCCGCACCTTCTCCATAACCTTTTATGGCATTTGTAATCACAGAGGCCGTTGTGCCTTCTGCGGCGGAGAAAACTCCAGACCACAAAATCACAACCGTCGCGATGGCTATCATAAGCTGCTGAAGATCTGCTATATCCGTTGGCAGCGCATTCGGATCAATTGAACTCATTGTACTGGAGGCCAAAATCGAACCGTGAATTGCTTTATCTGCCTGGAATCCATCCAGCATTATGTAACCAACCGCAAGAGTTAGACCTATTTTTATCGGCGCAATTAAATGCGCAACAAATTTCTCTTTAATTTTCCCCGTGTCTCCACCGAGCTCCTTTAAATTCGGCAAAACAATTCCAAGTGCAATAATTGGCGACATTACAACCGCAACCCAAAGCACAACCACTCTAAACAAGAGCACCAAAAATAAAACTATAAAAGAAACGCCATAAACAATATATAAAATAAGATTAAACACCACGTTAAAACCAAGCTGCGCTATATCTTTTATTCCTTCATTAACAAATTTTAGATTTACCGCTCTGCCAAATCTTACTGCATAGGCAATTGTTATATTTTGCCTGTCCAATCTTGCAAAAAACGACTGCGCTCTTTCGTTTAATTCCTCACCTTTACAGAAAAGCGGACGCATTGGAGTCGCTTCGCTCTTTGTTCCGCAAATCGACTTTTTCATGGCAAGATCTATTGGCACACTTTCTTCCACCGCCGTTGTTGGCAGCGCAAAAACCGCACCGGTAATCACATTTGTAAAATCCAAAAGAACTTTTATTCCAATAAAAGAAAAATTAACTGCAATAAGCGCGAGTACAAATTTCGGCATTGCCGCTTTAAAAGAAAGTGGCAGCCCGCCTTCCTCGCCTATTCCAAGAACGTTATAAAGTGCAATTCCAAGAAGGATTAAAACGAAAATTATATTTACCAAATTGCGGATTTCCACCCACACGCTAAGCAGGCGATCTCCCATTGCTCCACCAAAAATAAGATCATTATCCAAAAGACTTCCGATCATCATAATCACCGGCCAAAGCCAGGCGGAAGTCATCTTCATCAAGAAGTCGAATATCTCATTTATGTCTCTAGTAACGCTTCCTGTCTCGCCAACAGGAGCAGCCGGGGCAGCAAAAGCTAAGTCCGGACTTAAGAATAAAACAAAAATTACCAAAGCCCCAAATATTGGGAGGTAAGTTTTTTTATTCTTGTTGTAGAAGGCAATTATGCGTTTCATTTATTTATTTTTGTTGTTTATTTTGTGGGTCCGCTCGGTAAAGCTTCCATGTCATAAAGCTTTTTTCTTTGCAGGTAGCCCTTTAAACCCGTTTGTGTAGCTATACCTTTTGATTCTTCCGTGCGAGATAAAACCGCGAATGTTTGTATTATTGCCGCCTTGGCCTGGGTATCATTTTCAAATCCGGCCTTCCCTGCAAAATCCGCCGGCAATGCAAATCTGCTAGGCGGTTCAAGGTCACTCGGATATAAATCAAAAAATCCTTTTTCTTTATTTTGCTCGTTTACCTTTGCCATTCCTCGTAGGCCTTCAAAGTTTTTAACCATGTAATCCATTACTTCGGAATGATTGTCGGCCTGTTCCTTTAGGAATTTTTGGCCGGTTCTAGCAAAAACTATATCTTTTTCCTTACCGGACGGAGAATATGCAAAATCTTTCATCCACGGATAAACTATTTCGCTACCAAGTGCTGCGGCTGCAACACCTCCCCAAACATATTTATTTCCGGCTGCAGTTTTAAGACCAGAGACTATTGCTCCCGGTATGCTTTGATTGTTTTCAATACGCGTAGTTATCGCATCCATTATGTCAAAAGTTCCGTTTATTAAAGCCGTTAAAGCGCCCAATCTAAAAAGCATTTCGCCACCTTCCGTTCTAAAATTCAAAAATGTTCTAACTCCGCTTTTTTGGCTTTGAGATTCCCTGCCTTTTATTGTTTCGGCTACTACTTCCGCAAATGCCCCTTTGGTCTGCACTGCGCCGGTAACAAAACTATCGAAAGACCCACCATCCTGTCCTGGATTGCCAGACTTAAAAAGCTCTGCAAATTCACTCGGAAAATCTTTCTGCATCTGAGTTACTTCTTTGCGGCTTAGCGCATTTACGACGATGCAGTTTTGTATAAAATTCTGCGTTTCCTTGGGCTTTGCTTTTTCGCAAAAATGCAAAACCAAATCACTTTTTTGCTCATAATTCATACCCTTCACAACCGCCTCCCACATCAAAGATTCTCCCTGTTGGCGAACTTTGGATTTTTCCTTGTCCCCTACCTCAACCTTGTCGCCGACGATAAAATGCATCAATGCGTCGAGGTTTGCTTGGTAACTTTCACGAACTTGTCCGGACTTGTCGCGTTTGTCTAAAAGCTTATAGTCCGGATTACCAATCGGTCTGCCTTTATCCTGTTCCTGCAGCATGATTGTGATTGGCAAATTTTCCGAGATCATAGTTTCCATTTCACCGGCACTCAAACTTTCCAATAACTGCGCAAATGCCCTAAATTCCATAAGCTCTTGCTGATTCATTGTGTCGGCCCTGGCATTTTCTTTAAAATCGGGAATTCTTCCCTTGATTTGCACTTGCTGAGCCCTAACAACTTCCCAAAAATCTTTGGACAAATAACCAAGCTGAGTTCGCGTTTCTGCAATCGTTTTGCCCTCCGCTTCCATTTGTTTTAGTTTTGCTGCGAAGAGTTTTTCGCCTGCGGCTCGCAAAGCTGCAATCGCAAACATTTTTTCTGCCTGGTAGGCTTTATCGGTTTCGTTGTAACGATCAGTTGCCGCTCTAACAACTTCGTCCGAACTTTCCGCCCCAAAATATTCTCTCTCCATTTTTTCTCTGCTGCCACCGATAAATTCACCACGCAAATCATCAATAGATTTTTTATCTTGAGCATCTTGAAGTTTAGTTCTGCCGGCTAGCACGGGCGCTTTTGGCTGCTCGGCTTGGCCTGCATTTTCACGTTGTCCTGAGCCTGGTCCTTCTCCTGGTGCCATCTTTAAAAATTAAGAAATTAGAGTTTAAAAATTCTCACGAGTACGTCCGCGAATGGTTCATTTGCGCCTTTAAGTTCCGGAATATGATCTTTTAAAATATGTTTTACTGCCATTGGATCGGCATCTTCCAGAGACACAAAAATATCGGGATGCAATTTGGAAGTGGATTTGAGATAAAGCCTCTGCACAAATGGCGGATTATAAACAACCCAAAAGTTTTTAAGATGGCTATAATGAAAAATATGCCTGCCAATTTTTACGCCAATCTTCGAAATTTTTATATCAACAACTTTTGGTTTTTCTCTGTGTAACAGATAATAAGTTCCGGCAAAAACCAGAATTGCCACGGAAAAAGTCCATCCGTCGGTTTTTAATCCATAAAAAACCAGCAACAGAACCACCAAACCTGCAATTATAAACCACAGGGTTGATTTTTCATGATGATCGAATTCTGGAGCTTTCCATCGGATGATGGCATTTTCAAAAAGGCGCACATCCTGTTTGCCGTGCTTTTTCTCATGTTTTTTTTGCCCTGCACGCTGCAACCTTTCCTCAGATTTTTTTCTTCCAAAAACCATACTTATATTTGTTTTTATTTTTTTAATCTAATTATTTTAGCACAAAACAGGTTACTATTCAATGCAAACCACCATCCTGTCGCGATGAATAGCCTCCTCCTCAAAACAGAACCCCAAAATATCTTCAATCTTATCCGTACCCTGCTTTTTAATTTTGTCAATTTCTTCTGCGCCGTAATTCACTTGGCCATAGCCCACGCTTTCTTGCCCGCATTTAATAAAAACCACGTCTCCACGCTCAAATTCGCCGTGAACAGCTGTGATTCCGGAGGGCAATAAACTCTTTCCGGAATTAGCCAATGCTTTTAGTGCGCCGCAGTCAATTTCGATCCACGCATCGGACATAACTTTTGGGCGGAGCCATTTTTTGTGGCTTGGAACAAGGTTCGCATTTGAAATAAAAAACGTGCCGTATTTAAATTTTGGAAGTGCGATTTTTTTTGTTGATCCGGCATTTTTTGCGACCAAAATCTCTTCGTTATATGCGGCAAATTTTTCACAAAATTCCGCAACTTTTGCAATTATTTTTTTGGCATGTCCGTTGACAATAAACATGTGCGTACCTTCTTCCGTTGAATATTGTGCGGCGCGCACTTTTGTTATCATTCCACCACGGCTGTTTCCCGAACGCGCGCCGCCCGCAACCGACGTAATTTTCTCGTCAATTTTATCCACAAAATTCAAAAGCACCGCATCCGGATTTTCCTTTGGATCAGCGCTAAACAGCCCGTCTACGTCCGTAAGCAAAACCAAAAAATCCGCAGAAATCATGGACGCCGTTTTGGCGGACAAAATATCATTATCGCCGAACTTAATTTCCGCAATTGTAGTCACATCATTTTCATTAACAATCGGTATAACTTTTTTCTTTAATAAAAGTTCAAAAACATTTTTTGTATTAAAAAAATTAGCGCGATTTGCAAAGTCATAATTAGTTAAAAGTCCCTGCGCCACATTAATTCCATATTTATGAAAAAATCTGTCGTAAGTTTTCATCAAAATCCCCTGCCCAATTGCCGCGAGTGCCTGGCGAAATGGGATACTCTTTTTTTCATGCTCTATCTTTATGCACGATCTTCCGGCCGCCACAGCGCCCGAGCTAACAATAACGACTTCATGTCCCATTCCCTGCATTCTGGCGATCTGAGACGCCATAGTGCGCAAAAAACCGGCATTTAAAGTGTAGTCCTCGTTCGTAACCAAAGATGTTCCAACTTTTATAACAAATCTCATACGACAAAATCATAGCATATCGCCCTGTTTCGTATTTATTTTAAAAGGAACCCTTCATTCATCTCTAAAGCTAAGCCATTCGCTTGCTGACAGGCAGCGCTCATGGCTTATTTTAGGATTCACTTGTGTTCTATTATCTTACGTACGGCATAAGTGCCATCTCCCGAGCCAACTTTATTGCATTTGCCACACGCTTTTGGTGGACCAAGCAATTGCCGGAATAATACTTTGGCACAATGCGTCCGTATTGTGATAAAAACTTTTTTAGCAGTTTCAGGTTTTTATAATCGACATAGTCGACCTTATCCCTACAGAAACCGCATTT
The DNA here is from genome assembly GCA_041666125.1 of Candidatus Altimarinota bacterium. Lineage (GTDB taxonomy): Bacteria > Patescibacteriota > Gracilibacteria > UBA1369 > UM-FILTER-53-11 > JBAYHN01. The sequence continues at coordinate 6,003 of JBAYHN010000014.1, read as the reverse complement.
TTTTTTGCTTCTACCTGCTGTCATAAAAATAAAAAATTATTAACCTTCAAAAATATCTGATCCGGATGCGGTATCTTCCGTAGATACCATTGGCATTTCCTCGTCTGCCGTTGCGCCAAGTGTTGACGCCGGAGTTTCCGTGTACTCGTCCTTACCGCGTTTCTCCAGCATTATCATGTCCTGTACAACTATTTCCGTGCGGAATTTCTTTGTGCCGTCCGGTAAAAGTTTGCTGTGAGTTTTTAAATATCCTTCCACGTAAACCAATTTCCCTTTCTTTAGATACTGTTTGCAAATTTCTCCAAGCTTTGCCCATGCTGCCAAATCGTGGAATTCAGTCGAAGTCATCTTGCGGCCATCTTTCGTCATCCATTCGCGGTTCGTGGCAAGTCCAAACGTTACAACTGTCTGGCCGTTTGTAGTCTGCCTTAGCTCAGGATCGCGAGTTAGATTTCCAACCAATATTACTTTGTTTACACACCTCATAAATCAAAAAATTAACGTATATCGATATCTGGGTTCTCCAAAATTTTCTCCAATTTCTTTTCTACAGTTTTTAATTGTGCTGCAGCCTCTTCTTTACCTACCAAAGAAGGCAATCCCTTTGCTTTTGGAGCCTCTTCTTTTACAACTTTCTTGCTTGCTCCAAATGATGAAGTTTCGCTTCTTGCTGCCTCTTTTCTTCTTACTGATTCTTTTTCTGCGGCCTCATCAACTTCTTCTTTTAATACTTGATTCTGGTATTTTTCTGTATCGTAATCCATTGGAATAGAAACCAACATGTGTCTTAATACGGTCTGATTAAGCTTAACTACAGACCTGATTTCCAAAATGGATTTTGGCTCCGCAACGAAATTGAAAACAACGTAGTAACCGCGAATTTGCTTTTTAATCTTGTAAGTCAAATCGCGACGACCCCAGTTGCTTTCGTATGAAATGTTCTTTGAATTTTCTTTTAATAGCTGACGAATTTCTGCAAATTGCTTCTCGAAATCAACCTCCAGCATATCGCCGGCGAAGATTACCATTAATTCATATTTTTTTACCTCTTCTTGTACAGGAGTATTCATAAGCTTTGGATTTCCGGCTGCATTGCCGGGGTTAGCTTTCTCTATAAATTAGAGGAAGCAGCAGTGCGTATGTTAGTAAACTTTAAATTTAAATGCAAGGGATTTTTCGCTTCTCCTTAGGCTTGAGGGACTAGGGAGTCATATTCATTTAAAATTCTATCTAAAATTTCTTCCTTTTGACTTTCCAGCAATTCCTCCAAGCACTCCATAAATATGATTATGACTTTTCTAAAATCCTCTTCCTCTTTACATACCCACGGATTGTCAATTGCTGCACGTGCACACTCATAATCTTTTCTTTCCATGCGAGAAAAAACTACTGCAAAAAACTCATCTTCATTATTATCAAATGAAGCATCCAAGCGATTAAGAAAAATTCCACGCACCCTAACTATACTTTGCAAGCTCATATCACCCTTCGCATCAGCCAATATATCAAGACTTCTTTCTATATCACTAAATGAATCCAGTAGTTCCTCAGTTACGGCAACACGTCCACTTAATGCGGGCATATACGCTGCTAACATTGGAAAACTTCCTCGAAGTTGCTCAATTGCGTCGCGTGCAGTTTGCTGTCTTATTTCTGCGGCTTTATTCACTTCCATTTCAAGTACAGTCAGATTCTTCCATTCAGTAAATGTTTCAGCTTTCATTTGCAATCCATAATCGGCAAATAATTCTGCGGCTGTCTGAATAAGTCCATCCAACCTAACTTCAGCGTTGTTATTATCAAGTGCTTCCTGAACATCTGCCGCCGGTAAACCTTGCTCTGTGAGCCCAGTTACGTAGTCCGCAAAGCGGGTTACCCTATCTTCAAAAGCACTTAAAGCTTCACTCCGTGGCGATTTCTTTGCGCGAATTGTTTCAAAATGATCACGGCACTCTCCTTCAAATGCGTATGCAACCTTAATAAAAACTCCAACAGCTTTTTCTTCTGGGTTGCGCGGGCCTGCCTCTTCAATCACCTGATCATCTCCAAAATTAGAATCTTCGCCACCGTCCACATTTTCTGCCTCCTCCGCACGAAAGGCAGGAATAGAAGGATCCGTATTGCCAAAATCATTATCATCCATAACGGGACAATCATACTATTCTTCGCCCATCAGTCAAGGGGCTATTTTGCCAATTTAACGTCCTTTATGAAGGCATCAAAATCTGCTCCTTTTCCTGCGACGGCAATACTATATTTTTTGTCCGGCAATTCGAAAAATAAAGTTTCGCCTCCACCTTGGTCCGGGCTTACTTTATATATTTTCCCTTTAAATCCTCCGGAATTAAAATCTTTTACGGATTCATAAACATAAATTTCCGGCATCGTGCGATAAAAAACAAATGTTACAGATTCGTTGCTTTTGCCGCGCAAATACATGTGACCAAGTTCGTAATCCCCCTCAATTTTATCCAAAAAATACCACTGCGCACCAGTCGCCGATATAACGTGTTTCATATGGCCGGCGAATAATGATTCTGCTTCTTCCGCTTCCCAGCCACTTGGCATTTTAAATAAAACTTCCCAAATCGATCCGTAAAATGTGATTTTGCAGTCTTTGCACTGTTCAATTCCCCTATCCAAGGGAGGTTTTACTTCTGCGGCTGGTATTTCTTGCGGTGCAACATATTGCTGGTAGCCAACCAAAGTCAGCGAGGATAAATCAAAAAAAGGCAAACTTGCGCTAGCCAAAGCGATAATAAGTGACATTGCCCCAGAAAGAAAAATACTCTCCACGGCCTTATTATACTATTTTCTCCTATAAAATCTCCTCTCTAATTCTTCAAAAGTTAGCTCGACTCGCGTTGGCCTGCCGTGCGGGCAAGTTGAATTATTTGGAGTTTTGGAAAGTTCAATCATTAGTTGTTCCTGTTCTGCTGGTGAAAGTGGCATGCCAAATTTTACCGCGGCCTTGCATGCGAGAGTTTTTAGGATTTTTTCCGGAAGAATTTTCTTGTCCGGCTTTTCGGCAATTATTTCGGAAGTGAATTCGCGGAAAATTTTAGGAAAATTTTCCTGCTTAAGCATTGCCGGGCAAGCATTTACCACAAAAGTATTTCCGCTCCATTTTTCAATTTCAAAACCAAGTTCTTGCAAATGTTCAATTGCCTGGCTTAAAAATACCGACTCTTGCGCGCTGCATTCAAATTGATATGGAACTAGGAGGCGTTGAATATTAGGTTTTTGCTTTGCTGCTGCGCCTTCGCTACCGGCCCTTTTCTCCGCTTTAGCCTTAAATTTCTCATATAAAACTCTTTCGTGTGCCGCATGTTGGTCAATTATTGCAATCCCCTCTTCTTCAAAAATTAAAATGTATGAATTTGCAATTTGGCCGAGAATTTTTCCGGAAAATTTTGATGTTTCTATGCCGAGCTGATTTTTGGATGGCGCGGAAAATTGTTTTGTGAATTCGATTGCGTCGGAAATTGAAGGTTGAAAGCTGGATGAATTGCCTGCGCTTTTATTTGCGCCAAATTCGCCACCTGCAAAACTTCCAGCAACCCTTTGCGCAGCATCGCCGCCAAAAATCTTATTCTGAAAACCATCAATTGACTGCGAAACCGCCTGAAAAACATCTCTATAAATTCTGCCGGATTCTAAGAATTTCACTGCCAATTTGCGCGGATGAACATTTACATCAACTTCAGATGGATTAAGCTCAATATTAAGCAAAAAAACAGGATAAACGCGACCTGGAATGCGCGAACCGTAGGCATCACTAACCGCGCGGCTAACCAGCGGCTCTGCAACGTCGCGCTTATTCACAAAAAGGTATTGGTGCCGCTTGGAAGAAACCTCCATGCCGGGCATTCCAATAAATCCATAAATTTTAATTGATGGAGTGACGAATGAAAGCGGAATTATTTGTTCGTAAAAATCTTTTCCAAGAATTATGCTAACGCGTTCTTTGGCTTGTGCCGCCTGCGGAATTTTAAAAAACAGCTTGCCGTTGTGCTTTAATTCAAATCCGATATTTAAATTCGCGAGCGCCGCATGGCTTGCTACTGCGACAATATGGCTCAGCTCCGTATTTTCTGTTTTTAAAAATTTCTTGCGTGCCGGAGTGTTGAAAAATAAATTCTGCACAATAAATTCCGTGCCAATCGGGCAACCGGCAGCAGATTTCGATTCAAATTTTCCGCCTTTTATTATTATTTCCGTTCCTGCATCCGCGCCTTTTTGCCGAGTTTTTAATGTAACACTCGCCACCGAAGCAATTGCCGCGAGCGCTTCACCTCTAAATCCATAGCTGTTAATTGTTTCCAAATCTTCCAAAGCCCCGATTTTGCTCGTTGCATGCCTTTCAAAAGCCGCAGAGGCGTCACCCGCATCCATTCCGCAACCATCATCTCTCACGGAAATCAATTTCATTCCGCCTTGTTCAATTTCGATGGAAATATTTGCCGCGCCCGCGTCTATGCTGTTTTCTATAAGCTCTTTTACCGCAGAAGCCGGACGCTCAATAACCTCGCCCGCAGCGATTTGGCTTATTAATGTGTCCGGTAAAACTTTAATTAGGCCCATACCTGGTTAATTTATACACTAACTGGTTTGGCTTTTCACTATGCTCTTTTTTTCTTCTTTTTCCCTTTTTCTTTACCTTCTGGTGCCGCCTTCGGCCTGCTTAACTCCAATAATTCACTACGCCGCGCAAGTCCGCATGATATAGAAAAATCCAATGCTCTTTTAACTCTCACTCTAAGCCAGTCTTCCAACATGCTCCCTTCCCCTTGTACAGGCTCCAGAGATAACGATATATGATCAATATTATTATATTGGTCTCCATGCCTGCTTTTTGGCAATTCTCCGACGACTATTTTGGCTGTGTGTGGTGATAATGGAGTTATGGAATCTTCTATGTGTGAATTTTCCAGCAGTGCGATAACTACCCTTTCCCTGGTTTTAGCGATAACTTCTCTGACATTCTCCGTATCAATCACTTCTATTTTTTGACTTCCTATCATGCCTCTCAAAATCGTGGCCAGCTCACGCCTAAATACTTCGCTGCTACTTTGAATGATGATCACAGGAGAATCTTCCGGTTGTTTTGAATATTTCTGATGAAATTCTGTTATCTTTTCCAGCAATGGCCGTTCTGTTGTTTCTGGCATTTTAAATTTAAGTCAATGAGTCAAATAAAGGAGATCATCCTATATCTAGCGTCCATGGTAAGTCAAATGCCTCTACTCCGACATTTTGCGTAGTTCATCCAGTTTTTTTAGCGCCTCCAGTGGAGTGATTTTTTCGACTTCGATTTTGCGAAGTTCTGTAACTGCTCTGTGTTCGCGGGGCTGGCTAAAAATTTCCAGCTGATTTTCGTCGCGGATTTCTTTTTTTGCTTTAACTGCAATTGCCGAATCCAAAACGCCTTCTTCCAAATCACTTAAAATATCTTTTGCTTTATTTATGACTTGCTCAGGCAGTCCGGCAAGGCGCGCAACTTCAATTCCATAACTGCGGTCTATTGCGCCCGGCAAAATGCGATATAAAAATGCCACAGAGCCTTTTTCTTCTTTAACCGCCACGCTAAAATTTGTGGCGCGTTGTAATTTTTCTGCAACCCCGATTAATTCGTGATAATGCGTTGCGAAAAGCGTTTTTGCACCAACTTTGTCGTGAATATATTCCAAAATTGCCCATGCTAACGAAACTCCGTCATATGTGGAAGTGCCTCGCCCTATTTCATCCAAAATTATTAAACTGTCCTTTGTTGCATAATGCAAAATTTGCGCGGCTTCTTGCATTTCCACCATAAAAGTACTTTGCCCGCGGACAAGATTATCGCTTGCGCCGACGCGCGTAAAAATGCGATCAATTAAAGGAATCTGTGCACTTTCCGCCGGCACAAAACTGCCAATGTGCGCCAGCAAAACTATTAGTGCAACCTGTCTTAAATATGTTGATTTACCGCCCATGTTCGGGCCGGTCAAAAGCATGACGCGG
>JBAYHN010000013.1:0-23366 GCA_041666125.1 Candidatus Altimarinota bacterium | reverse complement strand
TTTTTTGCGATGTAGCCAAGCAATCTCGTTGTAGACCCAGGCACTTTTTCGGCCAACCCGAGCAGCTCTTTATCTTCTTTTTGGCAAAAATATCGAGTTTGAAAAAGCTCCGGCATGCATATTATCTGCGCACCTTTTTTTGCGAGTTTTTCTATGCGCGCAACGGCCCTTTTAAGGTTAACTTCGGCATTGTCCGTCGGGCAATTCATCTGTATAAGCCCTATTTTGACATTTCTTTTCTTCATATAAATAGAGTGTAATACATATTACAGTTTTTACAATAAGGTTAGCGCAGGGGTGGCGCAACTCAAAAAAAAGAACTATTGTTTAAGCAGCCTAAAAAATATTTTCTAACCACAAATTTTATGCAGGAAACTTGGCAAAAATACGTGGCCGAATTCATAGCCACTTTCGCATTCGTTTTTATATGTGCAGGCGCTGCACTCGCAAATTGGCAAACCGGCGGAGCACTTGGCGCTTTTGGAATGGCTGCGGCAAGCGGATTAATGCTTACTGCAATGTATTATGGAATATATAAAATTTCAGGCGGACATTTGAATCCTGCGGTAACTATTGCGCTCTTCGCAACCGGGCATATAAAGGCAGCGGTGGCCGGCGGATACATTGTGGCTCAACTTCTTGGCTCAACTTTAGCAGCATTATTTTTAAAAATTATATTTGCGGACGTTTCTCCAAAATTTTACCTTGGCGATGTTGCTGTTAGCTCTGGTGTAAGCCCTTGGATGGCGATTTTGATTGAGGCGGTTTTGGCTTTTATGTTGGTGTGGACCTATTTTGCGACAATCGTTGATAAAAAACAGGAAAGTCAACTTGGTGGAGTTATGATTGGAATAGTATTGGCAGTTTCTATTATGATTGCTGGACATTTGACCTCCGGGGCACTAAATCCAGCTCGTTCTTTTGGCCCGGCATTAATTTCCTCCCACTGGGAAAATCATTATGTTTATTGGGTTGGACCAATTGTGGGGGCGCTGATGGCAGCCTTTGTGTATAGCTTTGGGTTTATGAAGAAGCACTTGGGATAATCTGTACAAGCGCATAATATTTAACCTGTTAAATTACCAAGCGCCGTTGACATATTTGCAAAAACGGGTATATTAGCGGCATGAATTCTTTACCTGGCAGCAGCACAGACTCGCCGCGCCAAAGTACACGTTTTTCAAAAATTGCGACATTGGGCACACTCGCAGCCCTTTTTGTGGCAGGTGGTGGATTGTTTCTCAAAGTAAAATCTAATGCGGACTCAGAAGTCGCACAGCTACGGGCAACCTTGGATGGCCTAGAAAAAAAGAATGCATCTTCTACAAGAAAGCATGCTCTTTTAACTGAATTAAATGTAGTAATGCAAAGCTGCGAAACAGACGGTTTCGATGATGACATTTTAAAAGCTCAAATAGAAGAAATCACACGTCAGCTTACGGCATTGGAACTCATTGATGGTAGTACGGATATTGACTGGGACAAATCATTCGAAGAAGCACAAGATTGTCTGAACTCTATTAAGTTTAGAGAACTGTCACAATCGATTGAGAGGCTAGATACAGACTTAAAAATACTACAAATAAAGTCGCTTTTGGTTGATTTATTTAAACTGTGCGCAAAAGCAGGACCAAACCATTCTATAAACAAAAAACAACTGCAAAAATTGAATAAATCTTTAGATGCCGCAAATGATTTAGTTGGGATGATAGAATCCAATCACGCATTGACCAGTGAACAAAAAGGCGCCGTTGCGGAATTAAGATTGTTAATTGAAAATTTAAGAATATGCCTTGAACCTCACGAAAAACCGAAAACTAGACCAGAGAGAAAACCATCGAGTCATCCCAGAAGTAGATTTGGCCAATATGAACAACTTGGGTTTAATACATTCGGGCCAATCACCCCACCATCACAAAAACACAGCGCAATACCCTTGCAACAAAGCGCATTCCATCGAAGATTAATGAAAGTATAAATCCACCATATTATAAGGTATGAGATCTCCAGAATTACAGGCAGACGAGCCAAGAATACAACTAAAAAACATTCCATATATTGCGAAGCTTTTAGCGTTACTTGCAATAATTGTGCCATCTGTATCTATAAACATAACAACGGAACAACAAGAAGAAATTCCATTGTTCGATATGCAAGGCGTAGAGTTAGAGGTCAACCTTATATTAACGTGCGCCATGACTGAAGGGCCAATCGATTTTAGATTTTTGGACACATATGAATCCATAAGCGACGAGGATTTCAATAAATTGAGCGCACACTTAAATAAGGTAATGACTTCAATTAAAATAGCCGAGTCCTCTGCTACTGAATTAAATAATGCACAAAAACAACGCAACTCAAAGCTGCTTCTTACGGTTGAAGTTTTGCAGTTGTACATTGAGCATTTAAAGAAACATAAGTCCGGACCACTACAATCACCGTCAAATTACAAATCGACACCAAAGTATGCGTGGAGCAGTAGGAATCTGGCCCTTAACTCACCAAAAACAGATTTCACTCGACCACTAGCTCAAGCAATACCTTCGCACAGAGCTGGATTCCATCGAAGAATAATGAGCATATAGCTCAATTGATTGATTGGGCAGCCTCTTTTTGCTAAAATTTAACCTGATGGCAACTCCAGAAAAGCTCTTGGGCAAGAACAAAAAGGCGTATTTCGATTATGAGGTAGTTGAAAAATATGAAACCGGAATTGTGCTTGTTGGCGCAGAGGTAAAATCAATAAAAGCGGGGCGCGTGCAGCTAAAAGGCAGCTTTGCGTCAGTTAAAAATAACAGGGTTTTCTTGGATAATATGCATGTTTCGCCATATGGCCCAAGCAATAACAAAGAATATGATCCCTTACGCAGAAAAGAGCTCCTCTTGAAGCGTAAAGAAATCGATTATTTGGCTGGAATGTCAGATGAAAAAGGTTTAACATTGGTGCCTTTAGAAATTTATCTAAAAAAGGGGCTCGTAAAGGTGTTACTGGGCGTGTGCAGGGGTAAAAAAATGCACGATAAAAGGGCGGTATTAAAGAAAAGAGCGATTTCTAAAGAGATTAACCAGGGACTTAAAATTTTCTCCAGATGACAAAAAAACAACAAACTACACTTTTTGATTCCGAAGAAATTGTGGCTCCGGCCAAGCCGGCAGATGTGCCGACACCGGTGATTGCGAAGGTTACTGCCAAGCCAAAAAAAGCCGCGCAAATAAAAACTGATGTTGCCGAAGTAAAAAAAACAGAACAAAAAACCGCAGCAAAATCTGCGCCATTGCCAGTCGAAGCAACTCCTGCACCGGCAAAAGTGGAGGTAAGCGTAAAAGCCTTCATGACAAAAAAAACTGAACCGAAAGCCGTTCCGGCTCCGGCCCCTATTAATCAACAACCCAAACCAGCCAAAACTATGAATGAAGTTTATAAAGCCTTAACCGGCGGATTACAGAAATATTTCTTGCAACACAACTTTAAACGCGCAGTGCTCGGACTTTCCGGCGGTGTGGATTCCGCATTAACTTTAAAAATTGCGGTTGATGCGCTTGGCGCGGAAAATGTGACTGCAATTTTGATGCCTGAACTTGGGCTTACCAAAGAGGAAAACATCGAGCACTCAAAGGCGATTTGTGAATTTTTGGGTGCGACGTATTTTTATCAGCCCATAAATAGTTTTGTTTCTGATTTTAATACTTGCCCGTGGAAACCTCCTGTAATGGCGCAAATGAATACAAAGGCCAGAATTCGCAGCGTGCTTTTGTATAATTATGCAAATACCGAACATGCGTTAGTGCTGGGCACTTCAAACAAAAGCGAACTTTTGCTTGGATATGGCACGAAATTTGGTGATTTGGCAGCGGATATTGAGGTTATTGGGGATTTATATAAAACAGAGGTTATAAAGTTAGCGGATTTTATTGGATTGCCGCCGGAGATTGTAAATAAAGTTCCTTCTGCGGAACTTGCTCCTGGCCAAACGGACGAAGGCGAGCTTGGCGCAACATATAACGAGTTGGATAAAATTTTGATGAAACTGGATTTTGGGCAAAAACACTGCATTGAACATGGCTTACCGATTGCGCTTGTACAAAGGGTTTTCCGACGCGTCGCGGAGAATAAACACAAAACGGAGTTACCATTTTTAATTAAAATAAGATGAGCAAACAACTTCCGGCACTTTTTATAGGCAGATTCCAACCATTTCATCTTGGGCATATTGATGCGCTTTCTCAGGTTTTTGAAAAAGAAGATTATTGCATAATTGGAATTGGAAGCACGGAAGATGATTATGTCCCGCAAAATCCTTTTACGGCCGGAGAAAGATATCAAATGATTGAGGCTGCAATTCTGGGCAAAAAAATTGGCGGAAAAACAATTACTCATGAAAATTTTACAATTTTGCCGGCTCGCAACGTTCATCATTATTCACTTTGGGTAAAACACATAGAGAGCATTTTTCCTCCATTTGGAGCGGTTTATACCGGCTCGTCGGTTGTTGCGCGACTATTTAAAGATGACGGCAAACATAAAATTGTTCCAATAAAAAAGCTGCACAGCAAAGTTTCTGCCACAGAAATAAGACGCAGAATTATAAGCGATGAAAATTGGGAAGAACTTGTGCCAGAAGAAGTAGCTAAATTAATTAAAAAATGGGATGCGGTGGGCCGCCTAAAAGAAATAAAATAATTAAAAACTAATTGTATGGATATAAATCCTCTTATATTTAGGGCCTATGATATTCGCGGTATCGCAATGGACGAGGCCGGAGAAATGCCTGATTTAACAGCAGAAAGCATGTATGCACTTGGCCAGGGAGTGGGCACATATATGCAGAAAAACTATGGAAAAAACATTGTATGCGGAAAAGATAACCGCCTAACAAGTGATGATCTTTATGGCGCTTTTATTTCCGGACTTTTAACAACCGGATGCATAGTTACAGGCGTTGGCCATGCAAGTTCTCCGATGATTTATTACGCAGTCTGCAAATATGGCTTTGATGGAGGAGTTAATATAACCGCTAGCCACAATCCAAAACAATACAATGGAATAAAACTGGTTGGCAAAAATGCGCACAGCGTTTGCGGGCCGGAATTACAAGAAGTTTTAAAAATAATACAGAGCGAAAATTTTACCGAAGGTAAAGGCGAGCTTTTTTCCAAAGAAATTTTCCCAGACTACGTTGCCGAACTTAAACAAAATATAAGAATCGAAAGGCCGCTAAAAGTGGTAGTTGATGCGGGAAATGGCATTACCGGAATTTTTGCACCACGACTACTAGAAGAACTTGGATGTGAAATAATCCCGCTTTATTGTGACCTTGATGGAAATTTTCCAAATCACGAGGCAAATCCGGAGTCGGAGAAGAACATGAAAGATGTAATTAAGGCTGTTTTAAAAGAAAAAGCGGATATTGGAATTGGATTTGATGGCGATGGTGACCGCGTTGGAATAGTTGATGAAAAAGGACATTTTTATAATGCCGATTATTTGCTTATTCCACTTTCGCGCGATGTTTTAAGTAGAAATCCGGGAGCGAGCATAATTTTCGACATTAAAACTTCCAAAGTCGTGGAAGACGATATTTTGGCCCACGGTGGCAAGCCGATGCGATACAAAACCGGCCATTCTTTCATCGAAACCAAGATGAAAGAGACCGGCGCGCCGCTGGCAGGCGAAACAAGCGGCCACATATTTTTTGCAGAACGCTGGTATGGCTTTGACGACGGAATGTACGCAGCGGCGCGCATTCTAGAGCTCCTAAGCAAAACCCACAAACCGTTTTCTTCTTATTTCGCAGACGTTCCTGAAGTTTTTACAACCCCGGAATTCAAAATCCCCTGCTCCGACACCGCAAAATTCCGCGTCACGGAAGACGTTAAAAATTATTTTGCAAAACGCTACCCTTGCCTAACAATCGACGGCGTTTGGGTAGACTTTGGCAAAGGTGCCTGGGGCGCAGTTAGGGCTTCAAATACAAGTCCATGCCTCACTGCACGCTTCGAGGCCCACGACAAAAAAACTCTCGCCACCATTCAATCAATTTTCATAGATAAATTAAAAGAATACCCGGAAGTGGACCTAAAAGGCTTTTCTAAATAAATTTCACACGCACGCTCATAATTATGGACGACTTAAAAAGAACTTTTTGGTACAGACTTCTGGAAATGCTGCCCGGCGCAGTAAGTTGGTCAATTTTAGTGGTGCCTTTTGCAGCTTCTTTTTGGTATCCGCGACCGGTCGCAATTTTCATTACCATTTATGTAATTTTATGGTTTTTGATGTCGTCCAAAGCAATCGTTTTTACAATTTATTCATACTGGAAGAGCATAAAATACGAAAAAATGAATTGGCTGCGACTGCTTGAATTTTTCTCGGAAAGTGCGCCAATTGCGCACACGGACATGGAGAAAGAGACCATGCGAAAAATCGAATACCACAAGCTAAACGGCACTTTTAAACAGTGGAAAGATATTTTGCATGTTGTAATAATGCCGACCTATAAAGAAGATAAAGAAATTCTGGAAACAAGCATAGAAGTGCTTACCAAAGCCGATTATCCGCTAGAAAAAATCATTTTTATTTTGGCAACCGAAGAGCGTGACCTTGTTCGCGCACAAGAAAATGCGGATTTTTTAATAAAAAAATTCGGCGATAAGTTTGGGGCCTTTCATCACATCATGCATCCAAAAAACCTACCCGACGAAATGCCGGCAAAGGGTGCAAATATAACTTATTCCGCTCGCAAAATCGCAGAAATGTTAAAGCAGCAAAACGTGGATTTTTCAAACGTTCTTGTAACCACTTTGGACGCAGACAACAGGCCGCATCCTGCATATTTCGCCAACCTAACTTATCATTATTTAATCACAGAAAATCGCGCAAAGCGCAGCTACCAGCCACTCGCATACTTTTTCAATAACATTTGGGATGTGCCTTTTACAAACCGACTTGTGGCACTCGCAAACACATCTTGGTACTTGGCAGAAGCCGGTCAGTCACATCATTTATTCAATGCCTCGGTTTATGCCCAGAGCCTAAATACCCTTGTAGCAATGGATTTTTGGTCTCGCCACACAATCGTGGAAGACATTCATCAATATTGGCGCGGATATTTTCATTTTGATGGCGATCACGAAGTTGTTCCGCTTTTTATTCCGGTTTACCAAGATGCACTTCAAAATAAAACTTATTTTACGAGCCTTGTTGGCCAATATAAACAGCTTCGCAGATGGGCTTGGGGCGCTTCAGAAATCCCATATGCGATTATAAAAATGATAAAAAACCGCAAGCGGCTGCCATTTTGCAGGAGCATTGGAAAACTCTGGTACTTGCTCTATTTGCAAATTACATGGACCACAACGCCTGTAATTATTTTGCTTAATAAAATGATTCCGGTAACCATTAGCCCAAATTTCGACAAAACTCTTTTTGCCTATAACATGGGGCAAGTTTTTAATGTAATTTTCTCGATAATGTTTTTTGGAATTTTGGTTTATTTGTGGCTTTCTCTTCTGTATTTGCCAAAGCCGAATAAGACTTTCCAAAAGTGGCAATATTTTTCTCTCGCATTAAATTGGATTCTTTTGCCTTTTGTAACGCTTATTTATGGCGCAATTCCTGCAATAGATGCTCAAACCAGGCTCATGCTAAACAAGCCGCTGGGCTTTACGGTAACGGAAAAAATAAAGAAGATAAATAGCCCGCAATAAGAAATTATTCCTATTCTTCCTTGGCCGCCTTCTCGTCCATCTCTCCCGAGCAAGTGAGGCATCTCTCCGCGCCTTCTTTGCCAACCACAACAACTCCGGTCTTGCATACCTCGCAATTTTTCACAGGTTTTTCCCACGTTGCGAATTTGCATTTTGGGTATTTGTTGCAGCCAAAGAATACTCGCCCACCCTTGCGCGTTCTGCGTTCAATTAGCTGACCTTCGCCGCATTTAGGGCATTTAACACCTGTAAAATGAATAATAGCTTCAATATTTTTGCATTCCGGATAGCCGCTGCAACCTAGGAAATTCCCAAATCTGCCGGTTTTAATAACCATAGGTTTTCCGCATTTGTCGCATTTTTTGCCGGCCAATTTCTTTTCAAGTTCAATTGTTTCCGGTGATTTTTCTTGTCCACCAAGAGGTTTTGCATTTTTGCATGCCGGATAATCCGAACAAGACATAAACTTCCCAAAACGACCAAGCTTAATAACCATTGGCTTGCCACACTTTTCGCATTTTTCTTTGGTTTCTTCGTTCACGATATCTGCTTTTTTTAATGTTTCTTGTTTCACTTCTATTGTGTGATGAAATGGTTCGTAGAAATCTCTAATGACTGGCACCCATTCACGTTTGCCTTCTGCAATTTCGTCCAAATCCTCTTCCATCTTAGCAGTAAATTTGTAATCGACAATAGTCGGAAAGTGTTCAACCAACATATCGTTTACTACTTCAGCTGTATCGGTCGGAATAAGTTGTTTTTTATCTTTTTTAATATATCCACGATCCACAATTGTAGAAATTGTAGGGGAATAAGTACTTGGACGGCCAATGCCTTCCGCTTCCAGTTTTTTAACAAGACTGGCTTCTGTATAACGTGGCGGCGGCTTTGTAAAATGCTGAACCGGCAAAAGTTTTTCCAAGTTTAATTTTTCTCCCTGCTCAATTTCCGGCAACAATTTTTCCGCCCCTTCCAATTCTTCTTCCGGATCATCTTTTCCTTCCGTATATGCCTTCATAAAGCCAGCGAACTTAATAGTTTGGCCAGTCGCTCTAAAAACAAAAGGTAATTTTGCTCCGCCTTTGTCTGTTTCAATATCAATTCCAACTTGTTCAAGCACCGCTTCTTTCATTTGGGACGCAATTGTCCTCATCCAAATAAGTTCATAAAGTCTGTACTGGTCTTTATCCAAAAATGCTTTTAGCGCCTGTGGATGAAGAGACAAATCAACCGGCCTCACAGCTTCGTGAGCCTCTTGCGCGCCTTTTTTGCTCTTATATAAACGTGGCTCCGCCAAGCCATATTCCTTTCCAAATTCTTTAGCAATTACTTCTTGCGATTGTTTAAGCGCAATTTCCGAAAGATTCACGGAGTCCGTTCTCATGTAAGTAATAATACCCATCGTGTCTCCAAAAACATCCACGCCTTCGTACATTATCTGTGCGAGCACCATCGTTTTCTTAACAGAAAAACCAAGTTTGCGCGCAGCTTCCTGTTGCAGTGTGGAAGTTGTAAATGGTGCCGGTGGTGTGCGCTTTACTTCTTTTTTATCCAGCGTCCCAGCCGTGTGAGTTGCACCTTCCAATTTTTTAACAATATCATCGGACTCAGTTTGATTGGCAATAACCGCTTTTTTACCATCAACTTTATTTAAATCGGCCTCAAGCTGTTTTCCGTCATGCAAATACTGTGCGGTAATGCTCCAATATTCATCCGCTTTAAATGCTTTTATTTCGCGTTCACGCTCAACAATCAAACGAACCGCAACACTTTGTACACGTCCGGCAGAAAGTCCATAACGAATTTTTGTCCACAAAAGTGGCGAAAGCTCGTAACCAACAAGGCGATCCAAAATTCTTCGTGCCTGCTGCGCATTAATAAGGTTCTGGTCCAAATGCCTTGGATGCTCAAGCGCAGCCAAAATCGCCGGCTTTGTAATTTCATGAAACACAATTCGCTTAACACGCTCATCTTCATCCACCTTTAGTGCCTTTAGCAGATGCCAACCGATTGCCTCTCCTTCGCGGTCTTCATCAGTCGCTATATATATAGTAGTCTTGTCCCCTATCTTGGAGGCCAGCTCCTTAATCGTTTTCTTTTTATCCACCGGTATTATATAGGTGGGCTCAAAATTATTCTTCGTATCTACTCCGGTTTTTGACTTTGGCAGATCGCGCACGTGGCCCATAGAGGCACGCACAACATAATTTTTGCCAACGAACTTCGAAATAGTCTTGGCCTTTGCCGGAGATTCCACAATTATTAAATTTTTTGTTGCCATAGAGTCGGGTCAAAGGATACTAGTAAGTTGTGTTAACGGTCAAACTTTTATTCGCACACACCATTTTGAATTGCACGCATCAAATGATTATAGCATAATCGTTTACCCTTTTAAATGGGCTTAAACGGGATTTTGCTACTTCGTAATGTCTTGCCGAATAAGTTCTTTTTGGCTTAGATAAGGAACCTCGCGAAAAAATTTTGCGATTTTTATTTATTTTTTGCACGGTCGCTATGTCAAAATATTCCTTTTGTAAAGCCCTTTCCGTGAATATTCTTTTTGCTTGCACTCCGCAATTACATTCATATAATGGTGAACAGTTTTATCCTTTAATTTTGCTTTATATGACAAAGCAGGATCTAGTGAATGCAGCAGCTCAAACTGTTGGCGTCACAAAGAGACAAGCTTCGGAGGTTATCGAAGCAGTACTTGGTTCCATTACAAAGTCCCTAAAGAAGGGCGAAAATGTAACTGTTACAGGATTTGGCACATTCCGTGTCAGCAAACGTGCAGCTCGCATGGGTGTAAATCCACGCAAACCAGGCGAAAGAATCAAGATCCCAGCAATGAAGCTTCCTGCTTTCAAGGCTGGAAAGTCTCTCAAGGATGCTGTTAGATAATATCTAATAGATCTCTAAAGATTTTTAAAACCCCTCCGTAAAAAAGAGGGGTTTTTTCGTGATATAATTAGCCAAGTTTATTTATTAACCTCAAACATTATGGCGGAACCACAGGCAAATTATCCGGTAACATTTAACGTTAAATATCCGGAAAGCTCATCTCGCGTACTTTTGTTAGTTAGATTATTTTTTGGAGGAATGTACGTTGGGATTCCACATATGTTTTGTTTGTTCTTTTATGCGATTGGTGCGATGTTCGTTAGTTTCATAGCATGGTGGGCAATTTTGTTTACTGGAAAATATCCACGTGGAATGTTTGAATATAATCTTGGACTAACGCGCTGGCTACTACGCGTGCAGGCATATATGCAATCAATGACGGATGTTTATCCACCATTCACAGGCAAACCATAGTCTGGCAACACCTACTTGGCGATGACAGTTTAACCTGGTAATAAGGCCCAAATTGAGCTATAATTAATAGAGCTTTTAACGTACTTTTATATGTCACAAAATGATCGCGAAAAGTCAGAAGCGGATAGATTGGAAGAAAGAATGAAACGCAGAGGGCACAAACCAAGCGAAGATGAAGTTTCTGAATTCGCAGAAAAAAGAGTAGAAGAAGCCGTGCCTCAAATAAGAGAAGCACTTGGCTCTGTTAAAGAAATTCAACCGGCGTTGGAGGCTTTAAATAAGGCCTTAGACGAAGATGACCATGGCCATATAAAAACACTCTTGTGGCAGATAGACCAAAGTGGACCTATTAAAACAATCCGAGATGTTTGGAATCGCCTACCAACTTTTGTGCAAAAAATACTTTATTGGATGAATACAATGCCGATGGGTGGTCCGGTTCCAATGCCGCCGGTGTGCAAAATGCTTGTCGAGGCGGGCTTTCTTGATATAGATGGCTTTGATAAAGGGAAAACCACAGAATCAAATATTAGTTTAAGTGCCGGCATTCAAAAAATAGTAGTTAAAGTTGTTATGCTTTTGGAGCCGGAATTAAAAATTCTCGCGCCGCTTATTTTGGTTTGCGACAAGTTAAGCAAAAAAGAAGGCGAATATCGCGTGTGGTTGCGTGAAGAAAGAATTAAAGAAGACGCCAAAAATAAAGAAAAAGATTCGCACGGAAAAAATCATCAAGGTAAAGGAGGTGAAGAAAGATTGGCCGCATAAATTAATTTCACGATTTAAATAAAACAAAAATGGCAACACCAATACCAAAAGGAGAAGGAGCGGGCGAAAAACCTAAAACTGGTGCGGAAAAACCAAAAGCTGTTCCGGAAACTCGTACTTCAAAGAAAAAATTACAAGAGTTAAAGGCACAAACGGGACTTCAACAATTACAACAAGAAGTAAAAGAGTCGCCAGATTCCCCTGAAAAGAAAATCGCCGCTTTAAAAGAGTGGTTTAAGTTAAATTATAAGGCGGATGTGCAACTTTTAGATAAAGTTGAGCATTTTGGATCCGGGGGAACGGCATATCCAGTAACAGATATGGCCAAAGCTGCAACGGAAATAGAAGACATTAAAGTTCAGCTTATAAAAATCCCACCGGAATTTCTAGCAAAAATGGGAGTAAAAGAATTTAGAATAGCTGGAAAAATGGAAGAAGAAACTCAATCCGGGGGAAAAAGAGCTCTAATAGGTGCTGCCTATCCAGGTAATCCAGTATATTTGAGTTCAGCTTGGCCACTTTATCATGAATTTTTTCACATAATGGACGGACAATTTGCAGGTGGAATGGATGGTGGACCAGGACCAATAGATGTATCCAATTGGGGTCTACATAAACATTCACACGGACAAAACAAAGCCTGGGCAGATTTAATACCAGATACAAAAGTAGAAGGAAATGATTATGCCGATTTTGATGAGCAGCAAGCCATGTATTGCCGACTTCTTTTTAACCTAGATGACCCAGAAGTTCGTATCGAAGAATATGAAAAAATAATACTTCCAGATCCAGGAAGAATGAAAAAAGTAGAACAGATGAAGAAGTGGCTACTTGAATGGTCGGACGGTAAATTTAATGAGCAGTACTGGAGGGATTTACAAGATGGCAAAGTTGTCGAAGGTTATTGGAACAAGGAGAAATCAGATATTAGAGATCTAGACATTCTCCCATGATTTGAGGCATTGCCAGATTGTGGTATCATAAAGCGGCATGAAAGAACTTTTGGCAAACCTAAAAACACAGGCTTTGGTGGAGATAGAAAAGGCTAAAGATTCAGACGCGCTTTACCAAGTTCAAGTTAAATATTTGGGGCGAAAGGGCGAATTAACCAATTTAATGCATGGCTTGGCGAATTTATCTAAAGAAGAAAAGCCGCTCTTTGGAAAACTTTGCAATGAGATTAAAGTTGCGCTGGAAGGCGCATTTGAAGCCAAAAAACAGAGCCTGAGTTCATCGGAAATTGAAGATAAATTAAAAAACTCATGGATTGATGTGACTGCGCCTGGGCAAACTTTTGAAACGGGGCACATTCATCCCCTTTCCCAAGTTCAATATGACGTGGAGCAGATATTTAGCTCAATGGGTTTTGCAATAATGGATGGGCCGGAAATAGAAAGTGAATATTATAATTTTGAGGGATTGAATATTCCGAGCTGGCATCCTGCACGCGACATGCAGGACACATTTTTTGTGAAGGATGAAGGGCACGGCAACGATTCGGCCGCAAAGAAAAAACATGGCAGATTGGTTCTTAGAACTCAAACTTCTCCTGTGCAAGTGCGCACGATGGAAAAATATGGCGCACCGCTGCGGGTTATTGTGCCTGGTCGCGTTTTCCGCAATGAAGCCACAGACGCCAGCCACGAACACACTTTTAACCAAGTGGAAGGACTTTTGATTGATAAAAATATTTCGCTGGCGGATTTAAAGGGCGTTATGCAGGAATTTTTGACAAGACTTTTTGGCCGCGAAATGAAAGTGCGATTTAGACCTGGATATTTTCCATTCGTAGAGCCGGGAATTGAACTCGACATGTCTTGCACTCTCTGCGGCGAAAAAGGCTGCCGCGTTTGCAAACACACCGGCTGGATGGAATTTATGGGCGCCGGAATGGTTCACCCAAACGTATTAAAAGCCGGCGGAATCGATTCCAAAAAATTCCAAGGCTGGGCTTTTGGCTTCGGCTTAACCCGCCTCACGATGATGAAATATGGAATCGACGACATTCGCCATCTTGGCGGCGGAGATTTGAGATTTTTAGAACAGTTCTAAATATGGATTTCGTCTTAGAGCTAGCAAAGCTCATAAAATCTAGTCCAAAACTATGCTTACCGTGTTTTGAATGCGAAAATTCGCCATACAACAGTTTTCTTTATAAATCTAAAAGCTGTTATTTGTGTTATTCATCGGGGTTTTTGAACACCTGTTATTATTTGGATATTTCCGGCAGAGACAGTGACTGTGCAGATAGCGACTACCTTACAAACAGCGAACTTTGTTATGAATGCCTAGACTCCGATAAATGCTACAACTGCAATTTTTGTAGAGACTGCGCAAACTGCACCGACTGTGAACATTGTTACGAATGCCGTGGCTGTACAAATTGTTTTGGATGCGTTGGTCTTCGCAAAAAAGAGTTCCAGATATTCAACAAACAATATTCAAAGGAAGAGTACAGTAAAGAAATTAGTAGAATCAAAGAAATGGGGCTGGGCGCCGTTTACGCAAAAACGGAAAAATTAAGAGAGAATTTTATTCATCCGGCATTACATATTTCTAACAGCGAAAATACCTTTGGAGATTACATTATCGGTTCTAAAAATTGCTATATGGGCTTCAACATCGAAAAATGTCAGGACTGCGCTTATTTATACGACGAAATTGTTAATTTAAAAGACTGTTATGACTCCACTCATACTACAAATTGCGAACTTTGTTATGGGCTTATGAGTGCGGATAAATGCTACAACGTAAATAATTCATGGTGGATAGTGGACTGTAGAGATTGCGAATATGGTTTTTGCAATCTGGGATGCAATAATTGTTTTGGATGCGTAAACATGAAAAGGCGAGAATATTGCATTTTAAATCAGCAATATACGAAAGATGAATACATCGAAAAAGTGGCTGAGATAAAAGAAAACTTAAAGAAACGCGGCTTATATGGTAAATTCCTATTAATGGACGCGGTAGAATTAACTAAAACCTTATGAAGATCTCATTAAATTGGATAAAGGACTACGTTGATATTCCGGCAAAATATTCTGCAAAAGAATTGGCGGAATTATTAACTTTGAGAACGTGTGAAGTGGAAGGATTTGAAGATCAAGCGCGCGGACTTTCCGGTGTTGTAATTGGCGAAATGCTGGAATTTCACAAACATCCAAATGCGGAAAAATTAAATGTAGCAAAGATGGATATTGGCAGAAGCGAGCCATTAAACCTTGTTTTTGGCTCCATGGTAACTATGCACGTTGGAGATAGAATCCCGGTTGCGGTTGCACCAACTGTATTGCCAACCGGCATGGAAATTCTTGCAAAAGATTTGAGAGGTGCACGTTCCGAAGGGATGCTTTGTTTGGAACAGGAACTTGGAATGAAAGAAACCGGCGTTTCTATTTTGTATTTCCCAAAAACGAAACCGGGCACTCCGGTTGCTGAGGCACTTGAATTAAACGACACGATTTTTGAAATTGATAATAAATCGCTAACTCACCGCCCGGATTTGTGGGGACATTACGGCTTGGCGCGCGAATTTGCGGGAATTTTGGGCAAAAAACTCAAACCAATGGCACCAAAAGTTGCCGTTCCAAAAACCGGGCAAAAAGCGAAGGTTGATTTGCCAAAAGAAGACATAGCAAAGAGATTTTTGGCCTGCATTATGACGGGAATTAAGATTGAAGAGTCTCCGATGTGGCTCAAAAATCGGCTTCAGGCTGCGGGAATGAGGCCGGTAAACAACATTGTGGACATTACAAATTATGTGATGCTGGGAACCGGGCACCCGATGCATGCTTTCGATCGAAAATTTGTGGGGACAGACACATTGGCCGTGCGTTTTGCAAAAACCGGAGAAAACATCGAAACGCTCGACCACAAAAAACGCATGCTTTCCACTCAGGATGCGCTAATTACTAACGGCAAAATGGCCATGGGTATTGCCGGGGTTATGGGAGGAGTAAACAGCGAAATCACGAACTCGACCAATGAAGTTATTTTGGAAGTTGCGACTTGGAATCCGGTTATGATTCGCAAAACCGAACAGCGCCACGGGCTTAGAACAGATGCAGCGCAAAGATTCGAAAAAAGCCTGGATCCGGAAGTGGCAGGCACGGCAATGCTCTTCGCAATTGAATTAATTTTAAAAATTTGCAAAGGGAGTGTGCTAGCCGGACCAATTACAGACATCTACCAGCAAAAACCAAAGGCAATTAATGTGGAAATTGATGTGGATGCCACGAATAAAAAGATTGGCGTGAATTTAACGGGCAAAGACATGGCCGGATACCTGACTCCTCTTGGTTTTGAGGTTAAAGAAGTCAAAAAAGGCACGCTAAAAATCACGGTGCCAAGCTGGCGCGCTACAAAAGACATAAATATTGAAGACGATATTGTGGAAGAAGTGGCTCGCATGCACGGTTACGAAAAAATTGTGCCGACATTGCCACATTTGCCGATAAAAATTCCAATGGAAAATCGCGAGAGAACTCTAAAGCACAAGGCCAGGCAAATTCTTTCGGGATCTTTGGGTTTTAACGAGCTGAATCTTTATTCTTTTTATGGCGCCACCGAGGTAAAAAAATGCCAACTGCCGGAAAACCTCCATGTTTTGCTGGAAAATCCGCTTACAGACGACCAAACCCACATGAGAATTTCTCTTTTGCCAAATATTTTAAAGACAATTCCGCAAAATCTTACCGCCAGAGATCATTTTAAATTTTATGAAATTGGCCGCACATATATAAAGACCGGCGAACTTTTCCCTCGTGAAGAAAAATTCATTTGCGGAGTGGTGGTTAATAAAGATAACAAGTGTGGCGAGATTTTCTATGAAGCGCTGGGCTCATTACAGTCATTTTTGAAGTTATTCCAGGCCACGACGCCAATAATCGACACGTTGGCTTCTCCCCCACCATATGCTCACCCAACAAAAGCGGCGGCTTTAAAATGCGGCAAAGAAGAAATTGCGGTCGTTTATGAAATCCATCCTCAAGTTTTGAAAAACTTTGGAATAGAATCTCCGGTTGCGGCCTTCGAAATAAATTTTACCAAAATGGTTGCCGGCGGAATTTGCGCAAAATCATTCGCGCCCATGCCAAAATATCCTGGAATAGAAATTGACGTTTCTGTGCTTGTGGAAAAAAACACAACCGTGCGCGAAGTCTCCGAATTAATCCGCACCAGCGAGCAAAATTTAATCGCAAAAATTTCATTAATCGACATTTTTGAAGATAAAAGTTTGGGCGAAGGCAAAAAATCTTTCACCTTCCGCGTGCTCTTACAATCGCCCGAAAGAACCCTTACGGACGAGGAAATGAAGAAGGTGCAGACGCAAATCTTTAAAAATCTACGCGGCAGGCATTTTGAAATCCGTGGGGCATAAGCGAGATTTTCCTTGCGCTCTACACATAAAACTGATATACACAAAACGTTAAAGGTTTTTTTATTAACTTTTTTAATTGAAAAACTACAAAAAGCTTTGGAAGCTCGGGCGCAAAGAATTCAATACAGAACACTTTGACGTCAACGACGACGGCGAGCTAATAGTCCGCGAAGGAAATTATCAATACAACGTTTACGATTTGGCACGAAAATTCGGATCTTCAATCGAAATCTTTTTGCCATTCATAATAGAAGCACGCCTGCGCCATTTGCAGGAAGTTTTTAACGACAACATAAAACGCTTTGGATATAAGGGAAAATTCACATATCACTATCCAATGAAGGTAAATCAGAATAAGGAATATGTGCTTCCGCTTGTTGCAGAAGGCGCACATTTGGAAGTTAGCTCCGGCAACGAACTTTGGCTCGTAAAAAAATTGTGGGAAGGAGAAAGTTTCCATTCCAAAATTCGTGTGCTTTGCAACGGCCCAAAAACTCCAGCGTACATCCAATTAATAGACCAACTAAAAAATAACGGCCTCGCAATTGTGCCGATCGTGGAAGATGCAAACGAGCTGGAACTTTTAAAAGACTACCGCGGTGAACTTGGCATTCGCATAAATCTTCAATCCAAAATTAAAGCTCATTGGGATAAAAAGATCGACCGATTTGGCCTTACTTCTCAGGAAATCGTCGAGCTCGGCAAAATCAGAAATCTAAAAATTCTTCATTACCACGTCAGCTCACAAATTGAACTCGAGCATGACATTTTCGTAGTATTAAAAGAAGCTTTCGAAACTTATATTAAATTGCGCGAAAAAAATCCTTCACTCGACACCATAGATATTGGCGGCGGATTTGGTGTTCCATATGAAAAGAAAAAGATGTACAGCGTGGAGTCCGTTTCGCGAAAACTTATCCAACTGCTCAAAGAAATGAGCGACAAAGCCGGAATTCCGCATCCAAACCTGATCGTTGAGTGGGGCCGCTACATCGTCGCGCCTTCGCAGATCACGGTATTTAAGGTAGTTACAAACAAACCGATCCCAAACGGCACAGCGAAGCAGTGGTACGTAATAGACGGAAGTTTTATGAATGATTTGCTGGATACGTGGGCAATTCACCAAAAATGGCATGTAATTCCGATTAATGGCATGAAGGCCGGCAAAAAAGATAAAGTTTGGCTGGTTGGCTTGAGCTGCGATAGTGACGACAAATATACTCCTAGCGACGGCTACCTTCTTTTACCAAAATTGGAAGATTTGCCGGCAGGTGAAAACTTATATATTGCGATACTGGATAGTGGCGCATATCAGGATGCTTTTGCTTCTCATCATTGTCTACTTTCCTCCCCTGCAAAAATCGTTTTGCAAAATGGAATCGTGACAATTGCCCGCAAGCGCGAAAGTGCAGATGAAGTTGGCAAATTGTTTGGATGGTAGGAAAACCTATGCCTGGTGTGTGGACTTGCCAAAAATGATATACTAAGTCCCGTATGAAATTCGCCAGACGTTTTCAAGATAAAATCAGGCAACACATCAAGTCATCCATACCTCACAAAGATGAACCTCTTTGGAAGCGCGTGACTATAGTGGGATTACTTTTGATTATAGGCGCAACGCTTGCCGGGCTTTTTGTTTTTACAGTTACGGTTGCCATTTTATCCATCGGCCTGCCGGATGTTCGCGACTTTGACAAGCTTGCCGGCGTTGAATCAACTATAATTTATGATCGCGAAGGCGGAGTTCTATATTCGATACACGGCGAAGAAAACAGGCAATATGTGCCGCTCAGCGAGATTTCTCCCCTTCTCCAAAAAGCCACAATCGCAATTGAAGATGATCAATTTTATGACCACAGCGGTTTTGATATACCGGCCATAATGAAGGCGGTTTTGCACGAGGTGACCGGCCTTGGCCAAGCTCGTGGAGGCTCAACAATTACGCAGCAATTAGCCAAAAATGCCTTTCTTTCACTTAGGCGAGAATATACCCGAAAATTAAAAGAACTTGTTCTGGCAGTTCGCCTAGAACGCGCCTACGACAAAAATAAAATTCTAGAGCTTTACCTAAACAGAATCCCATATGGCAACAATGCATATGGCGCAGAAATGGCTTCTAAAATGTATTTCGGAAAATCCGCACAGCACTTAACGCTTGGAGAAAGCGCAATTTTGGCATCCATGCCAAAGGCTCCAACTTTTTATTCTCCATATGGGCAAAACGCATATTCCAAATTAGATAAAGAAATTTCGGTTACTGCCGGGGTAAAACTTCCAAAGACAATTCAAGATTTAAGCGACAGCGATTACACTATGGGGCTTGTTGGACGCGAAATCGTCTTTTCACCTGAAAATAAATTATATATTCCTGGGCGCGCAGATGTGGTGTTGGCGCGTATGGCAGAACTGGGAATGATAGGCGAAGAAGAAAAAAAGGCAGCAGTTACAGAAATTCAGCATCTTGATTTCAAAAAATATGCCGAAGCTATGAAAGCGGCACATTTTGTATTTTATATACGCTCACTTTTGGAACAACAATTTGGCAAAGACCTTGTGGCACTTGGAGGATTACAGGTATTTACCACTATTGACCCAAAACTGCAGACGGCAGCAGAAGAAATCGTCGCGGAACAAATAAAATTGAGCAAAGAACAGCATGGAGCAACAACAGGCGCACTTTTTGCAACAGATGCAAAAACAGGCCAAGTTTTGGCTATGGTTGGCTCTGCGGATTATTTTGACACGGAGGCGAGGGGAAATGTGAATCACGTTTTTGCAAAGCGCCAGCCGGGATCTTCTTTTAAACCGATTGTTTACGCAAAAGCGTTTTTAAACAGATATTCTCCGGCAACTGTAATTTATGACACTCCAACAAATTTTGGCAGCAACTACACGCCTCAAAATTATGAAGGTGGATTTTATGGACCGCTCCCAATTCGCCGCGCACTTGGACAATCTCGAAATATTCCGGCGTTAAAGGCATATTTTATGGCCGGCGAGCAGGAAGAAATTATAAATTTGGCTAACGCGATGGGAATCGAAAGCCTTGATCCAAAGGGAAATTTTGGACCACCTCTGGCAATTGGAGCCGGTGAAGTAAAGTTGGCCGAAATGGTGCAGGCGTTTTCTGTATTTGCCAATAATGGAATTAAACAAGATTATTATTCCATTTTAAAAGTTTTGGATCATACAGGAGCGGTTGTATATGAGAAAAAACTGGATGATCCGGCACCAAAAGAAGTTTTGGATCCTCAGGCGGCATATTTAATAAATAATATTCTTTCCGATAAATCCGTTTATCTTGGTCCGCGTTTGGATGTTCCTGGCCACACAACGGCTGCAAAAACAGGAACGAGCAATAAAGAGATCACACCGGTGAAAATTCTTCCTTCGAATGTTTGGACAGTTGGATATACGCCTTCGGTGGTTTGCGGAGTTTGGGCCGGTAATAGCGATGGAAGCGTTATGAAACCAAATTCGGATGGATATAATGTTGCCGCGCCAATGTGGTCAAAATTCATGAGCAAAGCGCTGGAAGGAAAGCCGAATGAGTCTTTCCCTGTACCGGAAGGCATTAAATGGGCGACTGTTAGCAAAGCTTCCGGGAAATTGGTAAGCGCAGATACTCCGGAAAACGGTAAAATTTCTGAAGTTTTCGCGAGCTTTTCTGTGCCAACGGAAATTGACGATATGTATAAACAGCTTGAAGTAAACGAAAAAGATCATCTATTGCCAAATGAATTCACCCCAAAAGAATACATAAAGAAAGAATCATTTATTAATCACAAAGATCCGATTACCGACTATGGAAGATGGTTAACCGGCATAAAAGGTTGGATAGATTGGAAGCGCACGCAAGATCCAAGCTACCCGGGATTCCCACCAACAGAACAAACCAAAATGTTCACGGCGGAAACTTTCAAAAAACAGCCTACTATTCAAATCACCTCCCCTGTCGCATTTTCCACAATCACAGATTTAAAAATAAATGTGGAAGTGAGCATAAAGGCTCAAAATGGAGGCGCCGACAAAGTTGTTTATTTTATTGATGACAGAAAAACCGCTGCAAATACGCAAAGAAAAGCACCATATACCGGCATCATTAGATTTTCAAAAACTTTGAGCGATGGACCGCACACGATTACCGCAAAAGTTTATGACAAAGTTGGATACGTTGGCGAATCTAAAGTCGAATTTACATTGCAAAAAGGAGCGGGCGGAGTTGATGTGCCGCCGGATGGTGCGGATGCAGGAATAATACCGGATGCAGCGCCGGGGCAATAAATAGACCTACTTGTCCACGAGTCCTAGCAAAGACGGCAAAACGAAGCACATTCGCTTACGCTCGTATGTCATAAAAAATTCACAAAAAGTTTAGAGAAATTTAATTTTTGTTTGCTACCGTATATTTCGCCAGGAGGTACATGGGGACGGCCATGGTTGGCGTAAGTGAACTTGACATTCGCTTGCGGGGGTTCGATTCCCCTCGCCTCCACAATACCTTCTGGCTTTATTTACTAAAAAAGGAGCTGCCTTATAAGGCTCTAGCTCCTTTTTCTCTGTACGTAAGTGAACTTGACGGAACAATTATAGCAAATTCGCGAATAGCTATCAATTTCTAAAACTTATATCAATAGGAGCCTCGCCCGCCGCATAGACTCGTACTGCACGAGTTACACCTATGATATGATTACCCAGTCATGCTAACAGACATAATAACCTGGCTCACTCAACTCGCTGTCCAAACCATAAATTGGTCCGGATACACAGGCGTGTTTATTTTGATGTTCGTGGAAAGTTGCGGCGTGCCGGTCCCTTCCGAAGTCACTATGCCTTTTGCCGGCTTTTTGGCGGCCACGGGCCAAATGTCATTTTGGATTGTGGTAATAGTGGGCGCGGTCGCCAACTTGGCAGGCTCGCTTTTGGCCTACTGGATCGGCTATGTCGGCGGCAGGCCATTAATCACAAAATACGGCAAATACATTTTAATCTCGCATCACGACCTAGACATGGCCGATCGCTGGTTTTCGCGCCACGGCGAATTAATAGTTTTCTTGGGAAGACTTTTGCCGGTCGTCCGCACATACATTTCTTTCCCGGCCGGAATCGCAAAAATGAACCTCAAAAAATTCGCGATTTATACCTTTTTAGGAGTTTTGCCCTGGAGCGCACTTTTCGCATGGCTTGGCCTTCAAATGGGTGTAAACTGGGAGATGATAAAGACCAAATTGCATAATTTAGACATTGCAATTGCGGTCCTAATAATCGCAGCAATAGCATTTTATATTTGGAGAAAAATAAAGCATGCAAAAAAATAAGAAAAATTCGAGAAATCTAAAAATTGTTTATGAGGATGATTTTATGTTTGTCGTAAACAAACCACCTCGCATTCCAACAGTTCCCGGGAACAACATCCAATTAAATCAGTCTATTTTGGGCATGGCCGAGAAACAGTTTGCCGAAAAAGGCATTAAGCCATATGTGCTTCACCGCTTGGACTCGCAGACTTCCGGCGCTTTAATGTTTGGCAAATACGAAAAAGACCGACCTGAACTTGCAAAAATATTCACAGACAAAAATACCAGCAAAAAATATGCCACGCTTGTACAGGGAGTTCCAAATGGCAGCTGCATCTCCATTCCGCTACACGCTCGTGCAAGCCAAGAATTGGTCCCGGCAGAAACCAACTATAAAATTATAAAAGTTTTCCGCGGCAAGTCCTGCCCTCTTTGTGCCCTTGTAGAAGCCACAATTCACACTGGCCGCAAGCACCAAATCCGCCAGCACTTTGCAAAAGTGGGGCATTTTGTGATTTTGGACTCAAAATATGGAGATCCGCATTTTAACAGGAAATTCCGCATTCATTTTAGGCTTGGCAGACAGTTTTTACATGCAGCCGAAGTTAATTTCTTCCATCCTATCCTCAAAAAGCAAGTCCAAATCTTGGCTCCGCTGCCAATGGATTTACAAAACGTAATAAAGAAATTACAATTCGGGCAATGAAGAAGTTTTTAATTGCAGTTGGCGGAATCTTTACGGCCGCCGTTGTTTTTCTTTTTGTTTTACAGCTGCAGAGCGACTCCCCTCTTTTTACTGCCAATGGCGCCAAAAACCTCATGAACAAGGCCGAATCGGCTGTTGGGGCAATTAAAAATGCAGCGTTATCTTTAAAGGATGTACAGACTGCAGCAATCAA
>JBAYHN010000012.1:0-23484 GCA_041666125.1 Candidatus Altimarinota bacterium | reverse complement strand
GTGATGAGTTCAAACGACGTGGTTGATCAATCCGCATACGAACTTTTGCATAAAAATATTAAGAAAGGCGAGGGGATGCTGCTGGCCAAACATGTGGAAAAATATTTCCCGGGTGGATATTTAAAAGCCGACTCGCAAAATAAAATTCAAAAAATTGTGGAAAAGCCTGGGGAAGGCAAAGAACCGAGCAAGCTTGTGAATATTGTTATGCATTTTCATCCAGATTCGCAGGCACTTTTGGATGCGCTGGAGAATATTTCTTCAAAATGCGACGACCGCTACGAATGCGCTCTGCAAAAGCTTTTTGATGATGGTGTTACTTATCGCGCGGTGCCATTTAAAGGTTTTTGGCAGCCGGTAAAGTATCCGTGGCATGTAATTTCGCTGATGAATTATTTTATTGGCACAGTTAAATCTAAAAAATCAAAATCCGTGCAAATTGCAAAATCTGCGACGGTAAAAGGTGAAGTTTATTTGGAAGAAGGCGTGCGAGTTTTGGAAAACGCAGTAATTATCGGCCCGGCATACATCGGCAAAAATACAGTGGTCGCCACAAACGCCCTCGTTAGGCAGTCACACATTGGTCCAGATTGCGTTATTGGCTTTGGAAGTGAAGTTGCCCGCAGTTTTGTGGGCGGTGGCGTCTGGACGCATACAAATTACATTGGTGACAGTATAATTGGCGAAGATGTTTCTTTTGGCGCGGGGGCCGTTACGGGTAACCTGAGACTAGACGAAAAAAATATTCAAGTGGCCATAAATGGCGGCACGACAAAGGTGGATTGCGGTTCAAATAAATTTGGGCTGGTAACAGGCGACCACATAAGAGTCGGAGTAAATACAAACTTTATGCCTGGAATAAAAGTCGGTTCAAATTCTTTTGTGGGCGCAGGCATTGTTGTTGGCCAAGATATTCCGGAGAACAGCTATGTGACTGGCGAATGGAATTTGAAAGTAAAAGAAAATCGTGAGAAAATTACGCCTCGCAAAACATTATGAAAATTTCCTGCATAATCGTAAATTACAATCTCAAATACCTGCCAAGGCTTTGCATAGAAGCGCTACAGCGCAGCAAATGCGACGTGCCTGTCGAAATTATTGTCGTGGATAATAATTCCCACGATGAAAGCTTGGATTATTTGGAGCAGATGCACAAAAAAGGCGAAATTACGCTTGTTCATAGTGGCAGCAATCTTGGCTATGGCAAAGCAAATAACCTCGGTGCGCATTATGCCAAAGGTAAATATATTTTGGTTTTAAATCCGGATATTTCTGTGGAGACGGACACACTGCAGAAACTTTATGATTACATGGAAAAAAATCCGCATGTTGGCATGGCGGCTCCGCAACTTTATTTTTTCAATGGGCAAATTCAAGATTCCTGCAGGCGATTTATGCGACCGCTGGATTTAATTATAAAACGCACGCCGCTTTCTCGCCTTAAAATTTTAAAAAAACGCGTGGATGAATACACGATGGCGGGCTACGACCACAGCAAGGAAGGCGAAGTGGATCTTGTTACCGGCGCGTGTTTTATAATTCGCAAAGACGTTTTTGAAAAAATCGGCGGCTTTGATCCGCGATATTTCTTGTTTATGGAAGATGCGGATTTGTGCCGCAAAGTTTGGGAGTCCGGCCACAAAGTGGCTTATTTCCCACAGGCGCGGGCTCTGCACTGCCACAAAAGGCTTTCCGGCGGTAGCTTGCTGCACTTAATCACCCAAAAAGTCTTCTGGATTCACATGTCATCGGCGCTAAAGTACTTCTGGAAGTGGAAAGGGAAGGCGATGCCAAGGGGTAAATAAGAAGAACGTTATTAACAGGTAAGCAAAGGATTGCGTTAAGTGGTTTTAACCTGTAGTTTGGCGTAACACTATAGCTATTGACAAATGTAGCTATATATATCATAATAATTCGCCTTATTATGACAGAATCAGATTCACAACTTGGTGGTGCTCCTGATGGTTCAGGTGAACCATTGGATGCTCTTTTAGGGCAAAGCGTGGCTTTAGAAGAGGCAACTGCCGGCGTTTCGGAACAGGTTCGTATTTTAACTACAGAACATTCATTGGTACAAAAGGCTTTCCCCGGAACTGTTCCAATATGTACCGACATGTTTATTAATCTATCCAGGGAAGCTTATAGGTTGCCTTGGCTTACAAGAGAGTTAGCTCAAAATTTCGTAGATGGAAACGATGAACACCCTTATTCTTTGGATGGAGTTGATTTTACGGAAACCAAGATTCCAGCTGGAGGTTCAAAATTCAATATCACAGGTCACTGGCCTTTTGAAAAAGCGACGGGTCTTTTGAGTTTGCATTCCGGAAAAGGTAATCCCAAGAAACGAAAAAGAAAAACAGCCGGAGGAAATGGAATTGGACTTAAGCAGACAGTACTTAGACTCTTTAGGGATTATAAAATTAAAAGTTTCGTCGTAAGCGGTGAAAAATGGGAAGTTAAATATCAGTATGTTTCAAAAGAGGAAATGAATGGAAAATTACTCGCAGAGGACCCGGAGTCCGAACTTGTAGAAAATGATTGGCTTATAGGTACTCTTCATTCATCTTCAAACCAAGGCTCTTGCTCATACACAATAGAAGCTGATGACGAAGAAGCAATACAAGCCTTGAGAGAATTTCCCAATTTGGGAGCTACAAAACAGAATGAGTATTTAAGAGATCCGGACTATGAAAATGAATATGGATTATTTAAATGGTTGCCTTTGGATGCAAAAGGGCGCCTTTTTGTAAACGGGCAAGTTATGCAATTTAGAGAGAAAGGAAAAACGAATGCAGAGTTTTGGACGGGGCCAGAACACATGAGTATAAGTTTGCACGATATCGACTACGATATGAGTATGGATAGACCTCCCGTTAACGCATATGCACTTAGTGGATATGTATCTAATTTGGTGAGCAGAATGCCAACAGATGACATAGTTGAACAACTTAGACGATCTGAATACATATGGGGCGAAGTTGAAGATAAAGGCGGCAGTGATCGTGCCGCGAGTTTCGTATTAATTGAGCAATTTATTAATGTTTTATATTATCGTTCTTTTGGTATAGCAAGATTCGAAGCTATTTTTGGTTCACATTATTTGACTTCAGATGGAGATTTTCCAAAAGAGCACAGGGCGGCTCTTGTAAAAAAAGGACATAAATTTTGCCCTGAATTTTTTAGATGGGTTGGAGTAGCCTCGGCAAGCAGTCAGCTAAATGCGCTTGATCTAGTAAGTAAAGACAAACCGGATCCCGAAAAATCACATCTCAATTGGGCTGCAGAAAGGGGAGGAATCCCGGTTGGTCATGAGGATTTTAAAATAAAGAACGATAAAGAGTTTTATAAAATTCTTTTGAAATATTTTGGAGACGACATTGAAGGCGTAGAAACTTTAAACGAAGAATCTAGGCAGTTTAAAGTTAATTTGAGGCTTGGTATGCCTGTAGAGATGCATTTAAATCAAGCGGTTACAAAGCCAGCGGAAGCAAACATGAAAAAGCTTTATATGCTTCGTGGTCTTATTCACTATGGGATCTCCAGAGGAATATTTGAGAATGTAGTGTTGGCAGAAGAAAACTTTGTGTTGATTTTTTCTGTTGAGCAGTCGGTTCAAGAAAGTGACGAACAAGTTTTGTGGATGAAGGTAGTAGGAAAAAAGGTTGATCCGGGAATGTATGTCCAGCCTACGGAGGCACATATGCCAGAGTTTTCAAGAGGCTTATTGGGCAAAAAGTTTAAAGCGGAAAAAGAGCGGGAGCAGCAAGTGCTAGCCACGCGCAGAATGCTTGAGCCTCGTAGAACAAATATCCATATGCCGGCAGGTATTCGCAGCGCTGTTAGGGGACTTGTTTATGCGGCTCTTGGACTTTTAGCCGTAGCTGGATATCAAAATAGGAATGCCCTTATGTTTAGCTTTAGAAGTGTAGGCCAGCTCTTAAGTCAGGATCCAAGTTTTGAATTGCCAAGCCTTAATCTTGGGCTGCCGGATTTCTCGTCGGAGTTGTCGAGTATGTTAAAAGCAATGTCAGAGTGGGTCAAAGGGAATTATTCAGATGTGAAAATGACAGATGTGGACTACGCAAAACTTAACGAATGGCTTAGTTCGGATAAAGTGTATGGAAAATCCGACCTTAGATTGCCAAATTTTAGATCATTGGACGACATAGTTGCTACGTATGCTGATGCTGGGATTGAATCAAATAGGAGCGAAGGATCAATGATAGAAGATTTCGAAATAGTTCAAAATCCATCCCCTTCACATCTTGAACAAATCGATTTGCTTAGAGAATATTTAGAGTTATCTACTGGAGTTCAAGTTTCAAATACAATATTTATTTATAAGGGTAAAGGAGCTTTTGGGGTGAATGTTGGTAAAACTGCAATAGGAATCCATGCAAATCTTTTTGAGAAGGAATTCAGACCTGCTGCAAAAACATTTTCTCACGAGGTAAGTCATAATTCCGAAATGAATCACGAGAACAGCTTTATATGGGTGCTTTCCTCAGTGAATGGTGAAGAATCAAGGCAATTAACAAAGGTCGCCGCAAAAAGCTTAGATGGTAGACAGTTAACAGACGACGAAAGAAGACTAGTGGAGATAAGTAGAAGATGGGACGTAATAGTGCAGGGAAGAAGCCAATAATTAGTTTACTATTTCTTTACCGCAGCTTTCTTTGCAGCCAACTCCTTTTGAGTTTTAATTGTCTTTGCCACAACAGAACCTTCACCCACATTTTCCCAATACGAAATATTTT
This sequence comes from Candidatus Altimarinota bacterium, assembly GCA_041666125.1. GTDB lineage: Bacteria > Patescibacteriota > Gracilibacteria > UBA1369 > UM-FILTER-53-11 > JBAYHN01. The sequence goes on along the minus strand of JBAYHN010000012.1, from coordinate 18,727 downwards.
CGCGTGTCATATAAAGCTTATCCGTCGGAGCATGGAGCTCATTCCCGCGTTTAATAAGGCTAACAGTTCGCAAACTTGGTATTACAAAAAGCCTTGGATTTTGCGGATAATAAACATCGGTCAAATATGGGAACGAAGTGTAAATTTCGTTTAGTTTGCCCACAAAAATCTGCCCATCCTTCAAAAACACAGTCTGATAAAGATCTTTTTCCGGAGAGACAACTTCGGTATATCTAATATTTTTCCACAGCATCACGATCGCGACGATAATCAAAACAAAAACAAAAAGTTTAATGAGTTTTCGCAGTGCTGTTTCCATAATTTATGGATTTATTAAATGTTAAGGTTCAATTATAGCTTAAACAATACGCAATTCAAATCTTGATTTTCCCGTCCGCAAACATTTGAACCACTTTTGGGTACCATTCTTTTTCCAGCGCCTGAACACGTTCTTTTAAAGTTTCGGCTGTGTCGTTCGGCAACACAGGACATGTCTTTTGAATGATTATTGGGCCCGCATCCACGTCTTCCTCCACAAAATGAATTGTCATGCCGGTTTCTTTCTCGCACGCCTTTAAGACCGATTCATGAACGTTGTTGCCAAAGAAATCTTTGCCGCAATATTTTGGAATGAGTGCCGGATGCACATTTATTATTCTGTGCTTAAATTTGCCGACAAAATAAGGGGTCAAAATCCGCATGTAGCCTACAAGAACGACCAGTTCGATTTTTTCATCTTCTAAGACTTGCGCAACCTCACGGTCAAATTCCACTCGCGATTTTTCTTTTGAATCTACAAAATATGTTTTAAAACCTTGCTCGTGCGCACGCTGCAAAGCAAAGCAGTTTTTTTTATTGCTAACCACGCAGGCCAATTCCACATTTTTAAGTTTGCCGGCCTTTAATTCATCAATAATTGCCTGTAAATCCGTGCCACGAGTGGAAGCTAGTACTGCAATGCGCATATGTGACAATTATAACAGAAGCTTTTTGTTCGCGCTTTTGCGCAGACGGTCAGCTCAATTTGTTTTTAAAAGCTTTTTTAAAAAGTTTTAAAGATTCTTCGTTGTAAATTCCCGCAAAAATATCTTCACTTGGTTTTGGAAAAATTTCTTTTGCCTTTTGAATTCGATTTGTAAAGTTTACCGGCGCATTTTTTATTAACACAAATGGGATTTTTTCTGCGGCTTCACCCATCACAATGTGGGCTGCAGAAGCCAAATTATCGGCACAGGCTTTTTTTGTGACTTTCAAAAGTTTGCCAAATAAATCTTTTTGTCCGCGGCAATCTTCCACGCCTTCAAATCCGGCCCATGCAATAGCGACGCCGGTAACGCCCCAGCGCAGTGGTTGGCAAACGGAGTCGCTAATAACCACTCCAACATTTTTCAATCGAAATGCGGTTTTTAGTTCTTTGCAAAGTTTTCTGGCAGAGCTCCATGGATTTTTTGGCCAGGTAATAGCAAGATTTTTGCCAGCGTTGGAAAGATCCACGCCGGCAGAGGGGACTAGTACGTTGTCTTTTAAAGTTAAGAACATTTTGCCTGGCAGAATTTTGTCGGCCTCTTGCAAAATTAGCTGTGCAACACGCAAATCTTCCGGTGCAGTGCCATATCTGGTGCGATTTATTTTTTTTGCCGCAGCAGTTGGTCTTACTTCCCTCAAATCGACGATTCTTCCCTGAGAAAGTGCCAAAACTTTGGAACTTACAACTATAATATCGCAATCTCGCAAGCGGCAGTGGTGTTTGCCAAGAGTTTCTTTAATTGTTTCTAATAGATTAAATCTATTTTTTAAAATTCCGGATTTTAGAGGGAGTAATTCCATCAATATAAAATAACTATATGTCCACGTTAGTAATTTGCCTTAAATTTTTAACGAGATACAATGAACTGATTTTTGCTCATTAAAAATTTCTGCGTTGTATTCCAGCTCGAGCGCAAGCTCGGCTTGTCTCTTACTACAAAAACAAATACCACAAAGTATTGGTAATACAAAACCAAAAATAAATACAGCCAATGGCCTTAAATCCCGCTTCGGTGGAATCTCTCGGGCCGCGGCACGCCGAGGTGACGGCTACTCCGGGTCGCAAGACCAGGATAAAAACCACCAATATAAGGCAGAAATTACAAATATCGCGAAAAGCGACCCTGACCGTTTCTCAGCTGAAAAATATTTTTTATTCTTCTCAGCCGATAGAAATACTAGGGAAACAAAAACAAAAAGGACTCTCTTAGGAGGGTTCTTTTGTTGTATGGAAAATGTGCGCGCGCACAAAAAACGCCGAATAAAAATCGGCGTCCTTTAAAATTTCCAATTTATTCCTCCACGAATGCCTGGTGGAACACGAAAACCAAAGCCATTTCTACCTGAGAATAATCCAATCCATGGCGCTCTTTTTCAAAAATTTTCTTGCCTTTAGCGCTATATACTGTGGCATGCATTTTATACGTAAGGCCACTTTCTTCACGAATTACATCAAAGTCGGCGTAATAATCTTGATTCTCTCTCGTGAATTCCATTCTGATTTTTGAGGTGGCTTTTGTTTGCATTTTATTTAAGCTCTGTTAGTTATGCTATTTACTTTTACATTGGTGGCTCGCTCAACTGTGCCTGGAATACTTTGCATTTGAGCCGGCCCAAAAAAGTTTGCCGGAGCAATGTTTCTGAGTTCCTTTGCCTCTGTTTCGGCACGAGGAGTTTCTTGTCTGTTTAGGAATGGGAAATTCATATATTTATTTTTGTGTTATTAGATCAGTATATGTTAATTTTTGAAGTTTGTAAAGAGCCATTTGTGCCAATTAATTATGTCGCAATCGCAGGTTTGACATTCTGTAATTTACAGGTTAGAATAATCCACCATATTTATGACTAATAACGATAAATTGCGTACGAAAAGGCAAGATTCCGACAAAAAACTTTCAGTAGAATCCGCAAGGAAAAGTGCGAGAATTAAAATTTCACCAAAGTCGGTAATAATATTTATAGCGATTATTTTTGCTGCATCCTTGGCGGTTAAGAAAATAGTTGATTGCAATGGAGATGCTCGCGGAGATTTGCCGAACGCGGCGGATGGTATAGATGATGATTCAATTGGCAAGCATGAAGAAGCGCGTCACGAAGGCAGCGCTTTACTGGGTGATTATTCAGCCGACTCCGGGGAGAGTAATAGTGATGAGGAAAGAGCAGCGCGACTTTTAAGCAACAGTTGCATGAAACTTGGTGGATATAGCAATGATAGAACCGGGATTTATGCTGCTTTGCAAAATGTAACTGATGCTGCCGGGGTGTATTCCGAAGACAGTAGGTTTTGGGAAGGTATTGCACTTAAATGCGGAATTGGAATTGGTAATGTGGGCGGAGTATTGAGTGCGGAAATTAAAGCCGGAAATGTTGACGTAGCGCGTTTTGTGCGAGAAGTAACTGGCGAACAGTGTGACGAGGAGGTAAGGGCGTGGAGAATTCAACATGATAAGGATACTCTCCCTAAGGCTAAGCGCTGCCATGCTTTGTCCGAAGATAGCGAGATGAAAGCATGTGTTGATGAACACAATGAGAGAAAAAAACGTTGTAATCCTGAAGAAATAATCACATGCGTGAGTCAGGTGCAGCAAGATACGGCGCGCGATTGTGGAAGTGCAGAAAGAATATCTCCAAGGGAAAAATGTTTAAACGCTTTGGGGATTGATGGGTTGACCAATAAGCTATTCCCGGAGATTGTGGAGGAAGCGCGGGATGCATGCGTTAAGACAAAATACGACAAATTACAAACCGATAGGGAAAAGGTAAATACAGTTTTGTTGAATTTTCATGCGATGAGGCTTGGCACTCTTCATTTGCAAATTGTTAACCCCGAAGTGGAGACATCTTCGGATGAATTAGCTCAATATAAGGAGTCACTTCGCTTTTTGCTGGATATGGCTATGATTGATCCTAAAAAGCCTTTAAGTGGGTTTGGAATGCTTAATTGGAGGGCTTTTGAAGTTAGATTTATAAATGAAGTTGTAAAAGCAATGGGGGCAAAGAAGGATAAAGCAAATAGCGCAAAGTTTATTGGTGATATTGAGCGTGAGTATTCTAGGTTTTTTGTGAATTATGAGGCGCAATATGGGCAGAAGGTGGAATAAAGTCATTAACAAGCCGCGCCTTTGATTGCAAAGCCGTTTGCTGGTATGTTTTTGGGGCTTTTGTTATGAAATATTTTGTAAAAACTTATGGTTGCCAGTTTAATTATTCCGATTCGGAGAGGGTTTGTGCGGTGCTGGAAAATGCCGGGCTTGAGTCTGCGCGCACCGAAAAGGATGCGGATTTGTTGATTTTCAATACGTGTTCAATTAAGCAAAAAGCGGAGGATCGAGTTTTTGGGCTAATGCCGAAGATGAAGGAGATTAAAAAGGCGAGGCGCGATTTTTTGGTGGGAATAACCGGTTGTATGGTGAGAAAGACCTCTACCAAAAAATCGCAGGACCTAGACAAATTAATAAAGATGATGCCGGAGGTGGATTTTGTTTTTAGAATAGAAGATGCGCCGCTGCTGCCGGAAATTTTGGCTGAAATTCGCGGCAAAAAAGTTTTGAGTGTGAAGAAAATAAGCAACATGGATGCCAACTCTCTCGAAAAATATTTCCATATCAATCCAAAATATTCATCTAAGTTTCAAGCGTTTGTGCCTATTGCAAGCGGTTGCGACAAGTTTTGCGCTTATTGCATCGTGCCTTTTGCGCGTGGGCGAGAGCGCAGCCGGCCAATTAAAGAAATTCTGGCGGAGTGTGAAAAACTTGTTAAAAACGGCTGCAAAGAAATAACGCTGCTTGGGCAAAATGTGGATTCTTACGGCCTTTCTTTTATGGATCGCGAAGAAAAAAGATTTGCAGAATTGGCTTCAGGCGAAAAAATATATTTCACACGCCTGCTGGAAGAAATTGATAAATTAAAATCGCGTGGACTTGTTCGCGTTCGCTGGACTTCTCCGCATCCAAAAGACCTTACAGACGATTTAATAAATGCGGTGGCGACGTTAAGAACCCAAATGCCCCACATTCATTTGCCAATGCAATCAGGCAGCAATTATGTGCTTCGCAAAATGAACAGGCCATACACAAAAGAGCATTATATAAATTTAATTAAAAAAATTCGCAGTGCAATTCCAAATTGTTCAATTTCAACGGATATAATTGTGGGATTTTGTGGCGAAACCAAAGAAATGTTTAAAGAAACATGTGATCTATATAAGGAAATTCGCTGGGACATGGCCTATAGCTCGCAATATTCAATGAGAAAAAATACGGCCGCACACCGCACCATGAAAGACGATGTTCCGGAAAAAGAAAAGCAGCGCAGATGGCATGAATTAAATAAAATCCTAAAAAAATGTTCGCTGGAACATAATAAGTTCTTCCTCAAAAAAACTGTTAATGTTTTGGTGGAGCGCTGCAGTAAAGGCCTGTGCGAAGGCATGAGCGAACACTTCAAGCGCGTGCAATTTGAAGGTGGCAAAGAACTTGTTGGCCAAATTGTACCTGTAAAAATCACGAAGGCGCTTGAATGGAACCTTATCGGGAAACTTTAATTATTTGCCCCAAACGCTTGTAAACGTCATATCTTTTTTTAGCTTGTTTTCGTAATTCCAAACGCCATCCACGTCAAAAGATCCGCCATCCGGAAAATATTTATAATTTAGAATCCCGCTGTCGGCCGCAATGCGTTTTTGCAGGGTTATATTGCCTTGTCCGGCCTGTTTTTGCACAGTTAGTTGATATTTATCCGCATAGTTTAAATTAAGCTTAAATGGCAGCTTGTAGCGCACTTTTAAGGTCTTAGGTTGGCCCACAGGCGTGTTCATCATTGCGGAAAAATAAGTTTTGCCGGTTTCTTCATCAAAAAATGTTTTAACCGAATTGTCGGAGCTGGATTCGAGCACGGAACCTTTTGGGACATAAATTCGCAGCGCTTCCAAATTGCGTGAACGCCCCAGAATTTCCAAAACGCTTAGAGGAATATCGGTAAATCCAAATGAGCGAATCATATCTACAATTTCTTTTTCTGTCTCCACGTGCCAGCCATGCAAGCGCGTGATTGCCAGATCCACTTTTACCTCATTATCAGATTGAATATAGGTGTCGTGCACAATGCGCTCCTCCATATATCTGTCGCTTTTGTTGCCGCCAACCGAGCTGTGTACAATATTTAAATAATCTTCTTTTGGCTCAAGTTTTTTCATTTCGCCAGCCAGGCCATGACGCGCAAAAAAATCTTCCACGCCAGGATCTTTGGAGTAGGCGAGCAGATCTTTGGATTCTATTCCCGCGCCCAAAGCGGAAGAAACCGCTATAGGATCCGCATTCTCGAATAATTTCTTTTTGAATAGTGGCACAAAATTATGCAGCATTTCTTTTGGATTTTCGCGCCCGGTAAGTTTTGATTCGACGATATAAGACAAAATCACGGAAAAATTTTCATTGGTAAGCGCACGCTTTAGCTGAGGCACGGAAATGGGGCCGGTAAGCCGCAAAAGCTCTTCCACCAGCGATAAATCCACAGCAATAACTGTGTCTACTCCGGGGCCATTTTCTTTTTCCAAAAACCACGCGGCCTTTTGCGCAGAAAGAGGAAAATCCCCGCTGTAATTACTGTCGCGCATGAACCAACGCGTATTTACATTGGCAATTTCTGCCGGCGGAGTAATGAATTCCGCGAGCTGGTGGTCAGCGCTATACACATCAAAAGTTTCGTTTTTTGTAACATAGCCGTCGTTCGTTTCCACAATTATATAATTTCCAATAAAACCGCCGGAAGGGCGAATTTCCGCATTGTTCTGCAGTAAAATCAAGAATGTGTGAGGCTCAATGTCGCCCAAAAGGGTCAAAATTGCCGGAATATCGGAATTTAAATCGCCAACTATTTTTGTAGTTTCATCCAGCGCACTTTTTGCGAAATTAAATTTTTCGCGAATTTGTTTAGGCACAAAAGAAGGTGGAATTTTTTTGATTTCCTCGTTCGCAACCATTACATAATTTGCAGCATTAGTAATTCCCGGAATTTGTTTTTTTAATTGCTCCGTTAGCGAAGCGCGAACCTGCCCGCCAGAAAGTTCATTTTCTTTAAAAAAGCTCTGTGGTAAAAGCTGCAGAGCCTTGGCAACGGCCGAAAACTCCACACCTGCCAGCGCCAAATTCCGCCCAGTTTGAATTAGCCCGTTGCCTGCCTCAAAAATCGGATCAGTTAGCGAAAGAGTCGCAAATTCTGGCTGGGTAAACCAGGTTTGATTTTCAATTTCCTCAAAAACCACACGCGCCTGATTAAACATCTCAGATGCTTTGTCGAAATGCGACGCCTTAAGCTCGGCGGCAGCGGTTAAAATTTTCTCAAAACCTCCCGAAGCCGAATTAATAATCTCGGTTTTTAACCTTATTCCCCCAAATCCAAGGCTAATAATATTTACCACAAAAAGCACCGCGCACGCCGCAGCCACAATAAAGAAAATTTCGCGAATATGCGTCTTGTTTTCGCTTTTATCTGCAACCAAAAATTGCGTTTTTGTTTTTTGCAGCACAGTTTTGATTTTGCCCAAAACGCGCGGCTTTAAATTTTTTGGTTTCGCCTCTTTGGTACTTTTTAATGAAATTATTTTATTATCCGAAGACGCCACTCATTTACTTTAACACGAAAACGAAATTGGTTTCCATATGGTCGGCAAATGTGCGTTTGGAAAAGCTCAAATCGATTTCCGCAGAAGAAGCGACACCGAGCAATTCTGGGTTTTTTAAAATAGGTCGCAGCATTGTTTTATATTGTTCGCTTTCGCGCAAATTTGCACCGGGTTCCTGCGTTAAAGTCAGCGCTTTTTTTAGCGTTTCAATGTCATTGCTAAAAAACCATTTATTTTGTGAAGATGCGTCGAAAATATTTAAATTTTTGCCTATGGCAAGTCCATGAATTGAGATGCCATTAAAATCTTCTGCGGTCTCTTTTATCTGTTTTGGATCCGGCACGAGCTCTTTTGCAAAAGTTCCATCAGGCAAGGTTACATCGCGCTCCATTGGAGTTAAATTTGCGGCAAGAGTCTTCCATAATTCCCTCATGCGCTCAACAGTTCCGGAGGTTTCTTCACCGGTAATCTCCGTAGCCAACAAGATTTTTTGCGAATTCACAGTCAGCGCAAATTCTTTGGAGAAAATATCGGAAATTCCCTGCGCAAAAACCTGACGCAACGAATCATCCGACGTTTTTAAATATTCCTTTGCCAAAAGCCCCAAAACTGCCGAAAGTTGCGGTACGGACTTTCTGTCCGCAACAAGCGACTCAATTTTTTCTATCTGCCCTGTAAGATTTTGCCCCGCAATCATCACATCAAATTCCGCAGGCAAATAAGGCAAAAGCAGCGCTTTATATGCCTGCTCGGGCGAGAAAGTTAGATTTTTTGGATTTACCGCATAAGATTTTCCATAAAAAGTATTGCCCTTTACCTGCGCAGAAATTCCAATAGCCGGAAAAGCATTTGTAATAATTGGCATCTGGGTGAGCGAGTCGGATAATTTATTTAGAACTTCTTTTGGAAGTTCCTGTGGCTTTGCATAAACAAAATATGAGTCCGCAAGATTTTCGCGCACGGTAAAGAAATTCTTGTCGGCAGAAAGATGAGATACGGATTTGCCCTGAGTCTCTATTAATTTTTGTAATGGAGTTTCTGCAGGGGAAATTGCCACCGCCTCACCCAAAAAAGCATAGCTTATATATGGAGTAGTTACGATTGTATAGGCTCCGGCGGCACTTTGTTTAATTATACTTTTTGGATTGCGCAGGCCTTTTAGAAAATCAAAAGCTTCTTTTCCTTTTCCGTTTTTAACTTCCATAAGAATAAACGGAAACATTTCATCCTTCGCGGAATTTTTTAGAATTGCCAATGCGCCGGAAGGCCCGGCCCATGGCTCAATATCGCTTTTCCAGTTAACATAAATATCATTTTCTATTTTTTTGGAAATCACTTCGTCCAGCGCGGTTGGGAATTCAATATATGCAACAGTTGCATCCGCAGGTAAAAGTTCAGGAATCCCTACTATGATATAACTCCCTTTATATAAGGCAAAAGACACGAAAAGCACTACCAAAACACCGATCGAAATAAGCAGAATCCCGAGTTTCTTTTGTCTTGGCAGTCCAGCGTTTTTCATCAGATAACAGCATACCTGTTCCACTCTTTAAAATGCAATTTTTTCGGGATAAATGGCTTATTTTGGCTTCTGCCCTTTAATATTGAATAAAATGAGGCTTTGTATAATAATGGCCCCCAACATTTAACAACAATAATTTATGGTTGAAGCAGCGCATGTAGAGGAGGAACAAGGTAAATTAACTCCAGATGGAATGGTGGAACTTTGGGAGGGAGTTTTGAGAAATGGGCTTAATGAGGGAATAGGCCTTTCGGAATCATTTGGGCAAACTGACTTAAATGTGCATTTGAAAGCAGTCTTGACTGCCCTTGACGGTGGAAATTTCGAAGTGCTTGAAGAATATAGATCTCCACTCGGCGCATTACATGGAGAAATCCGTGAATATGCTCGGCCATTAGGTGAATACATGAAGGCTTTGGACAAACGCGAACTTTTGCTAAACAAAGACGGCGTTAGTGCAGGAGCGGTGGTGGGGCAGTTGACGGCAGACAAGCTTAAAGAATTTAGACTTTGTGGTTATCGTGAGCATGTTGAGCCTTATTATATTCCGCACAGCAAACAAGAAGGTGAACTGCTTGGTGCAATGGCTGCCCTCGGTACTGCATTGGTTAGAGTGGATAAAACCAATTATCCAGTAGCGGAATTAAAAAAAATGCAGCAGGAGGCAAAGGAACGCGCACTTAAATTTGCAGAGACCTTTGCCGATGGAGGAATACCAGTTGTTGGAGTGGGAGTTGCTGGTGAAATTGATCTGGTAGGAGAAGAGTTGGTACTTGGGGAGATTAACAGAATGTGCGACAAAGAAAGTGGTGCAATAAATGTCTTGGAAGAAGCGTTGGAGATTTTAAAAGGAGGCGAAGTTGCACAGGTACAAGCCCACTTTTTTAAAGTGATTACCCAATTATTGGGTTTTATAAAAACCGGTGAACAGAATGTCCTTTTGGTAAGTAGAGAAGGTTGGAAAGATGATAGAGCCGTAGATGCAGAAATGGATGATCATGTAAGACGCAGTCCAATAAGCACAGTAAACGTTTTGGATCATCAAGAAAAGATTGGAACTAGGGCGGAGGTTTTAAATTGGGCTGAGGGGATATTGGTGGAAGCTTATCGCCTAAAAGAGCTGGATGCGGTAGTAAGAGCGCTATAATTTGAGAGAAAACCATCGCAAGTTCTGCTATAATGCAACGCGTTTAGTGACCACTTTTTATTTATGCCAACAGCAAATCAAATTCGTCGACAATATATAGATTTTTTTGTTAAGCGTAACCACAAAGAGATTGGGAGCGCTTCGCTGATTCCGGAAAATGATCCGACGGTGCTTTTTACAACTGCCGGAATGCATCCGCTCGTGCCTTATTTTATGGGAGAAGCGCATCCCGCGGGCAAGAGAATTGTGGACGTGCAAAAGTGTGTTCGCACGGACGATATTGATGAGGTTGGAGATACCACTCACTGCACTTTTTTTGAAATGCTCGGCAATTGGTCGCTCGGAGATTATTTTAAAGATGAGGCTATAAAAATGAGTTTTGAATTATTGACTTTGCCTTGGGATAAGGGTGGTTTTGGGCTTGATATAAAGAAAATGGCGGTTTCTTGTTTTGCCGGAGACAGCGATGCGCCGAAAGACGAGGAATCTGCGAAAATTTGGGAATCGCTTGGAATTGCAAAAGATCGCATCGCATTTTTGCCAAAGAAAAATAATTGGTGGGGACCTGCGGGCAAAACCGGTCCATGCGGCCCGGATACTGAAATGTTTTTTTGGAGCGGGGCAGGCGAGGCACCACAAAAGTTTGATCCCGAAGATGCAAAATGGGTGGAAGTTTGGAACGATGTTTTTATGAAATATTACAAAACCGCTGAAGGTAAATTTGAGCCGCTTTCTCAAACGAATGTGGATACCGGCATGGGTTTTGAGCGTATGACTGCTGTTTTACAGGGCAAATCTTCGCCATTCGAAACAGAGCTTTTTGCCGATGCAATGGCCAAAATCGCGGAGTTGAGCGGGCAGGCAGACACAAAGAGTCCGGACTACGCAAAGTCCAGCCGCATAATTGCAGACCATTTGCGCGCGGCGACTTTTATAATGGGAGACAGGCAAGGAGTTACGCCTTCCAATATTGACCAAGGTTACATTGTGCGCCGTTTAATTCGCCGCGCAATTCGCCATGGAAAATTAATAGGCATAAACAAATCATTCACAGCGCAAATCGCAAGCATCTTCATAAAAAATTATGGTGAGATTTATTCCGAACTTGCGCAAAATAGCGACAAGATTATTAATGAATTTAATAAGGAAGAAGAACGTTTCTCTGTGACAATCGAACGTGGCATAAAAGAGCTGCAGCGGCTTGTGTGTCACAAAACAGAGGGCCAGCAAATGACCGGCGAAGAAGCTTTTTATGTTTTTGAAACATACGGATTCCCACTCGAAATGATTGTGGAAGAATTGGCCAGCAGCAATTGCATAGTTAAATTGGATTCTTTTAAAGCGGACTTTGACGCGGCTTTTAAAAAACACCAGGAACAATCTCGCGCCGGCGCCCTACAGAAATTCGCAAGCGGACTAGCCGACACCAGCGACGCCACAAAAATGCACCACAGCGCAACGCATTTGCTTCAAGCTGCACTTCGACTTGTTCTTGGCCCACACGTGGCACAAAAAGGCTCAAACGTCACAAAAGAACGCCTGCGCTTCGACTTCTCTCATCCTCAAAAAATGACGCCGGAAGAAATCAAAAAAGTGGAAGATATTGTTAACGAGCAAATCAATAAAGATTTACCTGTGAAATGCGAAATGATGACTGTTGAGGAAGCAAAAAAGCACGGTGCAATCGGACTTTTTGAAGATAAATATTCAACGCTTGGCGACAAAGTTAAAGCCTATTTTATGGGCGATTTTAGTAAGGAAATTTGCGGTGGCCCTCACGTAGACCATCTCGGCGTTTTAAAACATTTTAAAATTCTAAAAGAAGAAGCTTCCAGTTCTGGAGTAAGAAGAATAAAAGCGGTAGTAGATGGTATAACCGGCTTATAAATCGCGCTTTGAATCTCTACTCTCCCCAGTTCAACTTTTGCCTTAGCATTCTGTAATAATTGTGGCCGCCCATCCTTATCATGGTAAAAAGGCGGCTGGATTTGCGCACACGCACAACGTCGCCACGCCTTATATTCATAGTTATTTGGCCGTCAATCGTAAGTACGATCGGTTTTTTTTCAGCCCTCCATTGTGTTTCCAGCTTAATATTTATTTGCCTGTCGCTTGGAATAACAATCGGGCGCACGCCAAGTTTGGCCGGGCAAAGCGGAACAAGGACAAATCCATCAATTCTCGGATGAATAATCGGACCATTTGCAGAAAGCGAATGGCCGGTTGATCCAGTAGGCGTTGCAATAATAAGGCCATCTGCGCGGTAATTTGCCAGTTTGCGCTGATTCACTTCCACCTTCATGGTAACGAGTCGCGCAAAGCCTCCCTGATTTATTACCGCCTCATTTAAAGCCAACGTTGTGAATTTCTTTTTGCCATTGCGGTAAAGAGTCACGCGGAGCAAATATCTTTCATCAACTCTAAATTGTTTTTTAAAGATTTTTGGCAGACAACTAAAAATTTTCTGCGAAGTAAATCCTGTCAAAAATCCCAAGTGCCCCATATTTATGCCTGCAATAAGCGGATTATTGGATCCGGCTGCACGGGCGGTTTTTAAAAGTGTGCCATCTCCACCAAGCACAAATACCAAATCGCATCTTCGCAAAATGGTGGATTTGTCATATGAAGGAGTTTTTTCGCCCATTAGCGGCGCACAATTTTCATCAAACAAAATTTCTTCATTATATTTTGTGATTTCGCCAACCAGTTTTTTTACATAATCAGAACTCGCCGCAATGTTTTGCTTTGCGATAATTCCAACCTTTCTGAAGCCATTTTTAGCTTTAGCCACGATTCAATTGTACAATATATAACATTAGTTGTATAGGTGTTCATCAGGAGGAAACGATCTAATAATACATAAACACTGGACGTCAAGGTGCCTTTGTGCTAATTTTGAGCACTTTATGGAACTTCAAGGCGAACAACAAGAAGGATCGGTAGTCGATATAAAATTGGCATTTAGTGACTTGGCTAGGCTAATAAATACCTTTCGAGAAATAATGCCTGAAGGAGTTTTGGATGAATATTCGGAGGATCCGGTTTGGGATGTGGTTGAGGAATTTAAAGAATCAGATCCGTCAGAATTAATAAGGGTTCCGAGCAGGAATGGGAATAGGTATATGACTTTAGCTCATTACGTGTCGACGTTTTTTGTTAATTCCGTTTGCAGGAATCTTGCGGCGGACGTTAAGTTGCCTGTTAGGGTAACAAGGGATGAAAAATTTGTAATAACAACACCAAAAGAACGAGAACAAGTAACGTTGGCCATAAGGAAAGTTTTAAATCTCGTTAATGATCACCTTGATGTTCCGGTTGAAATTGACGAGAGCAATGGGGATTTTATAGTGAGGTAAGTTTTTTTAAAACACTCAGAGTTTTTTCTGCGGTTTTTTGCCAAGTGAAATTTTTCGCATGCAAGAGCCCTTTTTCTTTTAATTCCGCGCGCAATTTTTCATCCGCAAGCAATTTTTCAATCGCGCTTTTTAATTCATCAACACTATTTGGATTAAACATTAGCGCGGCATTGCCACACACTTCCGGCAAAGAAGAAATGTTAGAACAAATAACCGGGCAGCCACTCGCCATGGCTTCCAGAGGCGGTAAACCAAAGCCTTCATAAAGCGAAGGATAAACAAAAATCTTTGCCAAATGATAAAAAACCGCGAGTTCATCATCTTCACAATTCAAAATGTGATGCACTGAATTTTTTAATCCTGCAATTTTTTGCTGGAGTTTTTCGGACTTCCAGCCTTTGCTACCCACTATTACAAGCTTTGCGCCTTTCAGATTCTCTGCACTAGAAACCGCATCAACTAAAGCAGAAATGTTCTTTCGCGGTTCCAATCCACTCACGGTCAAAATAAAATTATCCGGCAAATTATATTTTTCTTTAACCGCTTTTAAATTTTCCGGAATCCTAAAAAACTTTTCACTTACGCCCAAATGAGTAACTGTGATTTTGCTTTCCGTGCAGCGAAACATTTTCATTAAATCATTCTTTGTATTATGCGATGGCACAAGAATGTGTGCAGTTTTTCGCATAGCCATCCTAAAAAACAAGTGTTCCAAAATCGTCGCTTTTGCCTGGTGCAAATTCGGATGCAAAAAAGAAACAAGGTCATGCACAGTAATTATCGACTTAATTTTTCGCGGCAAAAATGCCGGAATTATAAAGCTCGTTGGCGCAAAAAACACATCACCGCCATGCTTTTTAAAGTCCTTAATTACGGCAAAGTGCCAGAATAAAGATTTCTTGTCTATTACTTTTATGTGCGCGTTGCCAAAGGCTGCCAAATCGCCCGTAATGGCATTGGCATAAAGAATATATTCATTCTTATTATCCTGTTTTAGCAGCTCTTTTACGGTATTAAAAGTATACTGGCCTTTGCCAGCTTTTTTACCGCAAGCCGTTCGAATATCGATTCCTATTTTCATATTTTGGGGCTCTCTAGCCAAGACTCTGGCAATTCTAGCCTTTTTTTGGTAATTTGGGGATAGTTTAACTTTTCCTATATGAGCATCGAACGCATAAAAGAAACTTTTCTCCGTCTGCCAAGATATATAAAAATGGTTGGCATTGGCGGTTTAATTTTGGCAATTTCTACGATTTTGCCTTGGTATGCAGATACGGATTCTTACAAAATAGGTGATCAATTTTTGGGAGTAACCGGCCCTGCTTCTTTTGTAGGCATTGCGATTTTATTGCTTTCCGGCCTTTCACTTTGGCTTTTTTCTTATCATCTACTTGAACGCAGAATTCCAAGACTTCCTGTGCGCGAAGGAATAATTCATCTTTTTACATCAATCGAATCTTTATTTTTATTGGTTCTTGTAAATTCAATATTTTTCCATCCAAAATTTGGAGTGAATATAACGCTAAAAGAAAGCAGATTCGGAATGACTTTTGCTTTTGCCGGTACCGTGATTCTTTTGATTGGAGGATATTTGAAGAATAAACAAGAAGCCGCCGGACAGGATGAAACAGGAAAACTTGAGCCACTTATTAAAATGGATGAGACTCCTGGGCTTTCTGTTCCAAGTCGCAAGCCAACATCCACTTCTTATTTTTCCGGTAGGCCGCATGCGCCAGTTACGCCATCAAGATCTACTCCGCTTGGCCAATCTCCTGCAGAGGTAGCAAAGAAATTTTTCCAGCCACAGCATTCACCTATGTCTCAGCACGCAAAAGATGCGTCGCGAGGGTTTTTGTTTGGTGAGCCTAAAAAGGTCGCTGCAAATCAACCTGCAGAGCAGCCAGCTGCGCCTAGCGCAAATCCTGCTGCCAAGGCAGATCCAAAATCCGCAAGTGGAAGTTACATGATTAGACTTGATTTATAAAAATATGAATCAGACAGTAGTAGCTCCAAAAAATCCGGTAGTAGACCAGCAGTCAAGAATAGTTTTCTTTTGCAAAGATTGTGAAAAAATAATTGCCGGAATTAAAGTTGGCAGAAAATATGTTTATAAATGTCCGCTTTGTTCTACCAAGAACGTTGCGTTTGGGACAGAAAAAAGCATTAGGAGCTTTTACCATGTGAAGGAGGCGTAATAGCCCGGAATTTTGTAATAAAAAATTCATAAAAAGTTTAGAGAAATTTAATTTTATTGTGATATAAAGTGGGCGCAGTAAAACTTTGAAGTAGGCAAAAATGGCAGGCGCGCCAGTAGCCAAACCAAATCGGTAGCATAAAATTCTATATGTAAATCCTAATATGTTGCATGTGAGTGGGCACTCATATATGTTACAATTACTTTCCAATTAAGGAACGCAAATAATAATTTTTTAACGCAAATTTTATGGCACAAATTTCCACGGAAAAAAAGAAAGCGCTTGATCTCGCTCTTTCGCAAATTGAAAAGAATTTTGGCAAGGGATCGATTATGAAAATGGGGTCTGTTAAAAAAATTCCAATCGAAGTAATTCCTACCGGTTCAATTTCTCTTGATATGGCACTTGGTGGTGGAATCCCGCGCGGAAGAGTTACGGAAATTTATGGACCTGAATCTTCCGGTAAAACAACTTTGACTCTACATATTTTTGCCGAAGCGCAAAAACTTGGAGGGCAGTGCGCCTTTATAGATGCTGAACACGCGCTTGATCCTGAATATGCAAAAAGAATTGGAGTTGATATGGGGAATTTGCTCGTTTCTCAACCGGACAGCGGAGAACAGGCGCTCGAAATTACAGAAACTCTCGTAAGATCCAATGCAATTGATGTGATTGTTGTGGACTCTGTAGCCGCTCTTACTCCAAAGGCGGAAATAGAAGGAGATATGGGTGATAGCCACATGGGACTTCAGGCTCGTCTTATGAGTCAAGCTCTGCGTAAACTTACGGCTGCAATTTCCAAATCCAAAACTTCTGTAATTTTTATCAATCAAATAAGGATGAAGATTGGAATTATGTTTGGAAATCCGGAAACTACAACAGGAGGACAGGCACTTAAATTCTATTCGTCTGTAAGAATGGACATTCGTTCAATAGGAAAAATTGAAGATACTTCCTCGGGCGCAGATCAAAAATCTATCGTTGGCGTGAGGGCAAGAGTAAAGATTGTAAAAAATAAAATTGCGCCACCATTCAAAACTGCAGAATTCGATATTATGTATAACAAAGGTATTTCCTATGTTGGCGACTTGCTGGATTTGGGCGTTAAATACGAGAGAATTCACAAGAGTGGCGCTTTCTATTCTTATGGCGACACCAAACTTGGCCAGGGTAGAGAAGGAGTAAAAGGCTTCTTGCTTGGCAACGAGAAAATCACAAAAGCCATCGAAGCTGAATTGAAGAAAATAATTCTTGCGGATCCAGTCGAAGTTAAAGCGGGTGCTGCGGAAGAAGAGGAAATTGAGGACGACGAGGAATAGATTGATCCATTAGTAGTCACTGCAACGAAGTTTGCAATTGGAAGCTTCCACATGAAAGATTTTTATCAACCATTTCTAAATTATTCATTCTGGCTACTGGCTCGAAAATCGTATAGCGAAGCCGAAATATTAAAGAAACTTAAATTGCGCGCAAAGAAGGTGCAACTGCCTGATCTCGAAGGGGATCAGGTTGTTGCGCGCGTGATGGCTCGGCTCCTTGAACTTGGCTATGTAAATGACGATAAAATAATTGATAACTTTTTGGATTATGGGCTTTCTGCAAAGCCGGTTGGTAAGTTTTATTTTGTGAATAAAATGAGAAAAAAGGGGATAGCCGGTGATAAAGTTAAAAATGCTTGGGCAGCTCGCGAAATAGATGAATATAAGTTGGTAAAGGAGTTATTACAGTCCCAGAGCCGAAAATTTGAAGGTTTGGATACGCAGAAACGTAAAAAAAAGGTCGCGAATTTTCTGGCGGCGAGGGGTTTTTCTGCGGACGTTATCTGGAAAGCCGTTGGGCAGATTGACGTTGAGAACTAAGGTGAGATATATACTGACCTTCAGGCCCCCTTTGCCAATCGACATTACTCTGCTATACTAGGGTCACAGGATCGTTGAAATCCTGGGTTTTTCGTTTCCCGAAATCTATAATTTCTTTAATAAAATAATATGCAATCACTTTTCATAGCCGCAATAAACCAATTGTGTGACGAGAAAAATCTTCCAAAAGATACTGTGCTCGAAACCGTAAAAGCAGCTCTGCGAGCCGCATACCGCAAGGACTACGGCACACGTGAGCAAAATATCGAAGTGGATCTGGATGAAAAATCCGGAAACATTACGGTTTATTTGTCTAAAGAAGTGGTTAAGAAAGTGGAAATAGCGGACCAACAACTAAGTGTTGCCGAAGCCAAGAAATTCAAAGATTCTCCAAAAGTTGGAGATGTGATTCGAATTGATGTTACTCCCGTTGGTTATGGAAGAATTGCCGCGCAATCGGCAAAACAAGTTATTATTCAGCGCTTACAGGAAGCGGAAAGAGAGCTTATGTATCAGACATTCAAAGATCGCGAGAATGAGCTTTTGAATGCGCTTGTGCACCGCGTGGAAAGAAATCAGGTTTATGTTGATTTAGATAAAATCACGACCGTTTTGCCTCCGGATCAGCAGATTCCTGGCGAAAAATATTTCGGCGGACAGAGAATTAAAATTTATTTGGACAAAGTTATTAAAACTACAAAAGGTCCTCAACTTTTAATTTCTCGAACTCATCCTAATTTGGTTAAAAAACTTCTTGAGTTGGAAATCCCGGAAATAAAAGCAGGAATTGTTGAGCTAAAAGCCATTGCCCGCATACCTGGAGTTCGCTGCAAAATTGCAGTTGCTTCCACCGATCCAAAAATTGACCCTATTGGCTCATGCGTGGGCCAAAAAGGTGTTCGCGTCCAGAATATTACAGAAGAATTAAATGGCGAAAGAATTGATGTGATTCAGTGGCATCAGGATGCGGAAAAATTTATCCAAGCTGCACTAAGTCCTG
>JBAYHN010000011.1:0-25094 GCA_041666125.1 Candidatus Altimarinota bacterium | reverse complement strand
TAAAAAATACAGTTTGACTCATTATAACAATCTGGCGAGCCTTCCGCAAAACAGATAAGAATTGTGTCGAGTTACAATTATTCTACGAAAATATTGATTGGCTCGCTGCTTACCGCTCCATCCGCAGACTTTGCCTGTATTTCGAACTGACCTTTTTGTAGCTGCCAGAAAATCTCATCCCCTTTTCCTACTTCTTCGGAATTCACAAACCAAACCACTTCGCCAACCAAAGCGGCCTTCTCGACTTGGAATTTAACCTGTTGGGCCGCAAAATCGCGGGTAGAACTAATCTTAAAAGCATCCAAATCGAAAGGTTTTTTTATTATAAGCGCTGGCTTTGGCAAAGGTTTTTCCGCATTCACGGAACCGGATAAATGCCTTTTAGAAACCCATTCCCAAACTTTTTTTGAGCAATTTTCCGGGGTCTTATTTTCACTCACTTCGTCAAGGCAGAATTCTTTTTTCTCCACGCTGGCAGGCACTTCAAAGCTCTTTTTCTCCAGATTTAGGTGTAGTTCTTGCATAATGTCGTGCCAAATTGGCCCGGCTCCATAAATCCCGGAAATATCGTGCATTTCATAATTATCACTATTCCCCACCCAAACTCCTGTAACAAAATCCGGCGTAAATCCAACAGTCCAATTGTCGCGAAAATTCCTAGTGGTGCCTGTTTTTACAGCCGCCGGCCTATCCAATTCCAAAACATTATTTAAACCAAACTCCGGAATTCGTGCCTCTTTGTCCGCCAAAATATCGGTAATCATAAAACTAATATCCTCATCAACAACCCTTTTACCCGATTGATAAGGCATTTGGTAAATCAACTCACCCTGCGCATTTTTAATTTCCGCAATTGCTTGCGGAGTTCTTTTTATTCCAGCATCAGCAAAAACCATGTAGGCAGAAGTTAGATCCAGCAACCGAACTTCACCATCTCCAAGAGTAATTGCGAGTCCATAATGATCGGCAGATTTATCCAAAGTGGAAAGTCCAAAAGCGAGCGCCTTTTTTAACACAGCTTCGGGAGTTGCAAATTCGGCGGCAAGAACAGCGGGAATATTGTAACTGTTCGCGAGCGAATTCCTAACAGTCACAAGTCCATGATATTCATAATCATAATTTTTTGGCATATATGGCGTGCCTTCTGCAGTAAAAAAGCGCACCGGCTCGTCTTTTAAAAGCGTTGCTCCATTCCAGCCTTTTTCAAAAGCCGCCGCATAAGTAATGGGTTTAAATGCCGAACCTGGCTGCCTTTCGCTAGTCGCAACATTCACCTGGCCATCTATTTTTTTATCAAAATAATCTATTGAACCGAGCATCGCATAAATTTCCGCAGTGCCCGTTTTTAAAACCACAGCGCTGGCATTATTCACATTTCTGCCCACCAAAATAGAGATATTTCGCTGCGCAATATTTTGTATTTTCTGCTGGAGGTAATAATCAAGAGTTGTTTTGACTTCCAATCCGGCGCTCACAAAATCTCCACCATAATAATCTTCCAACTCTTCAATTACATAATTCACAAAATGCGTTGCGCGAACTGTTACCAAGTTCTGTTCAAATGCCAGATTTTCATTTTTCGCGGCATTAAATTCATCTTGAGAAATAAAGCCTTCCTTAAGCATTAGCGAGAGCACATAATTTTTGCGCTGCAGCGCGGCATCTCTGGATTTAAAAGGATCATAGCGGTTTGGCGCTTGCGGCAACCCGGCCAAAAACGCACTCTCGGCCAAATCCAAATCAACTACATGTTTGCCAAAATATCCCTCGCTCGCCGCCTCAATTCCATAATTTAAATTTCCATAATAAATAGTATTAAAGTACAAAGTTAAAACTTCTTCCTTTGTTAAAACTTTGGAAACGCGCATCGCCAAAAAACTCTCACCAATTTTCCTAAAAAACGTGCGTTTATTTGTTGTGCCACTCAAATTCCTAACAAGCTGCTGCGTGATTGTACTGCCGCCGGAAACAACTCTCCCCTCCTTAAGATTAAGAAAAACGGCTCGAACAACACCAAAAACATCCACGCCGGAATTGGAATAAAAGTTCTTATCCTCTGTCGCAATCGTCGCATCAATTAAATATTTGGGTACATTCGCCAAATCAACAGTTGTGGTTTTTCCCTTCTCCGGATGCAGAGTTTCATATAAAAGAATTCCATTGCGATCAAAAATTTTAGTATTTTGCGAAAGCGCATTATCAAACAAATATCCAACTGGATAAAAATTCAAAAACATCAAAAACAAAAATGCAAAAACGCCAAGTAAATAAAGCGGCCAGAAATAAAAATGCAGCCGATGTTTTTTTTGCTCGCGACCCATTTTGCGCGCCACAAAATCGCGCACTCTCCCGCAAAAATGGATTAAAGATTTAAATCTCAATTTTGCCCACTGCAAAACGTTTTTCATATGCATCTTGGCTTTATTATACAGAAAAGTAGTAATGTATAATTAGATCACATGAAGATATTAAAAATAACAGGAGCGGTTCTGGCTCTGCTAATTGTGGGATTTGGGTATTTTTATTGGCAACTCTTCACCTTGGTAAGAGATGAAGCCCAAAGTGCCGAACCGGTATTTGTGGAAATTGCACCAGGCGAAAACTTTACTCAAATATTGACTGATTTAAAAGAAAAAAACTTAATTCGCAACGAAACGGTTTTTAAAATATATAGTAGGATGACAGGCTTGGATAAAGACATAAAAGCCGGCCGATTTAAAATTGATCCAGAACTTGCACCTGCCGGAGTGGCCTTTGCACTGGCAAATCCGGCGAATGGGAAAATTTCGGTTACAATTCCGGAAGGTTTTACAATTTTCGAAATAGACAAAAAATTAACGTCGCTTGGATTAATAAAGTCTGGCGATTTTAAAAAATGGGCCAGCACATACGATGCATCCAAATTTTCATTCATAAAAGATAACAAGCTCGAAGGCTACCTATTCCCGGACACATACTTTGTTTTTTCTGCGAATTTTAATCCGAGTGACCTTGGCGAAGCCATGCTGGAGAATTTCCAAAGAAAAGTGGCTCCGGAACTCGCGCAGCAGCAAGGGCAAAACCGCACAATGGCCGATATAATAAATATGGCTTCAATCCTAGAAAAAGAAGTTAAAATTTCGGAAGATTATCCGATAGTTTCCGGAATTTTATGGAAAAGACTGGATCAAAAATGGCCTCTGCAAGCCGATTCAACACTGCTTTACGGCAAAGACGACCGCACACTTTCTTATGAGGACTTACAAAACGACTCGCCATATAGCACTTACACAAGGCAAGGACTTCCAATAACGCCAATCTGCAATCCTGGGATTAAAGCGATTAGAGCAAGTTTAAACCAGGAAGATTCTGAATATTGGTTTTATTTAACGCGCAGCGACGGCAAAGCCGTGTATTCAAAAACAAACGAGGAACACGAAAAGAACAAGCAGAGGTTCCTATAAAAACAGCCTTCTCTCAACTTTGCGGTTTCTACAATTTCCAGTCACTTTCCAGTCGATCTATTTCCCACTGAAGAATCTGTATTTTTGGGTCTTTCGGATTTTTTATTTTCAAGGAATCTCTTTCGCGAACTCTTTTTTCTATTTCGCCGTCTATACCTTTCTTCCAAATTGCATCACCGGCTGTAAGCCAAGATTCAAGCACATCACCCGCACCCAAAATACTCATTAATTCATCCAAAAGAGAATCAGAAATCCCAATCGAAGCCTCTACTTTGCCACGAGGCAAACTGGAACTTCCTCCGGACCAACTAAAATTTTTCCTTGCCCTTAAAATCTTTGAAAGCTTTCTATCTTTAACAAATTGCTTAACGTGCGAGCCACTCATGCCGGACAAATCGCCAAACACCGCGAACTTTTCAATGTCGGGAAAAATCTTCTCAAGCTCTTCCAAAGAAATAAATTCTGCTCGAAGTTTATCTATCTCTTTTTTCACGTAAAGCAATTTGGCTTCCTCGTCTTTTAATTTTTCACCACTGCGATTCTCTATTTCTTTTATTTTCTGCAAAAGATCCGCTTTCATGCGGCTCATATAACCTTCAAGCGCAGTTGGAAAATTATAAAGCCTGTTAAAAACCGCATGCGCTTTGCATTCTCTGCGCTGATCACCGCTACAGGCCAACCAAGACCTTTTTGAGCTGCTAAATGCCATAACAAGCCAATTTTAACATGATTTTGCGTCAAGCCTAAGGGCGAGCTCAGGCGAGTGCCGTGCGAAGCGCGCACGGCCTGGTGCCATCCACAAGCGGTGGTGGCAAAGAACTCACAATCTTGTCAAACAATATTCTTTGACCACATTTTCACAGATTGATATAAAGAAGTCTTTTAACAATAACAAAATTTTATGAGCGATCAAGAACCACCAGTACCACCAACAGGCGAAGGATTACCGGATGGCGGCGAATTGTTGCAGCCAGCTGCAGATCAACTGCCAGTTCAACCTGATGGCCAGGCAGTAAACACACTTCAGGCAGCACAGGCTCGCGAAGCCAACCTTGCCACCCTTACTGCGCCAACCATTGAAGAACTTTTAGCCGATCCTGTCATCTCAGAATTTGCCGAACAAATGGAAACTGCAAATAAAGAAGGTGTTTTTATGGTTGCGGATGAAGCAGCGCAAGCATACATGCTAAGAAATGTCGTATCTCAATTACCACCAGACCAGCAAGAAGCAGCAAGAATGGTAATTACAACTGTGAATTTTGGCAAAGTGCCTAAAACTCCCGGCCAAAGGCCACTCTTTATAAATCTTTCACTTGTTCACCAAAGAATTTCACGCATGTTAATCGCAAATATGCTAAATGAAGAAGACTCCGGAAGCGAAACAAAAGAAAGCCGAGGTTTTAGCAAATTGGAACAATTGGAACTAAAAGCCGGCATTGCAATGGCAAATGCAACGGATGATATTTACATTGAGTGGGAAAGCAGAAATCATGCAATTACAGATCCAGCCGAAAGAATACAGCGCGGTTTTACAAGTAAGTGGCACGTTGTTGAAGAATCCGATGAAGGTGATGGTGAAAAAACATATGCCGAGAAACCATACAAAGAAATCTGGCCAAAACAATATGGAGAAATAGACAAAGCGCTGGAAGAACTAAATGCGGAATTGTATACAATGTACCATCGTTGCCAAACCACAAACCGCGATCCAGAAACAGGCACATCGGCTGATATGTTATATACAAAAATGTCTTTCTATATTCGCCTAAGAGAAGCATACGCAGAAGCCGATAAATCTAAACTTCCAGAAGTATGGCTTTCTGTCGATAAAGCATTTGTCCATCAAGACGGAGATTTGAGATCCGTACATCCAATGGAAGATGGATATGGAGTTAACGAGACAGGCGTAATTCCAGAACAATCAATGAGATATTTTTTGCCAGACCATCCGGCAAATGCGGCAATACTTGAAAGCAAGAGAGAAATTCTGGAAAGATTCCCGGCATTACTGGCTGGTAATGAAAAATCAACGCATGATTTGGATCTTGTAAAAAGAGTTGATGCCAGAATTGCACACTATGTGATTCGTTCAGGTCTTGAAATTGTTTTCAAAATCGCCGGGCACAATATTCCAAATGAGAAATCTGTGCGCAACCATGACGGGATTAACGCTTTTATAGATCCGGGAACTGTTGCACAAAGACTTGAAGAGTCAAAACCTCTTGTTCGAGAATTCTTTGGACAAGAAATAGATGACCCTTTAAAAGTAAACGAATGGGCCACAGATATAGATGACCTTTTAAAAGAAATGTCCACAGATGATGCTCTAACGGAGGTAGCTGTACACGAAATGGGCCACAACATAGGTAACAGAGATCCATTCAAAGAGAATCGTTCAATGGTCAACGCAATAGAAGAATGGAAAGCAACTGCAGCCACATTTGCACTTCAATCATCAAAAAATTCTGAAGAATTAACAGACGAACACCTTCGCAGCACATTTACCGCGTTCCTTTGCCAATTTTTCCGCTATGCACAGCGCCGCGAAGAAGGCTCACAAAAACCATATTATGGCGCAGATAAATTCTTTATAAAGACAGCTCAGGACCAAGGATTAATAATGGGTGGAGACGTAGGCGGAGAAAACGAGAAATGGATTTTAGATTTATCTCGTGAAAAGCTTTTGGGATTTGCAAACGCTGTAAAAGATCAATGGCTGGAACTTCAACAAATATATTCAAGCGAAGATCAATCGGCAATTGATGCATTTACAGCAAAAAATATTGTGGACACAGATTTCTCCAAGGCTGTTGAGAAATTCGTAGATAGGCCGTAGAATAGAGCCACAACAATATGACAACCTATGCAGATTCCGGAGTTAACATAGAACTTGGCGATGATGCCTCAAAAATCATGTACAATGCCGCGCGTTTGACTTGGGAAAACCGCAAGGGACTGATTGGCGAAGTAATTTGCCCGACAGAAGATTTTTCCGGCGTTCGCGCAATAGAAGTTGGCAAACTACCTGCCGGAACTGTAATGAGCATGGGTTTTGACGGAGTTGGCACAAAAGTGGAAATAGCAGAAAGAGTTGGCCATCACGAAACCGTGGCTTTTGATCTTTTCGCAATGGTTTGCGACGACGCAGTGGTTTATGGCGGAGAGCCGGTTTTGATCGGTTCAATATTTGATGTAAACAGCCTGGGCACCGACAAAAATTCACATATAGATTTAATGAAGCAATTGGCAAAAGGTTATGTGGAAGCGGCAAAGGCGGCCAGAGTTGCTGTAATAAACGGTGAAATTGCAGAACTTGGAGCAAGAATCAGCGGATACGGAGCTTTTAATTACAACTGGGGATCTGCAGCAATTTGGTTCGCTGCAAAAGATCGCCTTTTTACAGGCAAAGAAATAAAAGTTGGAGACAAAGTAATTGCACTTCGCGAAAATGGATTCCGCTCCAACGGCCTTTCACTTTTTAGAAAAATAATGAAGGACAATTATGGCGAAAACTGGCACAGCGAAAAATTAAATGGAAAGCCGATGGGCGAACTAGCGCTTGCTCCCTCAAAAATTTACTGCGCCGCAGTTTGCGACATGTTTGGTGGATTTGCCGGTGAAAAGAAATGCGAAGTCCACGGGGCTTCCCATATCACAGGCGGAGGCATACCAGGCAAACTTGGCCGAATTCTACGCCGCGCAGAACTTGGTGCAAAATTAAACAATCTTTTTGAACCTTGCGAATTGATGAAACATGCCATCGAAAAAGGAAAAGTCCCGCGTGAAGAAGCATATAAAACTTGGAATATGGGCAACGGAATGCTTGTAATTGTGGCGCCCGGAGAAGAACAAAAAGCGATAAAAATCGCAGCGCAGCACGGGATAGAAGCTCAGGTATGTGGTGAAATCACAAAAGACACAAAGATCGCACTTTAAAACTATGGAGCCGCAAGATTGGAACAGGGCTTTTTAGGCTTGCACTAAACCTGCAGTGCATAAACCGAATAAGCCAAATAAGTCGCAAATGTAACCCAGGCAAGATAAGGGAAAAGCAGCAAAGAAGACGCCAAATAATTTTGCCAAAGGAACATTATGAGCCCAAAGGTCGTCAAATTTAGCGCAAACATTTCAATGATTGAAAGTCCTATTAAATGAAACCCAAAAAACAGCACACTCCAAAGTAAATTAAGCGCCGCATTTGCCACAAATAAAGCGATAATCAATTTTCTATTCTTATCATGAACTTTCTTATTCCAGAAAATTAGAGCGGAAATTGCCGTAAGTATAAAAATAACAGTCCAAACAGCACCAATCAAAGCGCCAGGAGGCGTGAAACCAGGTAAATTTAATGATTTATACCAATCCATGCCCTGAGTTGTAACCCAGCTCCCACCAAAAGAAACCGCGAGAGCCGCAGCTGGAATAGCTATATAATTTATCTTCATGCATCTATTTTTACATAATCCGCTATTTCTTACCACTTTTTTATATTAAGATTTGCTAGAGCCCTTTATGTATGACTATCACCTACCCCAGGAATTAATTGCAAAAGAACCGGCAAGCCCGCGTGATTTGTCCAAGCTTTTTATTTATGACACGGCAACCGACAAAATAACTTTTGATAGATTTGAAAATTTGGATAAATATTTACCGCAGAATTCTTTTTTGGTTATGAATAAAACAAAGGTGATTCCCGCGAGATTAAAAGTTAGAAAAGAAACCGGCGGCACGGTGGAATTACTCTTACTTATAAATGAATTACAACCGGGCGACACTTTAATTAAAGGGCTTTCCGATCGCAAAATCTTACCGGGACAAAAATTACACATTAGCGAAAAACACTTATTGGAAGTTGAAAAGCAGGACGAGAAAATATTTTATTTTAAACCAAATTTTCCGCTGGAAGATTTAACAGCTGTTCTTTTGGAATATGGGATTACCCCAATTCCAAAATATATAAAAGAAACTCCATTAACCGAAAGTGATTTGCGCGAAAAATATCAAACAGTATTTGCTAAAAATCCTGGATCTGTGGCCGCCCCAACCGCATCTCTTCATTTCACGCCGCGCGTTTTTAAGAAACTGGAAGCCAAACAAATCCCCCATTTATTTGTAAATCTACACGTCGGGCTCGGCACTTTTGCGCCTATTACAGAGGAAAATCTGCGCTCAAAAAAACTATTTGAGGAATTCTATGAAATCGAAAAAAGCACGGAAGACGAAATTAAAGAATTAAAACAGCAAGGCAAAAAACTCGTTGCCGCCGGAACAACGACGGTTAGAACTCTGGAATCGGCAGCGAAATTCAAAAAATCTTCCGGCGCAACCGACATCTTTATTTTCCCGCCATTTGAATTTCGCGCAGTGGACGCGCTAATCACAAACTTTCACATTCCAAATTCTTCGCTAATGATGCTCGTGGAGGCCTTCCTACAATTCAAGCATTCAAAGAAGCATTTACATGAACTTTACGAAATCGCCATCAAAGAAAACTTCCGCTTCTACTCATTCGGCGACGCGATGTTAATCTTATAATGATTCTCTCTTCCTCAAGATTTGGGAGTATTTTGTTTTTTGAGCGAGTTCGTCGCTCAAAGTAAAACATCACATCAAACCGTGCAGAGTGCTAACACTAAAAATCAATGAAACATGATGCTGTACGTCGAGCCTCAAAAAACAAAATACTCCCAAATCTGCCAATCTTATGAAAACGTCAGCCACTCCGGCTTAAACATTAGCAAAGTGCCGATTATAAGCATTAAGATTCCTCCAACCAGATATGAGAATTTAACGTATTTTGTAGTAATGCCAGTAACTTGCAATGTAAGCATCGCAATAATAAATACAATTAAATCATCAATCATGAAGAAGAAAATGTAGCCGAGAATGTACCCATAATACTGCCATGAAGGCAGATTATTCATAGAAAGAATCTGTGTATAAATGGCCGGGAATCCAGCTGAACAAATGAGCTCAACCGTATTCACAGCAGCGGCTAACAAAATAATCCCCACAAAAGCCATCCAAAAACTCTTTTCATATACAATTTTCTTTATTTTTTCAAATCTACTGCGCCTCTCTTCGCTCGCAGTGACCTTACACACGCCATCTTTATTAAGTACATATTCACGCAAATTATAAAGACCGGCACCAATTGCCACTACCGCAATTCCAAGGCGAATCCATATTACAAAACCCAAAAATAGAATCGCATTAAGCCAGGCAGACATAAACAAGAAATAAATACCGGCGGAAGCCGCAATAAAAGCAGAACCCAAAATCCACATGCGTGTCTTGTTTTCCATACCAAGCATAAGCCCTATCAAAAATATCAGCGTCCACATTGCGCATGGATTAAATCCATCCAATACGCCAAAAAGAACAGTTAAGACAGGCAAAGAAAGATTACCAATAGAAATCTCCCCAAAAAGTGGCACTTTAATTGTTTTTAGCGCAGCATCCGTACCGGATCCAGAATTAACTAACTCGTTGCCACCATTCACAGTATCCGCAGGTTTTTGAGTATCTTCCCCTTCCAACTTGATTTGATTAGGTGTTCTACCAGATACACCCACAAGTTTAGCAATTTCATCTGTACATGAGCCTTTTAAACACTGCTGAACCCTTTCTTCTAAAGCCTTACCGGTCGTTTCGTCACTCATATAACCGACCACATATTTATCGCCAATCACAGTTAATGGTACTCCACCATTTGTTACCTCTAGCGCAGTTGCCACCTTTACCATCAAATTCAGATTTTCTTGATGCTTCCACGTTTCAAAATCATAAACATTCAATCTTGGATATTTCTTCATTAACGGTATCAAAAACTTTATTTCATCCGCGCAATGAGGACAGCCATCTCCCCAGAAAAAATACATATTTACCTTTTTCTCTTCTGTAAATTGAGCTGAAGCCGTTCCGCTAAAAAACATCGTACTGCCAATAAAAAGAACCGCAAGGCCCAAAACTAATACTTTTATGATTTTCATATTATTAAATCTTTAAAACAAATAAGGTAAACACATTGTAGCAGAATTCAATACAGATTAAGAAGGCTTACATTACAATCAAAATCCAGAATATTGCAGCGATTGCGATTCTATAAATTCCAAACCATGTAAAAGTGTTTTTTTCGATATATTTCAAGAAGAATTTGACAGCCAAAAGTGCTGTAATAAATGCACCTATAAAGCCGGCGGCAAGAAGCCAGTATTCCTCAGCAGCAAAAGCAAAACTGCTTTTATAAATATCAAAAGAAGTTGCGGCGATCATGGTTGGAATTGCGAGCAAAAACGAAAATTCTACAGAAGTTTTTCTGTCCAGCCCGAGAGTCATACCTCCAAAAATGGTTGCGGCAGAGCGCGAAACTCCCGGAATCATGGCAATTGACTGAAAAAGACCCATCCAAAGCGCTTTCGCAAAAGTGATATGTTTAATTTCATAGATCTTGCTGTGACGTTCTTCCTTATAAAACCTTTCAAAAATTATAAATAAAACACCACCAATAAAAAGTGCCACAATTGTAACCATCATATTTCCAAGCAAAAACTGCTTAACAACTTTATAAAAAACAAGACCAAGAACAGCGGTTGGCAAAAATGCCACCAAAACTTTGGTGAACATTTTACAGTCCTTTAAAAAATGCTTATAGTAAAGCGTTAAAACCGCCAAAATTGCACCGAGCTGTATAAAAATCTCAAAACTTTTTAAAAATTCAGTCTGAGGAATTTTTAGAAAATTCGAAGCCAAAATCAAATGGCCGGTGGAAGAAACCGGTAAGAATTCGGTTATACCTTCGATGATAGATAAAATTATCGCCTGTAAAAAATCCATACCTGCACAATATACATTAATGATAAATGTGCCGCCACGTGCCAAGCATTTCCTTTGGTGTAGAATACATAGTGTCCATTATTTAACACAATTCACATGCAAGAAAAAAATCTTAATGAATTTTTTAGAGAAACTTTTAAAGAGGCTCGCTTAGGGATAAAACATGGTCATGGCGGGCCTTTTGGGGCAGTAGTTGTTAAGGGAGGAAAAGTTATTTCAAAAGGCCACAACACGGTTTTAAAAAACAATGATCCAACGTGCCATGCCGAAGTGAATGCGCTGCGCGCCGCATGCAAAAAACTAAAAAGCCCGCATATTGAAGATTGTATTTTGATTGCAAGCAGCGAACCTTGCCCAATGTGTCTAACAACGGCTTACTGGGCAAACGTAAAAGAAATTTATTATTGCGTAGATAAAAAAACTGCGGCGCGCGTCGGCTTTGATGATGATTTTATTTATAAGGAATTAGACAAATCTCCGGAGAAAAGAAAAATCAAACTTGTTCACCGCAATGAACTTGAAAGCGAAGGAACCCAAATTTTTACCGACTGGCAAAAACTCGGTGGGAAGCTTTATTAAAAATGTGCGCGCGCACAAATCAGCCCTAGCACTTAAATTTTTTCCCTTCATATCTCACGACTTCCAAAATTTTCTGGCTGCCTAGTAATTCTCTCGAAAGCGCATCATCATAAGAAGAATCATAAACCACCCTCTTAATTCCGGCATTCAAGATCATTTTTGTACAAATCACACACGGATAAGTGTTGCAATAAAGAGTGGCGCCTTCAATATTTATTCCAAACTTTGCAGCTTGAGTTATTGCATTCTGTTCGGCATGTGTACCACGACACAATTCGTGGCGCTGGCCAGAAGGAATTCCCAATTTTTCCCTCAAACATCCGCCAAGCTCGGCACAATGCGGTAATCCTCGCGGTGCACCATTATATCCAGCAGTTAATTGCTGTTTATCTTTCGCCAAAACCGCACCAACTTTGCGCCTCAAACAGGTCGCTCTTTTTGCCCACGCATAAGAGATCTCCATAAAAATCTCATCAAAACTCGGCCTGGCCTTACCGGTCAAAAGCCCAACAAAATGATCCAATTTGGCCTCCAACTCCACAAAAGTCCCATTATTAATAATTGTAAAATCAGACAAATCAAAACATTTTGTAATCTGCTGGCCGCTTTCCGGCTCGCCTTTCCCACCTTCTCTCTCCAACTTTTCAATAATTTCCGCCTCCGTAAGCTTTTTTTCACTATCTCTCCCACGTTCCATCATCCTTTTAATAAGCATTTCCCGACTCGCCGTAACTCCAATTAAATTAAAATCACCAAGCTTACGCAACTCCACTATCTCTGCCGGATTGCGAACTCCATCAATAATCCAATTTGCAGATGGCTGACTAAGAATTTCTTCCCTTATTTTTAGCCCCAAAACCCCTGCACCACCGGAATTTCGCATATCATTACCTGTATTTTGTAAATTTTCACGCGTATGCTCAAGGCCACGCACAGTTGCTTCCTTGCGAACCGCATCAGAAAGCGAAATATACTTAAGTCCCCTTGTTTTAAAATATTCCGCACAAGTCCCCTTCCCACTACCCATATAACCTGTAAGTCCTATATACATATTATCTTATTTAGAGGAGGCTAATTGTATATAATCAGTAACGCTTAAGCAAATAACCTGTAATAAATCATATATGAAAAAAATACTTTTTGTTTCAATGTTAGTCTTTGTCTTGGCAATTTCTTCCTGCTCTATCAGTTTTCAAAGCTCTCAAAACCCACAAAATGAGGATAAAGCGGATACAGCGAACACACCAGCCGAAGTCGAACAAAATCAAACTGTAACCATTAGCGTCTTTTTTCCATCCGAAAAAAATAATGCGGATTTTGTATCTTGTTCAAAGACTGATCCTGCCACTCGTGAAGTGACAAAATCAGACAACCTCGCATACCTGGCAATGATGGAATTATTCAAAGGCCCAACGGAAGCGGAAAAAGCAACCGGGCTAAAAGATTTTTTCTGGATAACACCGGCAACTTCTGCGAATTTAAAAAGTGTAAAAGTTATAAATGGAACCGCATATGTAAATTGGCTCGATATGCGCATGGCAATTTCAAACGCCGGCACAAGTTGCGGCAGTGCATCTTTTTTGTCTCCGGTAAACGACACACTAAAAAACCTGCCAGGAATAAATAATGTTGTACATGCAATTAACGGAAAACCTGCAACATTTTATGAATGGATGCAGCTAAGCTGTCCGCAAGAAAGCAACAATTGCGACGCGACGCCGTTTAATTAAGACAGTAGAATTCCTCCATCTACAACAATTTGCTCGCCTGTCATATAAGAAGATAATTCTGAAGCTAAAAACAGCACAGCCTTTCCGATATCATCCGGTTCGCCAGGCCTTTTCATTGGAATTTTTGCAGTCATTGCCTCTATAACCTTAATCATCTCCGGACTCTTCTCTTGCGAAGCCCCTGTGCCAGGAGTTGCAATGTAACCAGGAGCTACTGCATTTATCCAAATCTTGTGGGCGGAATATTCCAGCGCCGTGTTTTTGGTAAATCCCCAAACACCATGCTTGGAAGAATCATAATGCGCCAAACCGGCAGTAGAAGGATGCAGAGCATCAATCGAAGTTACATTTATTATTTTGCCGCCTTTCCCCTGTTTGATCATCTGATCAGCAGCATATTTTGTGCACATAAAAACTCCTTTCAAATTCACCGAAATCACTTTGTCAAAATCCGCAGCACTCATATTTTGAACCAAAATAGACGGATAAATTCCTGCATTATTCACAAAAATATCCACGCCACCAAACACCTTCACTGCCTCCGCAATCATTTTCTTTACATCTTCTTCTTGCGAAACATCCACTTTAAGAGCAGAAACTTTCCAACCTTTTGCAGTTAACTCCTGCGCAGTTTTTTTGGCATTTTCCTCATTCATGTCTGCAATCAAAACATTTGCACCGGCCTCCGCCAAACGATAAACAATTCCACCACCAATTCCAACAGCCCCACCGGTTACAATTGCCGTTTTACCAGCAAGATTTAAAATAGAACTCAACGGTGTAGTTGCCATATATTTAATCATTAAATAATAGAACCAACTTTCGACATTTTTATTATAGACTTTTTATTGCAACATCAACAATGTAACAATTCCCCAA
This sequence comes from Candidatus Altimarinota bacterium, assembly GCA_041666125.1. Classification (GTDB taxonomy): domain Bacteria; phylum Patescibacteriota; class Gracilibacteria; order UBA1369; family UM-FILTER-53-11; genus JBAYHN01. The sequence continues at coordinate 10,627 of JBAYHN010000011.1, read as the reverse complement.
ACACCGCTGTAATAATTAACGATTTATTTCTTAACAAAACGTAACTATGTTCAAACGTATTACCGCGATGGGCCTCTCTTTGGCTCTCTTTGCTGTGCTAGCTGTACCAGCTTTTGCACAAAACGACAACAATAGAGAGAATCATGGAGACAAAGCAGTCGCAAACCAGGTCATATCTGCAGAAGTTGGTGCTTGTGTGGGAACAGCACTAGAAACAAGGGACGCGTCAATAATCACAGCATTCACAACGTATTCAACAAACGTAAAAGCAGCGCTTGAAGCCAGAAAAGTAGCGCTAAAACAAGCTTGGACAAAAACAACTCAACAAGAAGTAAAACAGGCTACAAAAGACGCATGGGCAGCCTACAAAAAAGCATTCAAACAGGAAAGAAAGAATCTTAAAATTGCAAAAAAGGCCGCATGGCAAACATTTAACGGCGGCAAAACTCTTTGCAAATTAAGCGGCAACGTAAAAATTGACAATGAGTCTGCAGGAACAGATTCACAGTTATAATAACTTCCTACCTTAAAAACCGCCCTTAAGACATCCGGGCGGTTTTTATTTTGCTTTTTTGGTACAATTGAGCCATGCCACTATCGCGGGATCCAAATATATTGAAAATTCCTGCGTTCATGAGGACGAGGAAGATTCAAACGGTTAAGGCAAAACGCCCGCTGGTTTTGACTGCTCTTGATCGGAAGAATGCCGGAATACCGGCGCCGGGACTTTCAAAAACGCCACGAACTACCGCACAGATTGTAAGGGATGCTTATGCACAGTCAGCCTTGGAATTTGAAAAATCAAAACCACAACCACAAAGAAGGAAAAGCCTGGTCGCAACATTAACCGAGCGCAGACTTACCGAAGTAATTGGAGAAAGATCCAGGGAAGCCAGGGCAATAAGAACAGAAAAAAAACCACGCCCTCTGCCAAAAATAAACGTCCAAAATGCATTTAGTTCCAGCCCGAGGATTACAAAAATTTCGCAACCTACTTTTGATGAACCAATTATTGAACAAGAGGCGTCATCACGACTTATGCCAATGGAAGAAGAAGAAATAATTGAGCCGGAGAATACATTCGACGCACCACTAATTGATGATGAACCTTTGCCTAAAACTCGCACGCTGCGCAAAAAAGCCACATCCGTGAAAACAAAAATAATAGGATCAGTAACCCATTATTTCGAAAAAATTCACGTTGGGGTTATAAGCCTTTCCGGGATTTTATCTGTCGGCGATTGCATAACCTACGAAACTGCTGACGGCGAAAGCTACGAGCAAGTTGTAGACTCAATGGAAATTGATCGCGAGCCGGTATTTAAAGCCGGCAAAGGCAGTGAAATTGGAATTAAATTAAATGCAATTCCACGCATAGGCTGTGAGGTGATAAGATAGGCCCATGAAAATAAAACTTTCGAGAAATGTTAAGGCAATGGGAGTCGTGAGCTTTTTGAATGATGCCAGCACGGACATGGTTTATCCGCTAATCCCGGTTTTTTTGACAAAGGTGCTCGGCGCTTCACTCCCAATGGTTGGCTTGATTGAAGGCATTGCGGAATCTACAGCCAGCTTAATGAAAGTTTTTTCCGGCTGGGCTTCGGACAAATTAAGAAAACGAAAGAGTTTAACGGTTCTGGGTTATGGACTTTCTATGCTCGCTAAGCCAATGATGGCTTTTGCACAATCTCCATGGCATGTGCTTTTTGTTAGATTTTCAGACAGAGTTGGAAAAGGAATTAGAATGGCTCCTCGCGATGCACTAATCGCAGAATCAACGGCGCCGGAGAATCTTGGATTGGCTTTTGGTTTCCATAAAATGATGGATACGCTTGGCGCAGTAGCCGGCCCACTTTTGGCTCTTATTTTATTGCCGATCTTAAACAACAATATAAGACATTTGTTTTTATTTTCTTTCGTTGCTTCCTTTTTTGCATTACTTACATTGATATTTTTTGTAAAAGAAAAAAAGCCCGACATACACGTAAAAAAAGAATTCCCTAGCCTTTCATTAAAACTCCTTCCACGACATTATAAATTCTTTTTACTTTCACTCGCGATTTTCACACTTGGAAATTCTTCCGATTCATTCTTATTTCTTCGCGCAGAAAACTTAGGCGTCGCAATCGGGCTTATACCGGTCCTTTATGCTTTGTCCAATATAGTTTTCGCCGCACTGGCAACTCCAATCGGCAGACTCGCAGACATAATCGGCCCACAAAAAATAATGGTCGGCGGCTATGCGGTTTTTGCAGTTACATACTTGGGATTTTCACTCGCACCATCCGGAATTTTTATGTGGTTATTATTCCCACTATATGGAGTTTTTTCCGCAATGACCGACAGCATTCAAAAAACAATTACCGTGCAAATTTCGGACCCGCAATTAAAAGGGACCATGCTTGGATTAACTCACACAACAATTGGATTATTTCAATTACCTGCAAGCGTGATCGCCGGACTTTTGTGGAAAATGGTTGGCGTACAAGTTCCATTTTTATTTGGAAGCATTTGCGCGGTTATTGCACTGTTGATTTTAGTGACGACGGTTTTCCCGAAATTGCAGCTAGTAAAATCATAAAAACTCCGCAAAAAAAATAGTCTGCAAAATTTTTGACTTAAATACAAAAGCCCCCCGTTTGCACGGAGGGCTTATCAACTTTTTTATAAAACATGGAATTATTGATGTACGTTTCCGCCTTCCACCGAAGTTAGTGCGGCAAATTCACGAGCATTTGAATAGCTCCACGGCGAACCATCCACATTCGTGCCGGCAAGATTATTTCCTGTTAAATTAACATTGCGAACAACTTCTTGTGGCTGATCCACTCCATCATTTGTGCGACGAGCTACCCATGTATCGGAATTCAAACGTATTAAATCAACATGATTTCCAGGAGACTCTGTTCCAAATCTAACGCCCATTCCGGAATCATTTAATGTGAATCTGGCTGAATCAGGTTTCTCGGCAACTTTAGAAAAATCCAACACAGTATCCGGTGAAACCTTTGGCATTAAAACTGGGAATGTTTCTTGAGCGACATATTCTCCACCTTCCCATTTAACGCGAGCACCTGTACCGCCAGGGATAGCTTCCACATCAATTTTCACATCCGGAATAGTGCGAATTACTCGTTTACCATTGGATTCAATGAGGGTGAATTTTCCATCAGCGCCTCTTATTGCCGTCAAATGATTTCCAGTAGTTTGTGTGCCAAGCAAAATCGGTTCGTTTGGCTTTGCCGTATCCAGCATTACTTTTGTTTTAGCCACAAAATCAGCATCTTTAGATGTTATGACTTCGGCTCTTGCAAGAGCTGGCGTTGGTAAATTTTCGGTTCTAACTTCCGGCCCTTTTGGCTTTGCCGAGTATAACTCACCACCAGGTTTACCAAGAGTCGTTGGAGTTTTTGGCATTGGCGATTCATATTTTGGCATTATTGTTGAACCTAAAGGTCCAGTTGGGGCCGGACCTGTTACTCCACCAGTAGTCTCAACAACTACCCATTTACCACCATCACCTTTATCTATTGCGGTAAAAGTTCTACCTGGTAAATCTTTTTCCAAACCGGCTACTGCTTGATCTGCCTGATCCTTTGCTGGATATTCCGGATATCCAACTGGAATAACAAAACCGCCGTGCAAAACAATTGTTCTCGACGCAACCATACGATCAAGTTCGGCCATTCTGGCTTTGCGTGGAGTAGCATCTGGAATATCTCTTATGGCTTCTTCATATAATTGTCTATAAGTTACATCTTTCACAGCACCTCCTTCGGATCTACGTTCTGCAACCATATCCAGAGCCTCTTTTATTGGTACTTCTTTACTACCTAGTTTTATAGTCGCCGTGTCGGCAGGAACTTGATTTGATTCCCCCAAAGCATCGCGACCTTTAGCAACTTGGTTTGCAGCAATATCAACATCATGAGCTTGAGTTGGCCCCTGTAATCGTCCTTCTGGTGCTGGCTCCGGCTTAACCGGTTCTGTCTTAACTGGTTCTGTCTTGATAACTGGCCTATCAATAATTTTCTCTTTCGCAATACCCCAAGTTCTAAGTCCAAGCACGATGCCTGCATCATGCATGGCACTGTGCCACCATACCGGATCTTCCATTGCGTCCATTTGGTCTTGGCTTATTTGGCCAGTAGCAACCGAAGCCCATTTTTCCGCTTTACCAACGCCAAAATGCAATGCCGAAAATTCCGCACTCATTTCTACAACGGCTCTAGCAGGCGCCGGCAGTCTTCCCAAATTAGTTCCAACAAATCTACTAGCAACACCTATGCCTAAAGGCATAGCCCTTCCCGAAGACACAGCACCTTCCGCAACTGCAACACCGGGAGCTTTGACCATTCCTGGCGTAGGCAACCCTCCCATTTGTCCTCTCATAAATCTTTGACTTGCTCCAAGTGCCCACATTGTTCCGGCAGTCATTACAATTGAATAAGCAGAACCCAATGGATCGTCAATAACTTGCATTGTTCTACCATGCATTAATTGTTGGCCTTCCACAAAAGCTGCCGCATGAACAAGTTTGCCGGTTGCACGCGCTCCCACAGTTTCGCCGCGCGCTATCCATCTGGTTGGTGTGGCCACCAACCTATTCCTTGCAAGAATTCTCGTTAATCTACCCATCCTACCAGCGCCAGTTGCAAGCGTTTCACCAGCTGTGAGCAAACCATGCGTTGCCCTCGCTGTACGTCCAAGCGCTAAACCAGCACCGCCAGCCTGAGCAACAGTTATTGTTCCGGCGCCCGCAGCTCCAACGGCAGCCCCACCACCAACAGCTCCGGCAATTAGACTTCCCGCACCAGCCGTAATAAGTTCAATGGCAACTATTTCCACAACCACTTTAGAAACATCAATAATTACAGCCGCAGTTTCATCGCTTACTGGAACACCGGCGTTACCATTAATAACATTTAAAACATGAAGTGCCTGTTTCTCGAAATCAGTTAATTTGCTTTGATCCATTGTCGCAGCGCGTTCACCAATTAATGTCAAATATGCCCTGTCTTTAATTACCTCTGTCATTGCCTTATTGATCGCATCTTGAACAACTGCATACGGCTGACCAACAAATCGCGGATCTTTTTCCATCGACATTTTTATTTGTGCCCGCACTTTTGTTTCGTAATCTTTTCCAACTTCCACTGCCTTGGCATCCAATTCTTGATCAGTCGGCTGTGGAATCTTATCCGCAATAAACCGAGCCGCAAGCGCCCGTGCCTCATCATAATGTTTTGTCCTTCGCAAATGCATGATCTTTGCAATTTCCAGCTGTTCAACAGCTCCAAAATCGCCATTTTCACCCATCATTTTTGGCAAATCTGCCGTAACAAGTTTATCTGCCGCTTCCATCATGCTCACATCACCGGACATAAATGCAGCCTGATCTACTTTTAATTTTTCACCAATACCGGTTAATTGTGAAATTCCGCCATACATGGCACCACTAAGCGCACCAGGAATAGCTCCTATGCCACCAGTTGTGACTCCCATCCCAATTGCCCCAGTCTTTGCACCTTCTTTCCAATTTAACGGCGCATTATTCCATATGGAAGTTTCACCAATTCTCTCTTCCCCTGTCTGATATTCATCAAACAAACGCAATTCCGCCTCTTGATCAATAAACAAACCTTTAACATCAATTGAATTCCCAGCTATTTTTGTTGATTGTCCTTTATAGGCATCAGTTATTACATCATAATCTTCCGGCACAAATCCTGCCGGCAAATTTATCACGGTTCCCTTTTTCACTTCTTCAAGTGCCCATTTAAGTGGATTTTTTATAACCGTCCCTTTTTGAATTTCCTGCGGATATAAATAAGTTACATATAGACGCATCGCTTCCATTACATGGCTTGCAGCCAAATAAATTTCAGCATCCGTATCCAATAAATTTGTCACACCTTCATTGCGAAGTGCAGCGCGAACTTCTTCTGGCTTCATCCCCTTCAATTCTTCAAGACTGTTAACAAAAGTAGTGTCCGTTTTAGTTAAATCTCTTAGGCTATCCTGCAAACTATTGTGAGTCGTCTCCAAAATATCCAGAGACATACTCTTACGCATATTTGTTTCCAGAGAAAGCTTAGTTGTTTCATAAAACTCCTTACATTCACCGGTCAACTGAGATGCGTCAATCGCAGTAAGCTTTGCGACAATGTCTCTCATCACATTTGTTGTACCTTCTTCTTGCTGTCTTTTATTTTCTGTCGGATGCTCAACGTCATATTGAATCGTGTGCAAAATGCCCATCAATTCAAAAACCTGACGATTTGCCAATACCGGTTCTGCGGCAATTGCGTCCTTAATACTTTGATCAAAAGCGGCCTTTAATTGAGCCGGCACATTCTCTCCCTTTAAAATATCTCCCATGAGCCTTAATGCAGCCCCTCTGTCTGTTGCATTCAATGACTGAAAAACCAAATCAAACGTCTCTGTAGCTTTTGCTGGATCTTTATCTTTTATTTTATTAAGACCGGCAACGAAAGCATTTATGCCATTAACTTGATATGTTTGAATAAGCATTTTAGATGCTATTTCCGGAGTCAGTTTCTCATTAAATTGTTCTGCCGTTGGCACCAAATCACTCTGTTTTACATCGACTTTTAAATAGCGATCACCTGCTCCGCCATTTGCACCCGACTTTAACGGCTCTATAGGTGGAACTGGTCCAGGTGTAGGCGTCGGTGTTGGGGTTGGGGTTGGGGTTGGGGTTGGGGTTGGCGTTGGCGTTGGCGTTGGCGTTGGCGTCGGCGTTGGCGTTGGTCCAGGAACTTGGTCCGGAGGACAAATAATTGCCGGCTCATCTTCCCCTTCTGCCGATTTCGCAATCTGCGCTCTGGCAAATCTTTCCGCCTGCAAATCCACTTTTGCGCCGATAGTAAGCGCAAGTTCACATTTATCATTAAAAAGTTTCTCGCTGTCGCCATTGTAAATATCTTGAATTCTTTGAAATGCGAGAACTAGATTATAAGCACCATTTTTTCCCAACACTTCTCCGGGATGTTTTTTCTCAAAATTACTTCTGAATTTAACGGGAGTAAAATCGGTTTGACCTGCCAAATCGCGAAGCAAAGCTTCCTTTGAACCGATCAAAACCTTTGTTGCCGCATCAAAACGAGTGCGAGAAACATCATCATAAATTTTCAAAAGAGCCTTTGCGGCATTTACTTTTTCTTCATACCACTGAGCCTTTCTCAAAACATTTGTGTGCGCAGTCGCATCAACGCCACCTTCAATTTTATAAACACTTCTGTCTCCGGGAGCTTTACGCCCGCCCTCATACTTGCCAAGATCATAAGGATTCTCCATTTTTTCCGCCACTTCGCCAGATTCCGCCAAAACTTTCCATGGAAGCAAATTAATGGAATAAACATTCTGCATCGTTCCATTTATTTTTGCTTTATAGATCAAAACTCCATCTTTAACTTCCCAATTTTCGGCCTTAACGGCGCCAGGTTCGCCTTTATATGAGCCCGAAGCAAGTCGAATACGCTCAAGTGTACCCACCGGTACGGGAGCGCCAACCTTGTTAAAAATTCTTCCAACTATAGATTCAAGCGTATCGCTCGCCTCTACCTTCGTTTCTGCAAAATTATATTTTCCAGGTTCTTTTGGTATCTTTTTTGCTTCAACTTCAGCTTTTAGTTTTCTTAGATCTTCCTTGGTTACATCAGAAGGAACGATTTCACACTTCACCGGCCCTTTCTCTTTTGGCTCCAGATGAGGATCCCTGCCAGACAATGACACATAATCTTTACGATCGGGCTTGCCCCAGCGTTGTGCGCCTTGGCCAAATTCAGCTCCAACATCATAAACCAACCTGGAAGGCATAAGCGTATTGGAATTTCCAAACGCAATATACTTCAAAACACCTAAAAGCATTTTTTTCATATAAATTTTGTTTAAGTTTTTGTTTTAAATTTATTGTAAAATTATACCTTATTTTCGCTTTTTTAGCAAGCCTAAGGGTGAGTGCCGTGCCCAGGAGGGGCCGGCCAACCTCTTCCTTACCCACAGATCAAAAACCATCTTAGCCGCCAATACAGATAAGATCCCTACCAAAAACCCACCTACGATATCCATAGGATAATGGACTCCAACTATCACGCGACAAACTGAACTTATTAGCGCCAAAATTAAGAAAAAAACTCCCCATTTCCGACTTACAAAACAAATCGTAAATGCCATGGCAAACATTGCCGCAGCATGCCCCGAAGGGAAAGAGGCTTCCAGCGGATTATGATAAACGAGCTGGGTAACAACACCTGCAACAAAAGGCCTAAGTCTAAAGAAAAACACCCTAATCAGTTCAATAAAAACAACCCTGCTAATTAGCGCGGCAAAAAGAGCCTGAAGCGCGATAATTTTGCGTTCCTTGTTTTTCTTGTCCATCAAAATAAATATCGCAATTCCTGCAAAAATCAGATATAAAATTCCCTCTGCAACAATCACAAAAAAAACATCCAATGAATGAGACTGCCCCGCAAATCCATTTAGAATTTTAAAAATATTATAATCAAAATCCAACAATTTAAGCCCAAGCACCGCCCCAAAAAAATGAGTTAAGATCATTTACAATTATCCTAACACACTTTACAATACCTGTGGCTATATTTTTTAATCTTATTTTCTCTATATGCCTACACTTCTAGCAACAAATTTTATCCAGGGAATTCCAATGCAACACATCGCCTTTGGAATTGCAGGTCTATGTTTAATTATCGCATTGCCTGCGTTTTATAACGTAAAAAAATACAAGGAAGCTTTTGAAGATTTTTTCAATTCCGGAAATGCAACTCTTAGACTTGCATCTGTTTTATTCTTCGCATTCGCATTTTTGATTTTGAATACACACTGGACAATAAAATTCAGTTCCAACCGCAGCATTATGACTGTTTTGGGCTATTTAATGCTTTTGGAGGGCGTTGTTTGGATGTGGTTTCCAAGCTTTGTGCGCAAACAAATGATTAAGTTCGTACAGAAAAATTCAATGGTTTATACAATGGCTTCTGTACTTGTACTTATCGCGGTAGGATTGGGATATCTTGCGCTTAAGGTGTATTAAAACTTAATACATGAAAGCTTTTATTTTTGATTTGGATGGCACGATTGTGCTCTCTCATCCTACGCATTTTGAAGCGTACGAAAAACTGTTCGACGATTTTGGCATTAAGTGGGATTTTGATGAATTTAACGACGTTTTTGTGGGTACGGGATCGCCAAATATCATTCGCTCTGTTTTGGGAAGAAACAACATAAAAGATTTTGATGTTAAAGCTTTGGTTAATAAAAAAATTGATTATTTTGGGCAAATTTTAAAAGGGAAGAAACTTAAAGAAGTGAATGGTTTTTTTGAATTTTTAAAAGAAATAAATGTGCGCGGCGGCAAAAAAGCGATTGCGTCCGGTTCTTCAAAGAAAAGTATTATCGAAATGCTAAAAAATATTGGCATTTCGGATGAATTTGATGAGATAGTTTCTGGGGAAGAAGTGGCTGCGCCAAAACCGGCACCGTACATTTTTATTGAAGCGGCAAAGAGACTTGGCGTTGCGCCTGCCGACTGCATAGTTTTTGAAGACACCGATTTTGGAGTTGAAGCGGCAAAAAGCGCGGGAATGAAATGTATTGCATTCACCACCACGAGCGATGCAAAAAAATTGCAGGCCGCGGGCGCGGACAAAATTCTAAAAGACTACAGCGAAGTTAAATTCGAATGGCTAGAAAGTTTTTGATGATTTTCTTTCCGTGCGGCGTACAAAAAGATTCCGGGTGAAATTGAATGCCAAACATTGGCAACTCTCGGCTTTGCAGAGCCATAATTAGCCCGTCCGAAGTTTGCGCGGTAACCACAAAATCTTGCGGAAAAGTTTTTGCGTCGCCGACAAGAGAATGATATCTCATGACCTCTATTTTTTGCGGTAGAGATTTAAAAATCGATTCATATTTACAGCCGAGTTTTTTTATTTGAGCATCACTGAGAATTTTAATTTTGCTAGTTTTGCCATGCATTGGGTTTGGAGCTTTTATTATCTTCCCTCCAAAAACATGAATAATCCCCTGGTGGCCCAAACAGACACCCAAAATAGGTGTGCGATTTGCGAAATACTTTATAACCTCAGCACAAATTCCAAAATCTTTTTTATGCTCCGGCGTTCCAGGACCCGGCGAAATAATTATGTGCGTCGGCTTTAATTTTTCAATTTGCTTTAGCGAAATCTCATCATTTTTTTTAACAACCGGATTACCACCAAGCTCCGCTGTGTATTGGTAGGTTATAGGTAAAAGAGTCGTAATTGTCTATTATAAGGGTTTTCATTGTCTGGCGCGGACATTTTAGCCCTCGGAGAGCCCTTAAACAATTGCAAACACGGTTTAAACCTGCTACAAATTGCAACATATGAAAGGAAGATTGGAGAAGGATGCGCTTGGTAGACTCCAGGTGCCATCACACGTTTATTACGGAATATTTACAACCAGAGCACTAAAAAACTTTCAGCTAACAGGCCTTCGCGCACCGCGAGTTTTTATAAAAGCTCTTGGCTTAATAAAAGAAGCCAGTGCGGAAATAAATATGGATTTGGGCTTACTCGACAAAAAACTTTGCCGCGCAATTATG